>DATCXQ010000498.1:0-24730 GCA_036565725.1 Blastocatellia bacterium
CAAGTTGCAATCGCTGCCCAAAGAAGTGTGCATCTGGTTGCATCGGTCTATACAAACGACAAACAACACTTTGAGAAGTACGGTGTGAAGTCATGGGTTTAATTCACTTATTGTTATCCTGGCGCACATGGCTCCCGGTACCGTACCGCGCCCATGGCGATTAAACGAATCGCCCGACACCGTACACTCATTTGCAATCTGCTCTAGTTTCCCAAGTATTCAGCGGCCGGCGATCACTCGACGACAGGCAAGTTCCGCATCGAGTTGAAAGCTGGCCGCCGCCGTTAATCATTCCAATTCCTGTAATCCGGTTTCAGCCAATCCGCGCCAACCACTATTCAAATCCGAAAAACTGCATTGGAATTCAGGTTCCCGAATTCTACTTTGCCTTCAACGTCTTTCAACGCCCGATTCACATCAACGATCGAAGGTGATTGCGCCACTGTTATGGCGGTTCGCCACATTACAGCGATCGCAGAAGTTGGCCCATCAGTTGCGTTTTACAAGAGCGGCTTACGGCCAACTTGTTGTGGATCCTGATGCGCACAAAGTAATTTCACTCCGGCGCGCATTATAGCGATGCGGGAGGGCGATAGTGAATCCTGTAAGTCTGTCGCCTTCCCAGATAAAACTGTAGAAAACTTTCCACAACGATTGACGGCCTGACTACCGTTGCGCTCTCTTGCTTTGTTTTTCACGCCGGCCATCGCCCGGCGCCGAATCAACGGCGGCGCAACAAGTATTTAATCCAAAAAAAAGGAGAGTTTTATGAAGCGAAGAAGAACTCTATACCAATTGCTTTGTTCGCTGGCCTGTTGTCTGGCGCTCTCGTTTTCCGCTTCGGCGCAAGACCTGGTGACCAAAGGCGCGATTAACGGCCGCGTTCTAGATCAGGCAGGGGCGGCCATCGCTAACGCCAAAGTGACCGTGAGCGGACAGACGGGCGACCGCGTCGTCAACGCCAACGCGGAAGGCGAATTCGACGCGCCCAACCTCATCCCCGGCCTTTACACGGTCAGGGCGGAGCTGGCGGGTTTCAAGACCATCTCGGTACCCAACGTCGAAGTCTTCGTCGGCAAGACCTCATCGCTAAAATTGACGCTTGAGGCCGGCGCTGTCAGCGAGGTTATCGAAGTCTCTGCGGGCGCGGCCACGATTGACACGGGAAGTACGGCGATAGGGCAAAACCTGAACGACCAGCTCTTCCAGAATATCCCCGTGCAGCGCAGCGTCACCAGCCTTTTCTACCTAGCTCCCGGCGTGGCTGACAGCGGCAAGGGCGGCGTCGCCAACCCTTCGATCTCCGGCGGATCGGCGCTGGATAACCTTTACGTCGCCGACGGAGTCAACATCACCGACTCGGCCTTCGGCGGCCTCGGCGTCTTCTCGCGCAACTTCGGCACGATCGGCGTGGGCATCAATACGGCGTTCATCAAGGAGGTGCAGGTGAAGACTGGCGGCTTGGAGCCGCAGTATGGCCAATCGCAAGGCGGCATCATCAACATCATCACCCAGTCGGGCGGCAAGGCGTTTCACGGCGCTCTCTACGGTTACGCGCGGCCCCAGGCGTTCGAGGCCACGCGCAGGCAGCCGGACGACTTCCCGCGCACCAACAAATTCGGCAATCTGTTGCAAGAGGAGAATTATGACGCCGGCTTCGACCTGGGTGGGCCGGTGTTGGGGCTGAAGGACAAGGCCTTTTTCTTCGGCTCGTTCAACCCTACGGTTCGGCGCGAGATCGTGCGCGGCGCGACCGGCTCCGGCCTTGAACGGCTGCTGGGAGACACGCATCGTCGCTATCGCACGCTCAATTACGCATTCAAGCTTGACACCAACGTCAATCCGAATCACCAATTCGCGTTCTCGATCTTCGGCGACCCGACGGTGACCAACAACGCGCCGTTCGCGACGCTGAACATCGACAACCTGACGGCGCTAAATAAGCTCGACTACGGCACGCGCAACATCTCGACGCGCTACACCGGCACGCTCAGCCCGACCTGGACGTTGACGGCGTCGTTCAGCCAGGGCCACAACAGTTTCAACGAGTCGGGCTTCTCCGACTTCAACCAGATCATTGACCGCACGCAACCTGCGCGCGGCAACTTCACGGCCGTCGGCTACGGCTTCTTCGAACCGACCGATAGCACGACCTACCGGGCCACGTTCGACACCACCAAGCAGGCGAGTTTCTGGGGCCAGCACACATTCGGGTTGGGCTATCAGTTCCAGCGCGCCTTCTACGCGGGCATCCGCGACCGCAGCGGGCCGAAGTACACCGTGCCTGCGGCCAACGCCACGGGCGTGCCTGTGACACAACTCTCGGGCGCGGCGTCGGCGGCCATTGGCCAGTCGGTCAACGCGGTATGGGATCTGTTCAGCCTGCCGCCGGATGCGGAGTTGCAGCCGAATCAGGTCTGCACGCTCTGCCCATTTATGAATGTTCCCGGCGTGGGACTGCGGCGCGTTTACCTGCGTCAGACGCGCGGCGAATACGGCAACACTACTTTTGACACCAAGTCGAACTATCATGGCGCCTACGTGCAAGACACCTGGCGCATCAACAGGTACATTACAGCGCTGGTGGGCCTGCGCCACGATCAGGAGCGGCTGATCGGCAATCCGGGCGGGGACGGCAATCGCATCGGTTACAGCTTCACAGGCGCATGGGCCCCGCGCCTTGGCGCGACGGTTGACCCATTTGGCAAGGGCAAGACGAAAGCCTATTACAACTTCGGCCGCTTCTTCGAGTTCATCCCTCTCGACCTGGCCGAGCGTTCGCTGTCGGCCGAAACCGATTTCCGTAACGGCCGCTTCGCGCCCGATTTCGCGATAGTCAACGGAGTCCGCCGAGTGAATATAAATTCGCTCAACACAGTCACGCCAGTGCTTGACGCGGCGCATTTGCTAACCGGAGCGGCCGGCGGCACCGGCGATACCGTGTCGGTCTCACTCTCCGATCCGTCAAGCCCGATCCTGCCCGGAACCAAGCTCGGTTACTCGGACGAACACGTCATCGGCTTCGAGCAGCAACTGCCCGGCAATTGGACGTTGTCGGTGCGCTACCTGGACCGCCGCGTGAAGCGCGTGGTAGAGGACGCCGCGGTGGTCGCGCCGGAGAGCGCCGACTTCTTCGGCCAGACTTATTTCATAGGAAACATCACCTCGAAACTAGACGCGGCGGTCAACCCCATCAGCGTCAAGTTCACGCCCACTTTTGACGCGGACGGGAACGTCACCAACGTGCCGTCGGCCTGCGACTCGCACTTTGTCAACGCCGACCTCGGCGTATGCTATCGTCCGAACGGCGCTAACGGCGCGCCGGCCGGCGACCCCGGCGCGGACGGCGTGGCCGACGGATTCCCCGACGCGGTCCGCAAGTACCGAGCGGTCGAAATAGAGCTGAACAAGCGCTTCTCGAGGGGCTGGCAATTGCTTTCAAACTGGCGCATCGCCAAAGTCGAAGGCAACTTCGAAGGGCACTTCCGCAACGACAACGGCCAGACAGACCCGGCCATCAGCTCGTTGTTCGACTTCACGGCCGGCGAGTTCAATCTGCTCGGCGATCAATTCGCCGTCGGCCCGCTCAACACCGACCGCAGGCACATAGCCAACGTCTACGGCAGCTACGCCCTGGGCGACCAGCGCTTCGCGAACCGCCTGAAGGGATTGAACCTGGGCGCGGGCCTTCATATGGAATCGGGAGTGCCGGTCAGCGAATACCTTGCGCACCCGGTTTACTCCACTGCCGGCGAGATCCCGGTGGGCGGGCGCGGCAAGCTTGGTCGCACGCCGTTCTTCGCGCGCCTGGACCTGCATGCCGATTACAAGTTCTCGTTGACCGAACGCTGGCGGCTTACGCTGGTCGGCGACTTCTTCAACGTGACCAACAGCCAGAGGCTGCGGCTGCCAGACATGTTCCGCGAGAGCACAGCCGGCCAGAGCAACCCGGACTTCCTCAAACCGGGCATCGCGCTGACTGATCTTACGCGCGGTTACTACCTGCCGTTCAACATGCGTATGGGACTGCGGGTGGAGTTCTAGCCCAAAGGCGAATCGGAGAAGATGTAAGACCCCGAGAGGGATCAGCAAGGACTCCGACGCGAATTTAAACTCAACAAAGCACGCCAGGCGGAGGGCCGAATAGGCCTGACGCCTGGCATATTTTTTTTGAACGAAGGGCAATGACGACTGCCTGATTCAGAACGATTTTGCGTATAATCCGTCGCGGCTACCCGGCCAGATCACACCTCAGGAGATTCGGGCGATGGCGAGAATTTACGTTTCCTCAGCGTGTGGGATCGTCGTCACACGACGGAGTTATAATCGGGAGCGATTTGAACATGCTGGTGATGGCAGGCGGGCGTAAGCGAACCGAAGCCGAATTCCGCGCGCTGCTCGAATCTTCGGGGCTGCGCATTGAGCGAATCGTGACGGCGCCGCCCACGGCGTTCAGCGTTATCGAGACCTTATCGGTTTAACACAAAGGAGAATATTTATGGCAAGCAAGGTGAAGCCGATTCCCGATGGTTGTGAAGGCGCGACGCCATACTTGTGTGTTAATGGCGCGTCCGCCGCGATTGAGTTTTACAAAAAAGCCTTCGGAGCGACGGAAATCTACCGGATGATGGAACCGAGCGGGAAGATCGGGCATGCCGAGATCAGAGTCGGGCGCGCGGTGATTATGCTGGCTGACGAGTATCCTGAATTAGGTCATCGCGGCCCCAAATCGCTCGGCGGAACACCTGTGACGATTCACCTTTACGTCGAAGATGCGGACGCGGTGGTTAGCCGGGCTTACGGCGCCGGAGCGAAAATATTGAAGCCAGTGACGGACGAGTTCTACGGCGATCGCAACGGCAAACTGGAAGACCCTTTCGGTCACATATGGTTCATCGCAACTCGCAAGGAAGAGGTGTCGCCTGAAGAGATACTGAAGCGATTCGCCGCCTTCTTCGAGCAATAGGAGGACACATGAGCATCCAAGACAACTCTACAAAACGAGCCGGCATTTTTCTGCCTCCCGGCGCCGGACGTTCATACCCGATGGGACGCATTAGCGCCGTCTTCAAGGCCGATGGCGAAGAAACGCAAAGATCGTATTCCATCTCGGAGTGGCGCCTGGAGCCGCACACGCAAGGCCCTGGGGCGCACTCTCACCCTGAAGATGACGTTTTCTATGTGATTGAAGGAACGATGAGCTTTCTGATTGGCGATCGCTGGATTGACGCCCCAAAAGGCTCCTTCGTATTGGCGCCGGCAGGAGTGACGCACGATTTCGAGAACCGAAGTTCAAGTCCGGCCGCCGTCTTAAACTTTTCGATTCCGGGCGATTTCGAGATGAATATGCCGGCGATCGTGGAATGGTTTGCCGAGAATCCTCCAAAGGACGCCTGACAAGGGCAGGACGACTCGCGCGTCCCCGATGAATCGAAGCCTTAGGCGGCGTTGTATTTTTCTTTTGCTCTATCTATCGCCTCCTTGATGAAATCGTAACACTCTCGACAAATGATCTCGCTTCGTTTGTCCGGCTGAATGTAGCGATTCCATTCTTCATCAGGAACCAAAAAGAACTCAGGCCATTGCTTGCCACATTTGGCGCAAAACTGCGGGTAGAGGATGAAAGGGATGCGTCCTTTTTGATTAAGTAATTTCTCCCATTGTTTTTCCTGTTCTTCTGTAAGGCCCTTCTCGTATATCTCTGGGGGCAGGTTTGAAGTTGATTCGTCGTACTTGTCCTCGTCTATAAGGTTCAGAAGTTCGTAACAACAATAACAGGAAATAAGTTGCCTGCCGCAGAAGGGACAGTCTTCTTTATCGCACCCTAAAACGTGATAATGGCCTTCATCAACGCCACAATCGCCGCAGATTTCCCTCTGACGAGTCTCAGTTTGTTGTTTTTTTCTCCAAACCATTTGGACTTCGAGTTACTAAAGAGGGCGCGAGTTCCATCCACTTATCAGGGAATCAATAACACCTTCCCTGTTGTCTTCCGGCCTTCGAGCTGCCGGTGCGCTTCGGCGGCTTCGCTCAGTGGGAATGTCTTTTCGATTCTCAGCTTCAATTCGCCCGATTTGATCCATTTGAACAGGTCGCCCGCGCGCCAGAGCAATTCTTCTCTAGTCGCCGCGTATTGCGCCAGACTCGGTCGTGTCAAAAAGAGCGAGCCTTTTTGCGCGAGCAGCGCCGGATCGAAGGCCGGGACGGGGCCGCTCGATTGGCCGAAGAGCGCCATCATCCCGCGCGGCGCTAGCGACGAAAGGCTCTTCAAAAATGTGTCGCGCCCGACCGAATCGTAGGCCACCTGGACTCCTTTGCCGCCGGTCAATTGGCGAGTCTCCTGCTCGAAATCCTGTTGGGTGTAAAGAATGACATCATCCGCTCCGGCTTCGCGAGCGAGTTGCGCTTTGGCCTCAGTCGAAACCGTGCCTATCGCCCGAGCTCCGATGCGTTTGACCATTTGAATGAGCAGTAATCCAACGCCGCCTGCCGCCGCGTGAATCAACGCCGCTTCGCCGGCTTTCAACGGGTAGACCGAGGTTGTCAGGTAATGAGCGGTCATACCTTGCAGCATCGCGGCGGCGGCCTGTTCGGCGCTTACGCCTTCCGGAACTTTGACCAGCTTCCACGACGGCGCTACGGCGTATTCGGCGTAAGCGCCGGGCTGCATCGCGTAAGCCACGCGGTCGCCGACCGCGACCTCGGTCACATCGGGGCCGACGGCTTCGACAACGCCAGCGGCTTCCATGCCCGGAATGAACGGGCGCGGCTGCGGATAAAGCCCCGTGCGATGATAAACGTCAATGTAATTAAGGCCGACGGCTTCCAGCTTGACCAGGGCTTCGCCCGCTTTGGGCGCGGGCTTTTCGGCGTCGCGGTAAGCCAACACTTCCGGCCCGCCGAAGTTTTCAACGACGATTGCTTTCATATCCTTCGCTCCTGCGGAAAATCCCGATTTTCATTGTTTCGGGCAATCGCTCACTGCCGAACGAGCGAGCCCCATGCAAATGAAAGTTTGAACAGAGGCGTGATTCTACTTGGGGAGTTCCTTTTTGACTACCTCACCGCCCTTCATCAAGAACTTGACTCGTTTGAGTTCGCCGACACCAATAGAACGCGGATGACGCGGATAGGGAGGATTGACGCTGATCTTTTCTGGGTTTATCAGCGATGATCCGCCGTATCCGCGTCATCCGCGTTCTATTGACCGGTACACCGAATTGAAAACAGCTTTAGTTGGCGAGTTGGTCTTGCGCCAACCTTCTTTGCCGATTTAGAAAGATTGTCCAAACCTTATGTGAACGACGCCATGCGGAGGTCGCAGAGTGGCCCCCCCCTGAGTGACAAAGGATGGCGGATTGAGCAGGTAGCCGTAATCGATGCCGACCGGGCCGATGGGCGTGTTAATACGCAGCCCCAGCCCGACGGTGTTGGACATGTCTTTGAATCGGATATCACGGACGAGAGAGAACACATTGCCGGCGTCGTAAAAGGGTACGAGCCGCACACGTCGAGTGAGTGGATAGCGTAATTCGAAATTGAAGATGGTCAGAGCATTGCCGCCACGGGGGACCAGGGCGGGCAGTTCACCCGGGCGGGTCCCCTCAAGAATGATCTGCGGCCCGGCTTGCTCGAAGCGGAATCCGCGGAGCGTGGTGGCGCCGCCCGCAAAAAATCGTTCGCTGATCGGCAACAATTTGTCGTCAAGCGTGTTTGTCGTGGGAACTCGAAAAGGCGCCGCCAGGCCGATGCGCGCCGAGAAAGCGAAGGTGGAATCGCGGATTACAGGCGTCGCAGGGGCGAAGGTTTTGTAGCCCTGGTACGTTCCGAAGAACCGATTAAACGCCTCATTCCCGCCGAAGATCCGCGCGGCGACACTGTGCTCCGCGCTCCAAAGCTGTCCGCGCGTCGGCGTGAGAGCGCTGTCGCGCGTGTCGCGGGTGAAGCCGACTGAAAACGAACCCAACCGGATCGAACGATTGTTGCGGCCGATCTCGCCGATCGGGACGTTCTGCGCGTTCGAGAGCCGCGCGTTTTCAAAACTGTAGCGAAATCGTAATGAAGTCTGTTCCGACAATTTCCGTTCGGTCTGGATGAACGCGGCGGACCGATTGATGCCGAAACTTTGCGGATTTTCGGTCTGCACTTTTCCGTCCACCAGGCGTTTTCGCTGGATGGTTTGCAGATCGGTATTGCGGTCGTAAAAAGTCGAGACCGTAGTGGCCCATTTCGTCCCGAAAGGCCGCAGGTCGGTGTAGGAAAGCTGGGCGAGTTGTTCGCGCCGGCTCGCGCGCATGCGGATCGAAGCGCTGTTGACGCGGCCGAAAAGATTGGTATTACTCAACTGGGCCAGACCTCGCGCGCCTTCGTCGGTGGAGTAACCCAACCCGTATACGAAAAGCAACGGCTTTGCCTCGGTCACCCCGATGGACACCCGCCGCGCGCTCTCATCTTCGCCGGGTTTCGATTCCGTTCGAATCGTGACTTCCCGGAAGGCGCCAGTCGCGTACAGATCGCGCTGCGTGCGGCGGATGAGGTCTGGTGTGAGCGTGTCGCCGGCGCCGAACGCGAGAAACCGGCGGATAGAATCTTCGCGCGATTTTGTTTGCCCCGAGATCACGATTTCGCTCGCGACATTTTTGGGCCCCTCTTCCACGGAATAGATCAAACGCGCCTGGTCGTTCTGCAAATCGACGATTTCGGTCGAGACCACGGCGTCGAGATACCCTCGGTCGGCGTAAAGTTTTTTGATATTGGCGACGCCCGATCGGATGAGCGTGGGCGAGAACGCCTCGCTGTCCTTAATGGGGGCCGCTTTCCGTAACTCGTCGGCTGAGAGGACGGAATTTCCCCGGAACATAACATCAGCGATGGTCGAGCGCGGTCCCTCTTCAACATTGAAGATGACGGTCAGGTCTTCGCTTTCAGGGCTGAAGGCGAGGCGAGGCGCCACGCGAGCCGACCGAAATCCCAAATCGACCATTTGTCGTCGCACGACCTCGCTGTCATGCGTCAATCGGTCATTGCTCGTGACGCCGCGGGCCAGCCCGCCGACCAGCGGCAGATTCTTCAAGAAGGGAATACTTCCGAACGCGCTCTTGGCTTGCGTTTGAAACTTCCCGCTGACGTCGCCGAGGCCGATCTGTTCGGTGCCGTCCAGGCGAATCCTTTCCAGGTCCAGGCGTTGTCCCGGCTCGATGTCATAAAAGACTTGTAGATCCGGGCCGTTACAAACTACGGGCAGGCAACGCGATCGAACGGTCGCGAAAAAGTATCCGTGTTCCTGCAAATAATTGGTCAGGTTGCGCTCGCCCAATCGGGCAAGCGGCCGGGAGAAACCATCTTTCGCGACCGGCGCCAGTTCGCGCAATCGCTTATCGCTCAGTTTCACGCCTTCGGGTTTTACTATCGTGACCTCTGCGCGCGGCAGCGGTTCGAGTTCGCGCTTCGGCGTGGCCGCGCCGGCGGGCCGAAGGGTATTGAAAGCGAGCGGATCAGTAGATCCGAATCCCAGCGAAAATCGCTTGCGCGCGCGGAATTCGAGCGTGAAATCACTGTCTTTGCTCCCACCTCGCGTCGAAGCCCCGCCTTGCGTATATGACGCGATTCCGGAAAACCTGTTCGTGAGTGTGTACTCCGTCAGGGCTGTCCGATCCTGCTCCGATCCCAAGTTGGTCGAATAGGTGAAGGCGAGGTTACGCGCCAATTGTCGGCCAACTGTCAGGCGCGCGGCCGGGTTTGAATTCGGGCGCAATACCGGATCGATCTGAAATCTGCTCAGGCCCAGAAGCGACTCCGTCGGTTTCGAGATGAACTCCTGGGTGAGAAGAGAGGCTGCTGTGCCCACTCCGGACCGAACCAGCTCTTCGCTTCCGAGCGTATCCGAGTCGGCGCGTCCGGTCGTGACCAGCGAGATCACTTCCGACCGCTGTAATTCAGGTTCGGACCGCAGCGTCACATCCATGTCGTTGAACGGTCCCGTCAGGCCGACATACACGTGGTATCCGCTGACATCACCTTCGGCCAGAAAATTGACCTCGGGCGAAATGCCCGCGCCGGGCGGAAAATCGATCGTCCCGGCTGTGATTTCATAGCGTTGAGAACGGAATTTTACCGTGCCCCCTTCGAAAGTCACTCGCCCTATGACATAAGGGTCGGCCAGCGAACCGGAGATTGTGAGCGAGGCTGATCCGACCGTATTGACCTGCTCATTTCGGATCAGGAGCGAATCGTTGGCCTCAACCAGGATGTCCAGATTCGTGCGCGGCAGCGAAGATCCGCTTCCACCGGCTCCCAGGTCGAAACTCAAATCCCCTCCTGAGGACGTCAATCGCTCCAAATCGAAATCGCTCACGTACTCCGCTTGCGAAATCGTAATCGCCCCCGTAAGGGATTGTTCCTGAGGATCACCCTTCAGTGTAACGTCGCCATTGAGCGCGATCTGGGCGCCCTGGTAAAAGACGACCGCGTTGTTGGTAGAGACATCCAATTGCCATTCTTTTGGCTGGAGTCGATCGAGAGTGAGGACCCCTTTCGCATTGAGCGTTCCGTCGTTGGCGGCGGCGGTGAAATTTTCGAGCGTGATCTTCTCTCCCGCCATGACAATCCGTCCATTGCCATGTTCCAGGTTGAATTGCTGATCGATTGTCGAATACGACACTTCGTCTAAACGAATATCGCCCCCGAGTTGAGGCGCGCTCGCCGATCCCGTCAAGCGAACATCCACAGTCGCCTTGCCGCCTGTGAAATAATCGGGATTCAATCGCGCGATCGCTTCCAGGTCCGCCGTCCCGTTGATTGCAAAATTAAGCTTTGCCTCTTCGCTTATACCCAGAGTTCCACCCAGACTGAGATCGAGCCCGTCGCCGGTAATGCGCGTGCGATCGAGCGTGATTTCCGGTCCGTTCATCGTGACTGTCATCGGCGTTTGGACCGTCATCCGGCGTCCCGAGACTTCGAGCAAAATGGAGGTCAGCGAAAGGCTTCCTTTCAACCCGTTGATTGTCGCTTCGCCTTTGTCGTTGACCGTCGGCCCGGCGAGCCGGAGCTTGCCGCCGATGTTCCCCCCAACGGTAGAAGAGAGGTTAGGCGCGAACGCGGCCAGCAGCGGCGCAAGGTCCAGGTCCGCCAGATCGGCGCTGACCTCGACGGGGCGGCCCGGTTTTCGCAGTTCTATTGCCGCATGCGCCGATTGAGGTTTGCCTGCAATACCGGTGACCAGATCGGCGTCCAAACGGCCATTTTGACCAGTTCGCGCTGTCAGGCTCAACTGGCCTGCCTGCCGTCCGTTGATCGTCACATTTTGCCCCTGGGCGGCGCCTTGGATATTAAGCTGTTCGATATCTTTGGCGTTGCCGCTCGCCTGGATGTCGCCATTGATAGTTCCGGTCACCGCCAGATTGGGAGTCTCGGCCGCGTTGGCGAGGGCTGCCAAATCGAGATTCTCGACGCGTCCCTTCGCCTGAAAGGCATAGCTGTTTAGATCCATATCGCCGTCCGCCGTAAGTCTTCCTTGCGGCAGACGTACCTCGGCGCGATTGATTCGCATGCTATTTCCGTCAAACACCAGGCTGGCGGCGGCCATTTCCGCAGTCTGTCCGCCAATCATCCCGTTGATAAGGTTGATGGCCGCTGTTCCTTTCGGCGCGCGCGGCAAACCCGTCAAATGGGCTTCGCCCGATATATCGCCGGAAAAAAACTTCTGTCCGATTGGCAGCCCGGCGGCCGCGATCAGGGTGTCGCCCGAGATGCGTTCGACTGTGGCGTCCAAACGCCCCTCGGGGCCTCGGGCGTCTCGCGGCGCCGAGTAATTGAATTTCGCAGAGCCCCCCTGGGCGGCCACGAGCGTCCCGTTCTCGAATTTTACCTCCGTGGGAGAGAGCGACAGATGGCCGCTGACAGCGCCGAGCGGTTCGTCGTGGAGCAATACATTCGACGCGTTGAGATCCCCTTCGAGCGTTGGGTCCTTGTAGGGGCCTTGCAGCCGGCCTTCGAATCTGAAATCACCGAGAATTTGAGGCTCGAATGCCTCGACCGATTTCCGGACCTCTTCGATCGAATTGGCGATGGTTTGCAATTGCTCGGCGTTTTTGGAGGTGAGCGAAAAACGAAGATCGGTGGTCCCGTCACGTGAAAACTGTCCCGATGCCTTGACCTGAGAGGCGTCCGTATTTAGCAGGAATTGTTCGACGTCGAACACTCCGCCGCGCGCGCGAATATTTACGTCGCCGGTCATGGGAATGGCGTCGACGGTTTGGGTCGTCTCGGCCTTCAAGTGAATATTGATGGCGCCGCTCGTGGTCAGAAAATCCATTCCCGGCCAGCTTAGCTCGGCCCCGCCGCCGAAGCGTCCGGCCAGTGGCGCGCGGTCGGTCGAGGCGACCGCGAAAACGTCGCCGGTCTTGAGATTGTCGAAAGTCGCCTTTAAACGGGAATCGCCGCGTCCGAGGTTCATCGCGACATCGCCTGACGCGTTTCCGCCGAAGAGTGAAGCCTTGAATTTGTTCAGCGAAACGGACTCGTTATCGGCGACCAGGTCTCCGTCGAGCTGCCCGACTGACGCGCCGTTGACAACGCCGTCCTTGACTGCTAATTTCCCCGTCGCTCGATAACGTCCACGTTCGAGTTCGGCGTCGATGGTTGTCAGACTGATTCCCGAAATCCGCCCTTGCGCGAGTTCGATCTTGTCCACCGTCGCTTGTGTAGAGCTTGCGCGAATACGGCCGCTTGAAGATTCGCCGCGGATTGCTACCGCCGATAAATCAATTAAACGGGCGCCCTGACCGACGGCCGTTCTGGCGTAAGCCCGCCGGGTTTCAAAACCGATCCTGGCGCCATCGCCCTCGGCCTTGATCCCTTCGATCTTGACCCCGTGAAGCTGAGCCCCTGACGCTACGATTTCGTTCGAACTCAAATCAGCGGCGACCTTGTAACGGCTCCCTTCGCCCTCAACCTCTCCCTGGGCGAGCGCGCCCTTCATCCGGGCGCCGTACGCTGCAAAATCGTCCGAATTCAGCTTGACGTTGATTTTGTAGGCCTTCTCTTTTCCTTCAATCTTCGCATCGACCCTCGCTGCGCCCTGCAGACCGGCTTGCGGCTCCAAGATTCTTTCAATCTCCTCAAGCGCTACTTGTGAATGAAGGTCAATGTTGTATCGCGGCGCCTTCCAGTCGTCGATCCGGCCTGAGGCCGAGGCCTTCAAGACAGGACTTTGAAGCGTAAGCTGGTCAATCTGCGCGCCCGCCTCCCCGCCCGATGCGAGGAGGTCCAAACCCTCCAACGAAAACTCCCTCCCCTCATAGCGAAGATGGCCCCCGCGAGTTTTCAGTTGCGCCCTGATTGTCTCTCCTACGGGCAGAGGGTGCGCATTGAGCTCTAAATTTCCCAGATTCCCATCGATTTTTCGCGATAGATCATTGATATTCGCTTTGCCGCCTCTAAGGGCGACAATCAGACTTGAAAAATCGAAGCCGATGCGGCTGGGAGCCTGGGGAGGCGCCGAATGCAATCCCCGCAGATTTGAGCGGCCCTGCTCGTCGACATCGAGTCGCAAATTCAGATTTGTCAACTCCAGGCGCTTAAAGATAACCTCGCGGCGCAATCGCAATGCGAACGGTTCGCGAATCTGGACATTCATTTCGGCCTGTTCAATCGTTGCGATCAATTGCCCGGTTTGTTGATTATAGATCTTGATATCGCCGATCTTCGCCGTCTGGAAGCCCCAGGAGATGTTGAAATTCCCGATCTCGACGCGCAGCCCATATTCACTGAGCGCCTCGACCACCTGGCTAGAGATGTAACGATTGAGCCTGCCGGTGCGGACGTATAACAGGCCCGCGAGCGTTATTAAGACGAGCAGCGAGAAAACGCTGAATCCGATCCAGAGCAGGCGTTTGCGACGCGCATATCCAGGCCGTTGAATGGAAGGCGTCTCGAGGCTTTGATCCATCTTGATCTCCCAGCTAAAAAGTCATGTAGTGGGGGGGATTGCATCCGCAAAGGGGGATTGCATCCGCAAAGGGGGATTCTATCCCTGGCAAAAGTGGGCGGGAGGGAGGAAGGAATGCTAGCACGGCCTACCTGATGAAGAAAGTAGCAAAATTCAAAATTATGTGTTGTTAGATCGCGCTCTATAATGATGATGGCTGGCCTTCATTATTTTTGATAAACGATCGAGCTCGGAAGGTGATGACATACTCGACCGCGTCGTCACTTCGGCGGGGCGGACCGCGCGCTCATGCGCCGGATTAACCATTGACCGTCGGGTTGGCGACTCCACTTCGAACTTGCCTTGAACTCGGATTTCCCACTTATCAGGCAATAGCAAAGCTTTCTGCTGTCTGGCGATCCAGTGGCCTAGGTTTTCTTGCGAGTATACAAACCATCGAACACCACGCCCCAGGTCTTACCGTCGTCTTTTGATGACTCCCAGAGCTGGCGCACGCGCCCGCCTTCGAGCGGGAAGAAGGTGAGTTTGTCGATGATCTTGCCGCCGTTCGGAGCGGGCTTCTCGCCGACCAGCCGCATCACGCCGTCTTTGAACTCGCCGTATAACTCGAGCGCATTGCCGGAACTGTCCACCCACGTCTGCTGCCATTTGCCTTTGGCGGCGTTATAGATGTTGAAGCTCTTACCGGTCATCCCGCCCGAGCCCGTCCAGTTTTCGAAGATGACGCAGTCGCCGAGTATCAATTGCACGCTGTTTGTTCCGGCCTGCCTGCCTCCCACTTTCACGTCCCATTCGCCGATCCAAAAATCGAACTGGCGGTATTCGGGCTTCGCGCCGCAGGGGGAGTTCGCCGGTCGCGCGCTTGATTGCGACGCTTGCTGCTGTGATTGTGCGAAGCTGTTGAGAGCGCCGCCGAGCATGATCAACGAAGTGAAAAGGATTCTATTGAGCGGTCGATAATGCATAGACTTCATCTCCTTCGGAAGTGGAGGGCGCAATTATCATCGGGATGAATTGAACGTGTCTTCACCGAGATGTAAAAAGTTCAGGTTATGCAATCGACTTTTGGAAGGGCTTTGCGAGGTAGTTGAGGGGAAGCAAAAGAAGCAAAAAAAGCAAAGAGGGCAAGAATACTCTTTTTGACCCTCTTTGCCTTTTTTGCTTCCCGTCTGGGGCTGCCTGTAGGGCGCTTCAGTCGGTGGTATTAATGGCCGGAGTTTTTTCGCCTGCCTGCAAGCGGCTATGCTTGCGGCTGTAACCGAAATAGATGGCAAGTCCTACGAGTAGCCATGCAATCAGACGAATCCATGTATCGATCGGCAGACTCGCCATCAACGCCAGCGAAATCAGTATGCCCATCAGCGGCGTGAACGGAACCCAGGGTGTTTTGAAGGGCCTGTTCATATCGGGGCGTTTGATACGCAATATCCACACGCCCGCGCAAACTATGACGAATGCCAGCAGAGTGCCGATGTTGACCAGTTGACCGAGGACGCTGATCGGAAAGAGTCCTGAAAAGGTCGCGACCACCAAACCTACCACAATCGATGAAATCCACGGCGTGCGGAATCGCGGATGAATCGCGCCCGCCCAGGGAGGCAACAGCCCGTCGCGCGACATTGCGTAAAAGACTCGCGATTGCCCCAGCAGCATCACCAGCATGACAGTGCTCAGCCCGGCCAGGCTTCCCAGATTGACTATCAGGCTCCCCCACTTCACTCCAGTCGCGCCGATCGCCAGGGCGACGGGGGCGGGCACGTTCAATTGCGAATAGTGCATGACTCCGGTCAACACGGCCGAAACAACGAGAAAAAGAATTGTGCAGATGGCGAGCGAAGCCAGAAGGCCGATGGGCATGTCGCGTTGCGGGTTCTTGGCCTCCTGGGCGGCGGTCGTGACGGCGTCAAAGCCGATGTAGGCGAAGAAGATCACCGAGGCGCCGCGCGCTATGCCCGACCACCCGAACTGTCCGAATTCGCCTTTATTTTCGGGTATGAACTCGCGCCAGTTGTTCGTGAACACGCCGGGGTTTTGCCAAAGATACGCGCCGGCGATGGCGATAAATATGATGATCGTGACGACCTTGATGAAGACCGCGATGGTGTTGAATCGCGCCGACTCTTTGACTCCGATGACCAGAACGGCTGTGACGATCAGGATCGAAACGAACGCGGGCAGATTGAACAGGGCATTCGCGCGCGGCAGGCCGTCGAGACTGATTCCCGCCGCGTTGATCGCGGGCAAAACAGTCGCCAGTTGCGACCAGCGACCTTGAAAGAAAACAAACTCGCTTCCGGGCGTTCCAATTATCTGCGGCGGCAAGTTGACGCCGAAATCCTGCAGCAAACTGACGAGCGTGCCGCTCCATCCCGAGGCCACTGTGGCCGCGCCGAAGGCGTATTCCAGCACAAGGTCCCAGCCTATGATCCAGGCGAAAATTTCGCCTAGCGTCGCATAACCGTAGGTGTACGCCGAACCAGAAATAGGAATCATCGCGGCGAATTCGGCGTAGCAAAGCCCGGCGAAGGCGCAGCCTATCCCCACAATCACAAAGGAGAGCGTAATCGCAGGACCGGCGAATTGCGCAGCCGCCGTGCCTGTCAAGACGAAGATGCCCGCGCCGATGATGGCGCCGATTCCCAACGAAATCAGGTTATACGGCCCCAGCGTACGGACCAGGCTGTGCGAGCCTTCCGAACGAGTTTCGGCGAGCAGTTGATCGAGCGGCTTGGTGGCCAGCAGCTTTGACATATTTTTTTCTCCCCTGTTGATGATGTGTGATAAGGCGCGCGCGATCTTAGGCGGGATGAGCGAAGCGACGAAGCTTTATGTGATGGGAGGGAAAGATCGCGTGATAAGCGGGTCGAATGGCGTGTCGCGGCGGCTTCGGCGAATGTGGGACAGATTTATGGTCATCGAGAAATAAATGCGACAACAGCGTAGGGCCGGGTATTCCCCGCCCGGGTCCGTGATCGAGGCGATTGGGCGCGGAATACGCGCCCCTACATTGTTGTTGTTGTTATTTCTCAAACACAGTTTTTCTGCTTTCGTTTATTGACCGGCGAACAGGGGGCGGAAAACGTTGTCGCTCCACTCACGCAGCGTCGTCGTCGTCGTCGTCTCAGGCGTCCGCGGCTCCGCAATGGCGTTCGGCTTTGAGAGAGCCCGATACATTTCCACAAGCCCCTTCGCGAATCCGGGGCTTGCGCCCATGCCGAGAAACGCTTGATAGGCTTGATCAGGCGTGATCTGAACATAATTCAACGGCTTGCCGATCGCATCGCTCAAGATTTTCGCCGCGTCCGCGAAAGCGATGTCGGCCGGCCCATGCAAGCCGCGAGTCTGATGGCCGCTCCAGTTCGTCTCGCGCAACAACCGCGCCGCGACGGCGCCGATGTCCCGGGTCGCAATGATTGGGTACGGAAGATCACCCGGAAGAGGCTCGTAGATTGCGCCGTCGTTCTTGATCGGCTCGATCTGCTGAAGGAAATTTTCCATGAAGAAGCCGGGTCGCAGATGGACGATGTTTTTCGCTACGGCGTTCATATGGCGCTCGACGGCGGCGAGGCCGGAGATTGGACCGGCGTTTTCCAGATGCGCGCCCGCGCTCGAAACATTGACCACATAGGGAATTCCGCTCTCCTTGATCGCTGTCGCGGCGACGGCGCCCAGTTCGCCGTGGTAAGCGGCGACGTCCGGATGCGTTAAGCTGGGCGGCGTTACCCAGAGCGCGGCTTTGGCGCCTCGGAACGCCTTCGTCACTAAACCCACGTCGGTGATCGATCCTTGATAGATTTTGACCCGGCTGCGTATGGAATCAGAGAGTTTTTCAGGTTGGCGAACGATGACGGAGACGTCCGATCCTGCCTGCAGAAGTTGTTCTAAAGCATGTTTGCCGATGTTTCCTGTCGGCGTTGTAATTACGATAGACATATCTTTGCTCCTCTTAAAATGGCGCGCCGGCGTCCTCGCGGGCAGGCTTCATCGCAAGACCTTCCCGCGAAGACGCGGGCGCGCCGCTTTGTTGACCAACGAAAGAGAGAATATAATCGCGTGGGTGGAGTTTCTATGTGAGATTCGCTTGATTTTATGTCAGATCGTCCAGATTGAATTCGCAATGGATGCTTTAACTGAAGTTTTGAACAGCGTTCGCGTACGCAGCACGGTCTATTGCCCGGTCGAGATTGGCGCCCCGTGGGGGCTTTATATTGCGAAAGAGATCGGAGCGCCGTTTTTCATTCTGGTCAAAGGGTCGGCCTTTCTTGTAATTGAGGAGCTGAATATCAGCCGTCGCCTGAAGGCCGGGGATTTCATCATCATTACGAAACAATGCGCATGTAAAGTCTCGGATTCGCCGCGGTCGGAAGTCGTAGACCTTCAGGAATGGCTGCGGCTCAACTCTCCAGGGCCGGACGGGAGATACAAGGTCGAGGGCAGAGGCGATATCACGAATTTTATCGGCGGGACGTTTTTCTTCGAAAACCATGAGAGCCATCCGTTGCTGAAAGTTTTGCCGCCCTTCCTTCATTTTTCCGCGACGCCGGGAAAAACCGGAGGAGATAACAAGGTGGTCGACTGGTTCGGAACGACTCTCGACCTCATCATCACCGAAGCGGCTTTGCGCAAACCCGGCGCCGAGCCGATTATTACCAGGCTCTCTGACATCCTCTTCATTCAAGCGGTTCGGGCATATGCTGGCGCGGCCTCCGGTGAGCGGCCGAACTGGTTCGCCGCGGCTGCGGACCCGCAGATCAGCGAAGCGATCGCCAGCATCCATCGGGCGCCGCAAAGCCAGTGGACCGTCGAGCAATTGGCGACCCTTTCCGGGATGTCACGCTCGGCGTTCGCAAACCGGTTCACCGAACTCGTCGGTGAACCGCCACTTCGATATCTGTCGCGCTGGCGCATGCACAAAGCCATCGAAATGCTCCGCGAAGGAAGGCGGACGACCGCCGAAATCGCCGCCCTCGTCGGGTATGAAAGCGAGGCCGCTTTCAGCAAGGCGTTTAAAAAGTGGAACGGACAGGGCCCCGGGGCTTATCGCCGTTCCGCTCCAAGAGAAAATGGAGTCAAGGCGTTATAGATTTCGGGAAAAGGAATTTCAGCCACAAATGGACATGAATATTCACGGATGGGAAAAAAGGCGGGAAAACAAATGGTTCATCAAGATCAAGAAAGAGATTCGTGATCATTCGTGATCATTCGTAGCCGAATCTCTTTTTCTTGAATACCCTGGCCCCTATAGTTTGCCCAGGAGTTGCTGTAGCCGGTCGCGGTAATTGCGGCTCAGGCGCAGTTCGGCGCCGTTTCGGAGAATGATCCGCCAGTCGCGATGCGACCAGGGCTGTAATTCCTGAATGCGATCGATGTTGACCAGCCGCGAGCGGTGAATGCGCGGGAATTTGCGAGGGTCGAGTTGCGCGGCGAGGCGGCTGAGAGTTTCGCGCATCAGCGACGACTGTTTGCCGAAATGGATGCGGACGTAATTGCCCTCGGCCTCGATCCAATCGATCTCGTCGGTCTTGAGCACGAAGACACGGTCGTTGTTTTTGATGACCAGGCGGTCGAGATATTGCGGCCTGTCCTTGATTTCTGAGAGCAGGCCGAGGATTCGCCGGTTCACGCCGTCGCGGTCTTTTTCCCGAAGCCGCTCTTTCGCACGCCGCAAAGCCCGCGTAAACCGCGCGCGGTCGAACGGCTTGAGCAGGTAATCTACGGCCTGAGCGTCGAAGGCCCGCACGGCGTACTGTTCGTAAGCGGTGACGAAGACGAACAGCGGACTTCCGCCGTCGTTCAGCGCTTCGGAAACTGCCAGGCCGTCCATTCCCGGCATCTGCACATCCAGAAAGATCAGGTCCGGCGCGAGTTCGCGCGCGGCCGACATGGTTTCGGCGCCATTCGCGCATTCGCCGACGATGGCGATTTCGGAGTCGCCTTTGAGCAACTCACGCAGGCGCTTGCGCGCCAACGGCTCGTCGTCGACGATCAGAACTCGAATTTGTTTGGATTCGGCCATCGTTTTTTTGAGTGGGACAGACGTGTAGTCTTAAAACGAATAGCGCAACAACACTGTAGGGGCAGACCTGCGTGTCTGCCCCGGTGTGATAAGACGCGCCTTCCCGGGGCAGACACGCAGGTCTGCCCCTACGTCAGGCGCGTTGTTGCATTTATTTCTCAATAACCATAAGTCTCTCCCACTCTCGATAGGGAATTTCCAGAGACACGACCAGTCCGCCTTCCGCCGCGTTCGTCATTCCGAAATTATGGTCGTCGCCGTAAAGCTGCCGCAAACGTGACCGCGTGTTGGCGAGTCCGACGCCGTCGGCCACGCCGTTTTCCGCCGTCAATCCGGGGCCGTTGTCGCGCACTTCGACGCGCAAGCGCCCATTGTCGCGTCGCGCGCTGATTGCGACGACGCCCTCGTTCATTTGCCGGGCGACGCCGTGGCGTATGGCGTTTTCGACTATCGGTTGAAGAAACAGGTTGGGCACCCGGGCGTCCATCGTGTCCGGCTCGGCTTCTATCCGCGTCGTAAGGCGGTCTTGAAAACGCAGCCTCTCGATCTCCAGGTAGCATTCCAGGAAATTCAACTCCTGCTCCAAGGTCGTCTCTTGCTCGCCGGAATTTCGCAAGGTCATTCGGAGAAATTCTCCCAGGCGGGCGATCATCTGGTCGGCGGCCTCGACGTCCTCGCGCACCAGCGCCGAGATCGAATGGAGCGTGTTGAAGAGAAAATGCGGGTGTAGTTGCATCTTCAGCGCCGCGAGCTGTGATTGCGCCAACTCCGTTTCCAATTTTGAGGCTCTGAGCTGACCCTCCTGGTAGCGGTGGTAATAATCGAAGGCGTAGCTCGCGAGTAGGATCGTCCAGTAGATCAGGCTCCACCAGGCGAAGCTTGAGAGGAAGACGGGTTGAAATTCGGCGAGCATCGCCGAGACCGAATCAGGCCACATTCCCCTGCTCAGCCGCGACGAAATCGCCACGTAAAGGAGCAGGTGGGCGAATGAGAAGATGAATCCGGCGGGCGCATGAAAGAGCATCCCGTCCAGCCATTCCCTCCGCGGGATCGGGAACGTGCGGGCCAGCCACAAAATCAAGGGAGAAGAGACGACCCACAGCAGCCAGAATACGATCCCGCGCAGCAGCGCCTGAGTCAGAGTGATCGGGCGGGCTTCATAAGCATGTTGCAGGTAGACCTGAATGGCGAAATAGAGTCCGGGCAGCGTCCACGCGCCGAAAATGAACAGCCACTGTGTCGAACGTCTTTGCCACATAAGCGCCTGGCGATATCTTGCATCAATTCTCAAAGCCCCAGCAAGTTTCGCATCGGCAAAACGATGAGGTAAAATCTGAGCTTCCTTGAAACCCAAATTTACGGAGGAATAATGGCTGTGAGGAATTTTCTTGAAAACCGCCTGGGCAAAGAAGTTGAGGTCTGTTGCGAGGGGATTACGGTCAGCGGTAAAGCGACCAAGGTCGAAGGCAACGTCCTTCATCTGGAGAAAGACGGCGTGACTGCATACGTCAACATTGAAAAGATCATCATCGTTTGGGATTCGCAGGAGAAGAAGGCTCATTCCCCGGGCTTTATTTCGCAATCTAAATAGCGGATTCTGCGCGGGCCTCGGGCGCGCTCGGCGTTCGCGCTCACGCCCGGTGGCCGCCGGCTCATTTTGGCGCCGGCGCCGCTCTTCTTCGGACCGGCGCGAAGATGCGCCTGTAGCCGATTATCCGGCTTCTCCAATATTTATCGGATTTATCGAAATAAGACAGCATGACGCCGCCTGAAGTCGAGGCGTGGTAAAACGAATCCGCATCGCGCAGGATGCCGACATGGTCCAATCCTTGGAAGAATACCAGCGTACCGAAACGCGTGGACTCTTCCAGGGTGGCTTCGGGCAACTTCTGCCAGAGGTTGCGCGTGGAGTCCCGATTGAAATCGACTCCCGCTTCCCGAAAGACTCTCCATACAAAGCCCGAACAGTCGTAACCGTTATCGTCAGTCCCCGCCCATCGGTAAGGTAGGCCAAGACGGCTGCTGATAGCTTCATTTAAGTTTGATTCGATCTCTTTGGGGTAAATCGGGCTGTGCTCGATGAAACTGCCGGAAGTGATCGGCGTTGAAGGGGAGGGGCCGGCTTCGGCGATATTCAAACCGGACGCGAACAGACTGAACGCAAAAAAAAAGACTGCCATTCGCATGTGTCTCTAACCTCCTCGTTCTTCTACAGTACCGCGCGAGGCGCTGTACCTGTATCTCTAGTTGAAAGAGGGGGATATCTAGAGGACGCAAATTGGTTATCAGAGGGGTTTGGGATAAAAGGGATAAAAAATAGAGGCATTTACTATGCCGCCGGTTCTAACTTGTAACTCGCAAAATTAGAAGGCGCGACAAAAAAAGTCCATTCGAGCGGCTTGAACGTCAAATACTGTGGGAAAGACCTTGAAAATCAGTGATTTTGGGATGGGCAATTCCAATTTGCGCAATTATACTTTTGCGCCGCGGACGTAGCGTCGCACATAATTTTCGATTCCAGACCCCCGAACTAGATATACGAAACCGAATATCACTCTTATGAAAATAGCCATTTTGGGGACTCGAGGAATTCCGGCGAACTACGGCGGCTTTGAAACATTCGCAGAACAACTCGGGACAAGGCTGGCGGTCAGAGGACACGAATTAACGGTTTACGGACGCAAACATTACTCGACCATCGGCGCGCCCACGTACAACGGCGTAAATCTGGTGATCCTTCCGACCATCCGCCATAAATATTTCGACACCGTCATTCATACTTTTCTTTCCGTTCTGCACGCCGCGCCGCGCCGCTACGACGCCATTCTGATATGCAACGCGGCGAACAGCCTCTTCGCTTTCATCCCGCGCCTGTTCGGGACGCCGACCCTGGTCAACGTCGACGGGCTGGAGCGCAAACGCAAGAAGTGGAACTGGGTCGGGCGACAGTACTATCTGGTTTCCGAATGGCTTTCGACCTTCCTGCCGACGGCCATTGTGACCGACGCGCGGGTCATTCAGGATTACTACGCGACTCGCTACAGGAAAGAGTCGGAGATGATCGCCTACGGGGCTGAGGTGGCTCGCCGCGCCGACCCCGAAAGGCTGCTGAGGTTCGGTCTGCAGCCGAACCGCTATACGCTTTACGTCAGCCGCCTGGAGCCTGAGAACAACGCGCACCTGGTAATCGAGGGGTACAGTCAGGTGAAGACCGACCTGCCTCTGGTGATCGTCGGCGACGCCCCCTACGCCGAGGACTACATCGCGCGGTTGAAGAGCACAAGAGACCCTCGGGTCAAATTCCTGGGGTTTGTCTTCGGCGAAGACTACCGGGCGCTGCAGCAGAACGCTTACTGCTACGTCCACGCCACGGAGGTCGGGGGCGCGCACCCGGCTCTGATCGAAGCGATGGGCGCGGGCAATTGCGCGCTCGCTCTCGCCACTCCTGAAAATGCGGAAGTCGTCGGCGACGCGGGCATCATCTATAAATCGGCTGAGGACCTGACAGTCTGTTTGCAGCGCGTCATCGATGACCCCACGATCATCAGCGAATACCGACATCGCGCAATGACCCGAGTGATCGACCGCTACAACTGGGAAAAGATCACGGATCAGTATGAAGAATTGCTCGCGCGGCTCGCCGGCGTCAAAATTCCGGCGCGCAAAACCGCTCCGGCCGATCCCGGCTCTTACCCGCTCTTTGTCGAGGAGTCTCCCAAGGCGAAAAGCGCTACAGAAACCATTCCCTGATTGCGGAATGCGGAATGCGGATTGAAGAAGTTGGCTCAAATCCGCATTCCGCATTCCGCATTCCGCATTCCGCAATCCTATGAATTACCAGTCCAGCGCAAAAATTCCTTTGTGGCAGCCCGCGATGGCGCTTCTGAGCGAACATCGTGGCCTTGTGCGTTCGATGGTGCGGCGCGACCTCAGCAGCCGTTACAAAGGCTCTGTCATCGGCCCCGCCTGGGCGGTCATCACGCCGGTCGTGATGATCGTTATCTTCACAGCGATCTTCTCGGGAATTTTCGGCCTCCGCTTCGGCGCCCAGGGAGGCCATCTGAGCTTCGCGACCTATTTGTTTTGTGGCCTGCTGCCGTGGATCGCGTTCAGCGACGGCGTTCAGCGCTCGACCACCTCGTTGACCGATAACGTCAATCTCGTCAAACGGGTTGTCTTCCCAACCGAAGCGCTGCCCGTCAACCTTGCCCTTTCAGGCATTGCGCAGCAACTGATCGGCACAGTCGTGTTGCTGGCGGTCGCTCTGATTCTCGAACACACGATTCGTCCGACCGCGCTGCTGCTGCCGTTGCTTCTTGTGCCGCAATTCCTCGTGACCGCCGGCCTGGGATGGTTGATGGCGAGCCTCGGCGTCTTCATCCGCGACATGCCGCAGATCAACCAACTCACTCTGATGACCTGGATGTATCTGACGCCGATCTACTATCCGGAAAATATCATCCCGCCTAAGTATCAATGGATGGTCAATCTGAATCCTATGGCCCCGCTTGTTCGCAATTACCGCCGAATATTGCTGGAGGGAATGGCTCCGGATTGGCGGGGGCTGGGCGTGACGACGGTCTTCGCGCTGGTCTGTTTCGTCTTCGGTTACTGGTGGTTTCAAAGGACGAAGAAGGCCTTCGCCGACATCCTCTGATCGATTACACCCCAAAAAGTTCTTCCATCTGCATATCGAAATCGTTAGAGCAGTTATCAGATCAGCGTACGGATTTATTCTTCGTCGCGGAGCGACGGTTGAGCTTAGG
>DATCXQ010000528.1:0-7474 GCA_036565725.1 Blastocatellia bacterium
AAGCCAGCAACGCTACCAGCGCCAGAAGCGTCGAGACGCCGGCGAACGTCAGCGGGTCGGTCGCGCTCACCTCGAACAGGAGCGTCTTCATCAGTCGTGTCAACGCCAGCGCGCCTGCCAATCCGATCAGCGCGCCGATCAACGTCAGCTTCATTCCGTATCCGATGACGAGCCTCAGGACGTCGCCGGCCTGCGCTCCGAACGCCATCCGCACGCCGATCTCATGCGTCCGCTGCCTGACCGTATAAGAGATGACACCGTACATCCCGACCGCGGCCAGTATCAGAGCGACCGCCCCGAAGAAGGCGAGAAGCATCAGATAAAAACGGTGTTGCGAGATCGAGTTAGCGAGAAGTTGATCTAGCGTTCGGATGTTGGTGACCGGTTGGTCTTTGTCCAGAGCCTTGATCTCGGCTCGCATCGCGGCGGCCAGACTGGCGTGATCCGAACCGCCGCGCGCCACCAATGATATCGGTAGGAAGCGAAATCCCGCAGGCATCTGCGAAAAGGGCGTCTGCGCATAGGGCATATACATCTCCGGCCCGACCGGCGCGTCAAGGCCGTCGTGCTTCACGTCCTCAACGATTCCGACGATCTCCATCCACGGATATGGTCTTTGAGGCCCGCCGAGTTTGACCCTCTTGCCCAACGGGTTTTCATCAGGCCAGAAGCGACGGGCCATGGTCTCGTTGATGATCGCCACGCCGGCGGCTTTTTCATGATCCTGTTCGCCGAAATAGCGCCCGCGCCGTAAAGCAATGCCCATCGTTCGCAAATAGTCAGGGCTGATCGCGCGCCAGCCGGTTTGAGGCGTATCTTCGGGCGCGCTCGGCGTTCGCCCCTCGATGGTGAAACCAAAGTCGGGGTTTCCTGCTAAAGGAAGTGCGCTGGTCATACCGGCGGACTGAACGCCGGGCAACCTTCTTATCCTCTCTAACACCTGCTCGAAGAAGAAGGCCCGTTGTTGGATTTCCGCGTACTTCGATTGAGGAAGGGCGATCTGCATCGTCTGAACGCCGCGCGGATCGAAGCCGGGATCGACCTGCAGCAGGCGCGTGAAGCTGTTGATCATCAGCCCGGCGCCGATCAATAGCGCTAATGACAACGCGACTTCGGACACCAGCAGAATGCTACGCAGGCCGAAGCGGCGAAAACTGACCGACGCTCCCCTGCCTCCTTCCTTGAGCGATTCGTTGAGGTTGAGTTTCGAGAACTGCCAGGCCGGCGCCAGGCTGGAGACCACGCCGGTCAACAGCGATACCGACAGCGTGAACCCCAGTGTGCGAAGATCAACGCCGATTTCATGCGCCCTGGGAAGATTGCCCGGATTGACAGAGACGAGCGCCTCAACAATCCAGACCGCCAGCAGGAGCCCCACGCCGCCGCCGAGTAGCGCCAGCGGCATACTCTCGACGAACAATTGCCGGATCAAACGCGAGCGGCTCGCTCCGACAGCCGCGCGGATAGCCATCTCTCTCTGACGCGCCGCGGCCTGCGATAGCGACAGATTGGCTACATTTGCGCAGGCGATGAGGAGAACGAAACTCACTGCCCCAAACATAACAAGCAGCGCGCGCCGAACCCTTCCCACAACCTGCTCCTGCAAAGAGACCGCGTAAGCGCTCGGGACAGCGCCCGAAGACGGGAATCTGCCGGCGATCGCTTTCAACTCCGCGTTCGCTTGATCCAGATTGACGCTGGATTTAAGCCTCGCGATCACTCCAACGGGACGCCATCCGCGCCTGTTCAGATCGTTGGCGTCGAAAGGGACGTTAGTCCACAGTTCGTTTTGGAGGGATTGTGGAGGAAACTGGAAGCCGGGCGGCATGACTCCGACCACGGTGAAGTTCTCCCCGTCGAGCGCGAGCGACTTGCCTATGAGAGTGGCGTCAGAGCCAAAGCGTCGCTGCCACAAGCCATGGCTCAAGATGACGGCGCGCGGACCGCCAGTATGGTCTTCTTCTGGGAGAAAAGCGCGGCCCAGAGCCGGCGCCACGCCGAGCAGCGGAAAGAGGTCGGCGGAGACCCTGGCTCCAATAATTCGCTCAGGCTCGGCGCCGCCTGTCAGAGTGAATCCCTGGGGCCTGAACGCGGCCATCCGTTCGAAGACGCGGTTTTGATCCTTGTAATCGAGGAACTCCGGGGCCGAGACCGTGACCTGATTCGCGCCCAATTGTAGAAAGTTTTGCCAGACCTGTACGAGCCGATCAGGGTCAGAGTACTGGAGTGGGCGAAGCAACACGGCGTTGACGACGCTGAAAATGGCCGTGTTCGCGCCGATGCCGAGCGCCAGCGTGAGGACGGCAATCAATGTGAAGCCGGGATTCTTCATTAACGTTCGCGCGCCGTAGCGCAGGTCCTGAATCAGCGTCTCGATAAACCTCAAGCTCCACATCTCGCGGCTCACCTCCTTCAGCCAGGTTTGATTGCCGAATTGTCGCCGGGCGGCGTAGCGCGCCTCTTCCGCCGCCATCCCGGCATCCAGGTTCTGCTCGATCTGCATCTCGAGATGGAAGCGCATTTCCTCTTCCATCTCCCGCTCCAACCTTCCCCTGCGCGTCAGCGAGAGCAGCCGGCGCCAGAGTTGCCGTAAGGAATTCATCGCGTGTAACCCCACTCGCCGCTAGGCTGCTTGCAGTATCTTGGCGATGGCGTCGGTCAGCCGGCCATAAGAGGCGACTTCGCCCTCCAACTGTTTGCGCCCCACCTTCGTCAGCTTGTAATACTTGGCCCGCCTGTTGTTCTCCGTCACTCCCCACTCAGCCTTGATCCAGCCCTTCTGCTCCATCCTGTAAAGCGCCGGGTAGAGAGATCCTTCGCCGATCTGGATCACCTCGTCGGTGAGCTGCCGGATGCGCAAGGCGATGGCGAACCCGTGCATCGGCTCGTGCGTGATGGTCTTGAGAATCAGCATGTCGAGCGTGCCCTGGAGTATGTCAACTTTAGTCATGTCACGACGTCCTTTGAATGAAATTCCTGCGGATGAAAAATCCGGGCGGAGTCTCGCAGGCTTCCCATCGAATGTCAAGGTAAGTAGAGGCGCCCCACATTTATCGCTGGTTAAACAGCTGTACTGAGTGATGATTAAAGGTGATACTGTCGCCGCGGCCCGGGCCTAGCTTCCCTTAGAACGTCGAAGTCTGGAACTGCGCCAGCAGGCCGTCGGAAAACACCGGCAGGCGCGCAATCCCTGCAGGCGGAAGGAGCGGGATCAGGGGAGCGGCGCGGGTAAAGAGAGGCTATGTTTCTGTCCCCTATTTTTCTGTCGGCGCCTCTGAATGGCTGAAACGATAATCAATGCTTATTAGACCGGCGCCTTCACTCCTGCCGTATCGCGACTATCGGATCAACCTTCGTCGCCTTGCGCGCGGGGAGGTAGCAGGCCAGCAGCGCCGTGAAGACAAGCAGGAGAGCAATGGCGGCAAAGGTCGTTGGATCGCCGGCGCCGACGCCGAAGAGCAAACTCTTCATCGCCCTGGCCGCCGGCAGCGACGCCGCAAACCCGACCGCCAGGCCGAGCAACGTTAGTTTCATCCCCTGACTGACAACCAGTTTGAGCACGTCGCCGGTTTGCGCTCCCAGGGCCAGGCGGACGCCAATCTCGCGCGTGCGTTCGCTGACGGTCCAGGCCAGCACGCCGTAAATGCCGATGGCCGACAGCAATAGCGCGAGCGCCGCAAAAGCCCCCGTTAAAAGCGCGGACAAGCGTCGTCTGGCCAACGATATCGAAAGCGCTTCTTCCATCGTCCGGATTCGATGAATGGGTTGCTCGCTGTCAGTCGCCGACACCGCTTGCCGTACCGCCGCGGCGAGACCGACAGGCTCGCCCGTCGCGCGAATCATCAACAGTGGCCGATTCCTGAAACCCGAACTATAAATTGTCGGCTCGACCGGCGCCGCCAGACCGAGGTCTTTGACATCGGCCACCACGCCGATGATCGGAACCGCCACTGGATTCGGGAACATCACTCCCATCAAGAGTTGTTTCCCGACCGGGTCTTCGTTCGGAAAATAGCGCCGCGCCAGCGTCTCGTTGACGATTAGGAAATTGCGGTTATTCAACAGATCGTCATCAGTGAAGGAGCGCCCGCCTTTGAGCGCAATTCCCATCACCCGAAAGTAGTCCTGGCTGACGGCGCGTGTCTGCGCAGTTGGAAACTGTCCGGGCGCAGGGCGCGGCGCGCCTTCAATGGCGAAGCGCGTTTTGGCGTTCGAGGCGGTCAACGGAAAGTTATCGATCGTGGCCACGCCCTCGACGCCGGGCAATGCGGCGATACGCGGCAGCAGTCGCTGATGAAAACTTTTCACCTGTTCATAATTTTGGTATTTCGCGCTCGGCAAAGCGAGTTGCGCGCTCAGCAGATGATCGGCGCGGAAACCGAGATCAACCTGCGTCAGCCGTTGAAAGCTTCTCAGCAGAAGACCGGCGCCGACCAACGCCACAGTGGTCAGCGCGACTTCCGCGATCACCAGCGCGCGGCCGGCGCGGCGGCGCGCGCCTCCGGCCGAAGCCCTGGCGCCTTCCTTGAGCGTCTGATTGAGATTGAGCCGTGAGAGTTGAAGCGCCGGAATCAGGCCGAACAACGCGCCTGTCAGCGTGGTTACGAGCAGCGTGAAACCGAGCATGCGCAGGTCCGGGCTGACGGCCTTCAGCGCAGGAATCTGATCGGCCGTCGCGCCGGGCAACGCGGCGCGCAGCAAGGGCAGGCCCCAAATCGCCAGCAGCAGCCCACCGGCGCCGCCGAGCCAGGCCAGCAATAAGCTCTCAGTCAGAAATTGACGGAATAAGCGCCCACGACCGGCCCCAAAAGCCGCGCGGACAGCGACTTCACGCTGCCGCTCGGTCGCGCGTCCGAGCAACAGGTTCGCGACGTTGGCGCAAGTGATCAGCAGCACCAGGCCGACCGTTCCGAACAGCGCCAACAGCGCAGGTTTCAGGTCGCCGGTCAACCGTTCGCTCAGCGGATCGAGCATGGCGCCGATGGTTTTGTTGGTCGCCGGGTAAGCCTGCCCGAGCCGCCCGGCGATGGCTTCCATTTCGGCCCGCGCCTGCTCCACTGTCACGCCGGCTTTGAGCCGCGCCACGACCTCCAGCATATGTGGCACGCGGCTGGTAAGCGCATACGTTCCGAGTTGCGAGAGCGCCAGCCATACATCGGTATCGAACGGCAACTGCGCGCCCTGCGGCATGACGCCGACGACGATGTGATTTTCGCCGTTCAACCGGATCGGGCGGCCAATCAGGCCCGGATCGGCGGCGAACCGGCGGCGCCACAGCCCATGGCTCACAATCGCCACGCGGTCACGTCCAGCCTGGTTCTCCTCCGCCAGGAAATTACGGCCAAGCGCCGGGCTGACGCCGAGCAAAGGAAAGAGATTCGGCGTGACGCATGTGCCCTGCAATTGCTCCGGTTCGCCAGCTTCGGTGAGCGCCAGTTTGCCCCAGTCTTTGAGCGACCAGGCCGCCATGTCCGTGAACGACTGCGCCTGCCGCCGCCAATCTTCGAAATCTGGCGCCGCCACTTCGGCCCTGGGAAGTTCAGGATGCGTCTCCGCAATCGACACCAACCGATCAGGCTCGGCGAACGGCAGCGGTCGTAACAAAACGGCGTTGACGACGCTGAAGATCGCCGTGTTCGCGCCGATCCCGAGCGCCAGCGTCAATATTGCGACAACCGTGAAGCCAGGATGTTTGAGCAACTTCCGCACGCCATATCGCAAGTCTTGAATCATTTCATCCTCCCATCGTTGCGGCTGCAACCAGAGCGCGTCCCAGAAGGCGCTCGCGCTGCGACGCAGCAGTTCAAGTTTGTTCCGCCAATCGAGCCGGTCCCATTCGGCCAGCATACGCTCGCGGTAACGCAGCTCGGCTTCCCACTCCTGCCGCCAGTCGACGCGTAGACGGCGTGGCACGATCACGCCGATCAGTGCGATCAGCCAGAGATGTGGTCGCGCGTTTCGATTGCGATTGTGGTCAAACATCAGCCCCTTCTTCGTTCATAAGCGAGCGCCGGCAGTGCGATTATTCGTGACGCAAAGCAACCAGCGGATCAACCTTCGTCGCGCGCCGCGCGGGCAGGTAACATGCCAGCCACGCCACAATGGCCAGCGACAAAGCGCCTACGCTCAACGTCAATGGATCAGTCGCGCCGACGCCGAAGAGCAGCGGCCGCATCAGCCGTGTGAGCGCACAGGCCGAAAGCAGGCCGAGCGCGATCCCCATCAGCGCCAGTCTCATCCCCTGCCCCAGCGCCAGCCTTAACACGTCGCGCGAGGTCGCGCCCAACGCCATCCGCACTCCGATCTCGTGTGTGCGCGCGGCGACCGTGTACGAGAGGGCGCTGTAAATCCCCACGTTGGCGATCAGCAGCGCCAACAGCGCCAGTAGGCCGAGCAGCGCGAGCGCAAACCGATCCGGCGCGATGGAACGCTGAATTAACTGTTCCATTGTGCTGACCTTACTGACCGGTTGCGTCGCGTCAAGCTCGCGCGCCACCTGTTGCGCCGCGCCGGTCAACTTCAAAGGGTCGGCGGCCGTGCGCACGACGACGTTCATCGGCAGAAAAGGGGTTTGCGCATGCGGAATGAAGACTTCGGGCTGCGGCTTGCTCTTCAGGCCGTAATAACGGATGTCGCGCGTCACGCCGACGACTTCGTAGGCATACTTGCCGCGCGTGTAATCGAGCATCAGTTGTTTGCCGACGGCCGATTCGCCAGGCCAGACTTTCCTGGCGAAGCTTTCGCTGACGAGGATGACGGCGGGCGTTTCGGCGCGATCCTGCGCTGTAAAATTACGGCCCGCGAGCAGCGGGATGCCGAGCGCCGGCAAATATTCCGGCGTCGCCATGCGAAGGGCGACTTTGTCAGCCGCCGCGCTCGGCTCCGGTTCGCCCGCGCGCCAATACGGGCGCTCGAAATCCGTGTCGACGCCCATCGGCAAGACCGACACGGCCCCCGCCGCCACTACGCCGGGTAAGGCGCGCAGCCGTTCCAGCAGTCGTTGATAATAAAGCGTGGTTTCCGCCCGCCGGTAAGTGGGCCCGTTGAGCGAAATGTGCAGCGTCAGCAAATTGCTCGTGTCGAAGCCCGGCTCGACTGCGATCAGGCGCGCGAAACTGCGCGTCAACAATCCCGCGCCGACCAGCAACACCATGGCCAACGCGATCTGCGCGACGACCAAGGCCTGTCGGAAGCGTTGCGAGGCGCCGGGCGTCGCGCCTTTTTCGCCGCCTTCTTTCAACGTCGTCGCAAGTTCCGTCCGCGCGTTGCGCCACGCCGGGAACAGTCCCGTAAACAAGCCGGTCAAAGCCGTCACCGCCAGCGTGAAGAGCAACACACGGCGGTCAATGGCCACTTCGTCCAACCGGGGAACGCCTGCGGGCGCGAGCGCAAGCAGCGCGGTCAATCCGTAGCGCGCCAGCGCCAATCCGGCCGCCCCGCCTAACATTGCGAGCAACAGGCTTTCCGTCAGCCA
>DATCXQ010000532.1:0-9757 GCA_036565725.1 Blastocatellia bacterium
GCCGTAACCGCATAGACGTTCTCAGGCCGAACCGCGTACGCGATGCCGCGGATCAACCGCCCACCGCCGATAGGCCCGATCAGCCTGGCCGCGCCGGTCGACAGGTTGATCGAGTAAAGATTCGACGTCCTTGAACCCGGCGGCGTCAGCGAGGCGAACGCGGCGTTGGTCACCGGCGCGATGTCGAACCCGACCATGCCGGACGTGTCGACGTTGAGTTTGCCGATTGTGAAGAGTTGACCTGTGTTCGGAGAAACCGGCGCGCCGCCGATCGACCCTTGCGTGACGAGCGTGTCGAGATTTGAATCGATGCCATAGAGCGTTGTCACAGCCGTGCCCGCGAAATTATTCGTGTAAGCCGAGCCGACGACGTTCGGGTTCTGCCCGGCGTTCGCGTCGCCCGCTGCGAAGCTAAGCGCCCCGTCCACGCCCAGTACCGCTCCGGTACTCGGACTGATCCGCAGGTCCTGATCGGCGTCGCTGGTGAAACGAATCGCGTCGGGCACCGGGTTGAAATCGATGCCGAACGACTGGCCGTTCACAGCCGTACTCAATGCCGCCGTGCCCACCGGGGTCGCAGCGCCGGTGAACGGATTGATTATATAAATGCGGTTGGCGGTGGTCACACCGTAAAGCTGTCCTGTGGCCGGGCGGAAATCAATACCGACGACGGTCTCACCTTGTGACAGCCCGGTGATGAATCGGGTGCTGTTGATCAAGCCGGGCTGGCCCGGATTGAAATTCAATAGCGAGTTCCTTTCGGTGAGGGCGAACATGGTCGCCTCATAAGATTGGCCGCCTGAGCATGAATTCAAACTCGAAAGGCTCTGACTTTGCGCAATGGCCGGCTGGCTTGGAACTCCGAGCATCGGCGCAAGCGGGCTGACGCAGCAGAGTAAAATCAGCGGTATGGACAACCATTGTTTGTAATTCTTTTTTGTCCGGATTCCGGGCATACGTTTCTCCTCCAATGAAATGGACTTCTAGTGGCCGGCCAACTTCAGTTAGGCTGGCAAATTTTGTAATGGTTTTTTCAGTATTTGGGGTGTCGGTTAGAGGCGAGACCGTGATTAAAGTGAGAACCCCGCCCCACGCATATAGAACGCCGTATGGCGCCAGCGACCATCCATCACACTTTCATCTTTATCAGGATCACCGCTCAACCAGACACTAGGGGCAGACATTAGGGGCAGACATTGGGAGCGGACATTAGGAGCTGGCGTTAGGGGCAGACATTGGGAGCGGACATTGGGGGAGATACCTTAATAAGACGCGCCGATTCTATCAAACGAAATTGCTGAAGCCTACTGAATATTACTTAAAAATTTCTCTTTCCTATTAATTATTTCGAGGAATTAGGGCCTGGGGTTCAGCCCTCAGACTATGGCTCCCTTCAACCGGTTCAACTTCCGGGCCGAACTCCGTGTATTTTCACCGATCCGTCGCCTCAGATCCGAAATATTTACAGGAAGAATTTCTTTGACGCGACGCCGCGCCGCTATTCATACCTCAAGGCTTCAATAGGATCCAGCCTCGACGCTTTGAACGCGGGATAGAGTCCGGCGATCAGCCCGATCGCGACCGAGGCGCTAAACCCTATGAAGACAAACAGCAGCGGCACTTGCGAAGGCATTAACAGCGCGTTGAGTAGAAGGCTGATTAGAAAACCGACGACGACGCCGATGATTCCGCCTGCGCCGGTCAACATGCTGGCTTCAAGCAGGAACTGGAGGATGATGTCGGCGCGGCGCGCTCCGATCGCGCGGCGCACGCCAATCTCCTTCGTCCGCTCGGTCACAGAAACCAGCATGATGTTCATCACGCCAATGCCGCCGATGAGCAGCGCCACGCTGACAATCGCAACGGCGATAACCGCCACCATCGCCAGGATCTGGTTGAAACTTTCGAGAATCCCGCTCGGAGTCGTGATTTCGAAACTGTTCGGCTTGTCGAACGGGACCTGGCGGCGGCGGCGCATCAACTCGGTCGCCTCGTCAACCAGTTTGTCGAGTTGTCCCTGTTTCGCGCCCAAGGCAACAAAATGATCGTCCTGATTCGGGTACATCGAATGCATCACGCTGTACGGGATGAAGACGAAACTGTCGGCGGGAGTGTTACCGCCGCCGAACGGGCTTTTCGCCTTTTCGAGTACGCCGATGACGCGGAAGATCTTGTTGCCGACCTGAATCTCTTTTTCCAGCGGCTCGTATCCGGTGAAGAGCTTTTCCGCGATCTCATAGCCGATGACAGCGACCTCGACATTGTGATGATCTTCGGTTTCGCTGAAGAAGCGCCCGCGCGCGATGCTCACTTCGCGCGTGCTGGCGTAACCGGCCCAGACGCCGCGAACCTGAGGCGTGCGTACTTCGTTGTTGCGGAACTTGACCGGCGGCGGCAGTTCGGGAGGGCGCAGGATCGGGGACGAGGCCATCGCCGAAGGCAGTTGGCTCAAAGCGACCGCATCTTCGAGCGTAATCGGTTTACGCTTGCGCTCCTCCTCAGTGAAATCGCTATGTCGCGGGCCGCCGCCCCACCGGCTGACGAAAGCCACGTTGCTCCCGAACTGCTCGATCTGTTCCTTCATCCCCGCCTCCAGGCCCTTCGCCAGCGAAGCCACGCCGATCACGGTCGCGGTCCCGATCACCACGCCTAGCACCGTCAGGAACGAGCGGAATTTGTGCGACCACAACGTGGTCATCGCCTGAGTGAAGAGTTCTTTCGCTTGCTGTTTCAACATACAATTGATTGTTACCTGTCGCGCTCGGTATCTCTGCCAATCTTCAATAACGCCGTCGTTTCTTCCGTCACGCTTTCCACTTCCACAATCCGCGAAGTATCAACCGCCGTCAGAGAACGATTAGCCTGTGTTGAATCCATTTTTGACAGAGACTTCAGCTCCTGGCTGTTCGTGCGTTTAAGCCTGCGGTAGAGTATGAGCGCGTAGACGGTAGTTCCAAGCACTAGGCCCCAGGGCGCGCCGGTTAAGAGTCCAATGAGAAGCGGGGGACTTTTTAGGAAGATGGACAACAAGGCGATTAAAAACATCGCCAAACCTACACAATTCCCCGCGACGATCCAGCCCGCTATGCTCTGCGGTGAATACCGGTTGATCGATCCGAAAGAATTATCGGGCAAGTATTTCCCGCATCCCTTGCAGTACTTGCCCGCAGCCTGATCAGCCTGTCCGCAATTAGGGCAAAACATTTGGATTATTCCCCCGAGTTCATTCCGCCCTCAACGCCACAATCGGGTCGAGCTTAGCCGCCTTCCACGCCGGGTAAATCCCGAAGATCAGCCCGACGCCACTCGACACGCCGATCGCCAGCGCGGCGGCCCACAGCGGCAACTCCGCGGGGATCGGCGTAAATTTGGCCAGGATCATCGAGATGCCATACGCGACGCCCAGGCCGATCAGCCCGCCGATCAGGGAGAGCGTAGTCGACTCGGCGAGGAACTGCGTCAAAATGTCCTTGCGCCGCGCGCCGAGGCTTTTTCGAATGCCTATCTCGCGCGTCCGCTCGGTCACGGTCACGAGCATGATGTTCATGATCACAATGCCGCCGACCACCAGCGAGATCGAGACCACTCCTAGCGCGACCGCCGCGACCAGCCCGAAGACCGCCTGGACGAAATTGTTGATCGCGTCCGAGGTGAAGACGCCGAAAGTGTCCTTGTCGTTGTAAGCGAGCCGGTGGCGCGCGCGCATCAGCATCCGCACCTGATCCTGTACGTCTTCGAGTTTGGCGCCGTCGTACCCTCTAACGGAGACGGTCAGGCTGTGGCGCGCTCCGAAAACTTTCTGATGGGTCGAGAGCGGAATGATGATGAAATCGTCTCGCGATTGGCCGAAGAACGCCCCCTGCTCTTTCGCCACGCCGACGACCTCGAACGGAAGACCGTCGATCTTGATCTCGCGCCCGACCACTTCGCGCGCGCCGAAGAGTTTGTCGGCGACCTCCGCGCCGATCAGCGCCACGCTACGGCGGTGTTCGTTGTCGGTCTCGCTGATGTAGCGCCCGAACTCCGGCTGAGTGGAATCTATGTTGACCATGTTCGGCGTGTTGCCTTTGATGGTGACGTTGTTCATCTTTTCGCGGGGCGATCTGATCTCGGCCCCCGAAAATCCCTGCACGCCGACGCTCTGGGCAAGCGTCATCCGCTCGCGCAGGAAATCGGCGTCGGCCAGCGTAATGTCTTTATTGCGGCGGTTGGCGTTGATGAACTCCTCGAAGCTGGTGATCATTCCGAATTTGTCCAGGATCACCGTATTCGCACCGAGGTCCGCGGTCACCGTGCGGTCGATGTAGCGGAAAAATCCTTCGATCACGGCGGCCACGGCGACCACAGTCATGACGCCGAAGATCACGCCGAGCAGCGTCAGGAACGTCCTCAATTTATGCGCCCGCAGCGACGCGAGCGCTATCTTTACCCCTTCCAGAAATCTCATAAGCGCGCCTGCAATTTGTTTATCGAGTCTTTTATACCGTGAACAGAAAGTAGAAACGATCTATTAATAATGTTGGTTGCAAATATCGAGAGACTCTCACGCGCGCGGCGGCGCGCCGTCGGGCGAATTGAAACGCGAAACGTAATATGAGTTGACCTCTTTCATCCATCGCCGAATGTCTGCGGCCAACTTTTCGGCGCCCCTTTTCCAATCCCGCTCACGATAGCCGAGGCGTCGGGCTAGCGATTTGAACTCATCCGAGCCCTCTTCGGGAAGCGCCAGGTCGCTCGCGTCGCCGCGAACTATCCTGAGCGCGTCGATCAGATTGCGCAAAAAGAGGTAAGCCGCGCTCAGCATCTCGCCCTCTGCTTCCGAGATGATACTCAACCGGCGAAGTTGGGCGAGCGCGTCGAGCGTATTCGTAACTCTGAGTTCAGGATGATCCTTGCCGCGCATAAGCTGCAGGTACTGCGCTGCGTACTCGATGTCGATGATACCGCCGGAGCTGTATTTGACGTTGACCTGACCCGGCTTGACAAGTTCGCGCGTCTGACGACGCCGCAGATGCATCGCGTTTTCCCAATCCCAGGGCGTTCCGCCGTAGCTAAAACTGTCGCGGCGCTCCTCCACGCGCCTGCCCAGGGCCTCGTCCCCCGCCACCCACCTCAATTTGATAAGAGCCTGGCGTTCGAACGGCGCGGCCTCTCCATTCTCGCTGTAGTATTCGGCCAGTCGGTCGAAGGGGGTGGCCAAAGCGCCCGCCTTGCCGTGAGGCCTGAGCCTGAGGTCGATGTGAAAGACGCCCTTCTCGCGGGCCTCGATGAATTCAACCACCTGCTGCGCCAGGCGCTCGAAAAACAGACCGTTGTCTATCGGCTTCGCCCCAAGCGTCCGCCCCGGCCCGTCGTGAACGAACAACACTTCGAGATCGGAGGCGTAGCCCATCTCACGTCCGCCGAATTTGCCCAGGCCGCAGACCGTGAACCGCGCAGGAGAACCGTCGGCCCGCGCCGGCTCCCCGTGCGTTTCAACGAGGCGCTCGTAACAGATTCCGGCGGCCTCATCGAGCCCGACCTCGGCGAGATCGGTCAGCGCCTGAGAGAAATCCATCAGCGTGACCTGCGGGTCGAGCAGATGCTTGACATCGATCAGAAAGACCTGGGCGTCCTTGAACCGGTTGAAGGCTTCCTTCTTCTCCTCAAAAGTACGAGCCTCTGATAAAGACTCGGCGAGCAGCCGTCGCAGCGATTGTTTGCCCGGCCTCAATTCGGTTTTAGTGAAGTCCTCTAAAATCGGGAGTAGATCTTTGAATCGCAAACTCAGGAAGTCGTCCCACAGGAAATCGCTCGACCCGAGAAGGTGAGCGAGCAGATTCATTCCCTTATTACTCGCGAAAAACGAGATCATACGATCGGGAATACGCTCGTCCGCCACCTTGTCCAGGAACTGATCGAAGTGGCGCATCGCTTTGGCCGGGTCCGAGGCCTCAGGCAGAAAGCGAGTGAACTGTTTGATCAGCGCGACGGTCGTCCGCAGCCTCTCTTGCTCCCGTTCGTCTTCGATCTTGCTGAGGCGCAGATCGGCGATGAAGAAACGATCCCGCGCTTCACGCCCAACGCTGCGAATTTCGACTTTGTGGATGTATATGCCGCGAATGCTGAGCGCGTTCGAGAAGGCGTAGAGGAAAGCGAAAGCGTCCTCGGAATGCGCATCCATTACAGTCCAATCGGGAGAGAGTAGGTTGTCAAAGCGAACCTCGAGGGGAGAGAGCAGGCCGCTCAACCGCTCGTTCATCTTCTCGATGCGCTCCGTCAGATAGCGATTTAAACGCTCCCTGGCCCGCTCATCCGAGCCGGACGCCAGCATCCGGACGAGCGTTTGCAACTCCTGCTCGAACTCACGCCGCTTCGCTTCATCAAAGCTTTCTCCCGGCTTGAGGCGGACGCTGAAGACGTCCACGATCTTGCGCGGCGACGGTTGCGGGGCTTTGCCCCTCGCCGCCCGCCGAGTCAAATGAGGGCGCTCTTCTCCGGGCTGTCGCCGCGCGAACGAATAGATGTTTCCCGCGCGAATGTCCAGCCCGAAGGCTGACAACAGTCCGCAAAAGATCGAGAACTCCGAAAGGTAATCGAATCCGACGATGACGATGTCGAATTCGTCAGGCCCGCGCGGCGTGACGAGGCATTGCGCGGGACGCTGCGGCCCGAGCGCGCAGGACATTTTGATGTGCGACGAGATTTCTTCAGGGGAGAATGTCGCAAAATAATCCTCGTCCATCCGGGCGAAGAAATCCTGAACGGCATCTTCGCTAACTTCCGGACAGAGAGATTCTATCGCCTTCTTTGATTCCGCGCTGATCACGCTACATTCCTCATACATACTGTTAGCCACAGAGATCACAGAGGGCACAGAGGGGATCAATGATTTCTCTGTGCCCTCTGTGATCTCTGTGGCTATTCATCCACAATTCATTTCCGCAGCGTCTTATCTTATCATTGAGTTATGACACCGCCGAACGTCAAAGACCTGCTGCTCGCCCCGCGCCTCGATCCACAACAAGTCATTGCGCTGTTCGGCCCTTACGGCTTCAAAGAACCGGGCAAGGCGGACGCTAACCTGCAAGCGTTGGCGGATGACGCTCCTGCGCGCCAGTCGCTGGCCGATATTCTTGAAGAGCTTCTGGACAACGCATCGCAGTCGGCGGACCCCGATCAGGCGCTCAACTATTTCGAAAGATTCGCACGCGCCGCCGTCAATAAAATTCATCTCTTCTCCTACCTCAAAGATTCTCCGCGCACGTTGGAGATTCTGGCCAAGACATTAGGCGGCAGCCCTTATATGGCCGAGATTCTGATCCGCGACCCGCAGTACATCTACTGGGTGACCGACCCGCAGACTCTCAACGGCGCCAGGAAAAAGCGCGAGATCGAGCGGGAGATGGCGCGCGCGCTGAGGACAATCGCCGACGAGCGGAAACGGCTCGATTACCTGCGGGCCCTCAAGCGAAGAGAGATGCTGCGGATCGGCGTGCGTGATCTGCTGCGGCTTTGTTCGGTCGAAGAGACTCTGGCTGACTTATCGACTCTGGCCGAAGCGTTGATCTCTGCGGCGCATTGGATTTGCTCTTCCGCGCTGCGCCGCGAATACGGGATTCCCAGAAAGGCTTTCGGCGGCTTCACCATTTTGGCGATGGGCAAGCTCGGCGGCGGCGAGCTTAACTTCAGCTCGGACGTCGACCTGATCTATCTTTACGCGTCCGATCAGGAAGAGGTCGGAGAAGATGGAGAGGCGATTTCGGCCTCGGAATATTTCCGCCGCCTTTGCCAGAAGATCACCGTGGCCTTGAGCGAATTCACGAGCGAAGGCTACGTCTACCGCGTCGATTTGCGACTGCGCCCGGAAGGCAAGGCCGGCGCCATCGCCTACTCGCTGGACGGCTTCGAGCGTTACTACCAATCCCGCGGCGAGACGTGGGAGCGATTGGCGCTGTTGAAAGCCTGGCCCGTCGCGGGCGACCGCGCGCTGGGCCGGAGATTTCTCGAAATGGCGCGCCAGTTCATTTATGACCGGCCATTCGACCTCAAGGCTCTGGAAGAAGTGCGAGGCATCAAGCGCAAAATTGACCAACAGATGGTGATCCGTCAGCAGCGCAGCCGCAACGTCAAACTCGGCGCGGGCGGCATCCGCGAAATCGAATTAATCGTCCAGGCGCTGCAAGTCTGTCACGGCGCCCGGACGCCGCAAATACGCGAGCGCACTACGATGAAGGCGCTCGGCGCGCTTCGCGATATATCGCTCATCTCGGCGGAAGAATGCGAGACGCTTACGCGAGCCTACGTCTTCCTGCGCGACGTCGAGAACAAACTCCAGATGGTCAACGACGCGCAAACACACTCTCTCCCGGTCGACGGGCAGGAATTGGCCGCTTGCGCCCGCCGATTGGGCTATTCCGACAACGACCTCGGCGGCGCCGCCGAACAGTTACTGCGCGATTACCAACACCACACCGGCCAGGTGAACCGCGTCTTCGAGGGCGTATTCAGCGCCTCTGAGCCGCGGCGATTCCCCCGATCAGCTTGTTAGACGCCGAAATGCGGCGTCGCCCAAGAGTGATTCATCGCGCCGCCGACGAATACCGCCAAACTTGCCCGCGCCCGCCGACCAAAAATGAAACGGCGCCCTGCTCGGCGTCCAATAAAGGAAGAACACTGAAGTAATTATCCTCCAGAAGTTCTTCGTATATTAACTTCCCTTCCCAGGAATGAACGAAAAGAGGCGTTTTGCGCCATCTGCCTGTTCCGCTGAAGAGGCTGACCAATCCTCTCCGCCGGTTCGGCGGGCCCAGTGGCTCAGCGGCGACGAGGCTGAGGTACGACGTTCCGGGGTACGGATGTGGCGCGTCCCAAGAAGCGACTCTTTGCAACTTCCTGTCATACAGAAATATTTTGCCCGACTTTGTAACCACTTTGTTGTCGTCGTCCGCCACACGGGCGATATCCGGCGCAGCCACTATGTTCGGGGGATTGGCTTGAGTTACCGCAAAGCTGAAAACCTGAGACTCCGTCGGCATAACCACCTCGGCTGACGAATTTATAGTAATGAGCCGATCAGCGGTATCGTTGGCCAGAAGCTCCTTATGGCCATCACCGTCTAAGTCTATCGCCCGTAGGCTGCGAAGCTTCGCTGAAGGCTGACTCACATTTAATAGCTTTCCACTATCGAGATCGAAGAACAGGAGGCCGCGATCCTTTTCGAACATGGCTACCACTCGCTCGCCTGAGGAGCCAAGATCTATTAACGCCGGCGCTCCCATCGCCTTGAACTCGGCGTCGTAACGCCATTTGACCTTCCCTTCGCTGTCCATCAAGACTGCGGCAGGCTCCCCCCATATACCGCCAGCAACGAAAGCATATGTGTTTTGTTTTGGTAGCTCTACGACTTGAACCGAATGAAGATTAAGCGACGCGTACGAAATGCATCTTACCGGCTGACCTACGAGAGTTAATAAGCAAGCCCCTTTGGATCCGACAACCATCAGACTGGTCTTGTCCGTACCAAATTTGCCGAGCTTCATCTCCCAAATGAGATTCAAATCTTGATTCTCATAGATTAGCTTCTTAGTTAACCTAAGCATAGACGCCTCTTTACTCTGTCGACTGGGTCCACGCGCGCGCGCAATGCCAGAGATCATCAATATGAGTATGGCGATGATGAATAGTGGTCTCTGAATAGCTCTCATTTATAAATCCTCCTCAGAAGCCCCGTGGCGCCCCCGCGTCCTCGCGGGCAGGCTTCACCGCAAGACCTGCC
>DATCXQ010000538.1:0-4468 GCA_036565725.1 Blastocatellia bacterium
TCGCGCTCTCGGCGGAGGAACAGGCCGCGAAAGACCGCCTGGCCGCGCTCTTCGCCGAAGCCGGCTTGCAGCCGATGCCGCTTGAAGACGCGATCGCGCAATCCGGCGTCGACGCCGCACGGGCGCAGAGGTTCGCGCAGATGTTGATCAACAGCGGCGAACTGGTTCGCGTCGCCGGCCTGGTCTTTCATCGCAGCGCGCTTGAGGGGTTGCGCGAAACGCTGCGTAGATTCAAGGCCGAACATGGCCCCAGGCTGGACGTAACCACCTTCAAGGATTTGACGGGCGTCTCGCGCAAGTACGCGATCCCGCTGCTCGAATACCTCGACCTCCAACGCGTGACGCGCCGCTCGGGCGAAGTTCGCGAGATTCTGTGACCCGTTGGCTTTGCCACAGAGACACAGAGCCACAGAGACTGTGAGAAGCAAGGACTGAGAGAAGAACGCTCTGCCCCTCTCTCCCTCCCTCTCTGTGTCTCTGTGTCTCTGTGGCTATTCTTTAGGTCAACATCGCCTTCACTTCCAGGTACTCTTCCAGGCCGTACTTGCCCAGTTCGCGCCCGTTGCCCGATTGTTTGTAGCCGCCGAACGGCGCCATCGGATTGAATTTACCGCCGTTGATCTCGACCTGACCTGTTCGCAGACGGCGCGCCACGCTCTTGGCCCGTTCCGGATCGCCCGACCAGACGCCTCCGGCCAGACCGTATATGGTGTCATTGGCGATCCGTACCGCGTCGTCTTCGTCCTCGTATGGGATGATCGAAAGAACGGGGCCGAAGATCTCTTCCTGCGCGATGGTCATCTTGTTGTCGACGTCGGCGAAGACGGTCGGGCGCACGAAGTAACCATTCGTGATCCCTTCGGGCATTTCGGGGCCGCCGGTGACGAGCTTCGCGCCTTCTTCAATGCCCTTCTTGATGTAACTGACGACGCGTTCGCGCTGGGCGGCCGAGACCAGCGGGCCGAGCTTCGCCTTGCCTTCGCGCGGGTCGCCGACGGTGAAACTCTCCGCCGCCTTCTTCGCAATCTCTACCGCCTCGTCGTAGCGCGAACGTGGCGCGAGCATCCGCGTCAAGGCAGAGCAGGTTTGCCCCGAATTGAAATAGCAATTGCCGACGCCGCTCTTGACGGCCTTCTCGAAGTCGGCGTCGTCAAGGATGATGTTCGCCGATTTGCCGCCGAGTTCGAGCGAGACGCGTTTGATCGTATTCGCCGCAAGCTCGCTGACACGCTTGCCGGCGCGCGTCGAACCGGTGAATGAAATCATGTCGACGCCGTGATGCGACGCCAGTTCCTCGCCGACCACCTGGCCGTAACCCGTGACCAGGTTGAAGACGCCCGCAGGCAAACCCACATCGTCGCATATTTCCGCGAGTATAAACGCTGTGAGCGGGGCGACTTCGCTCGGCTTCAAAACTATCGCGCAGCCGGCGGCCAGCGCTGGCGCGACTTTGCAGACCACCTGGTGCAGCGGGAAGTTCCACGGCGTGATACAGCCGACCACCCCGACAGGCTCTTTGGCGATGACCGCGTTGCCGATCTGCTCTTCGAATTTGAATTCGCCGAGCATCTTCGCGTACGAACCCATCACCGCCGCCGGCATCCCGGCCTGCACGGCGGTCGCGAGCGGCAGCGGCATCCCGACCTCGGCGGCGATGACCGCGGCGATCTCGTCCTTGCGCATGCTCAGGCGGTCGGAGATGAGTTGCAGGTATCTCGCGCGCTCTTCAGCCGTCGTCGTTGACCATTTCCCGAAGGCGGCTTTCGCGGCGGCGACAGCGGCGTTGACGTCATCAGGGCAGCCTTCGGGCACGCGGCCCATCACCTCTTCGGTCGTGGAGTTGATGACGTCAATCATTCCCGCGCCGCTGGGTGTTACCCATTGGCCGTTGATGTAAAGTTTGTCGTGTACTTTGATTTCAGTCTTCGCGGTGGCTTCCATCTTAATCTCCTTGGTAAGCGTTATCATTCCCAATCGTCAGTCGCTAGAAGTTGAAGCAGTATCGGCAAGCATTCGCGCGCTTGTCAAGACGACGGACATGTGCGACCTTTGCGCCCTCGCAATGAACCCTATCGACAATTGAAGCAACCAAGGAGAGTCATTAACAATGAGCGCAACCACAAGTCTGCAGGGCAAAGTCGCCGTCGTCACCGGAGGGGGGCGCGGCATCGGCAAGGCCATCACGCATCGTCTGGCTGGGGCCGGCGCGAACGTCGTCATCGCCAGCCGCAAGATGGAGAACCTCCAGGCGACCGCGAAGGAGTTCTCTTCGCTGCCCGGCAAAATCCATTCGGTCGAATGTCACGTCGGACGCGTCGACCAACTGCAAGCCCTGATCGGCGAGACCGAGAAGGTCTTCGGCCAGGTGGACATTCTGGTCAACAACAGCGCGACCAACATCGGGCAAGGGCCGGCGCTGGATGTGACCGACGAGATGTTCGCGAAGATGTTCGAGATCAACATCGTCTCGGCGCTGCGGCTGATCCGGCTGGCGGTCCCGAAGATGATCGAACGCAAATCGGGCGGCTCGATCATAAACATCGCCTCGATAGCCGGGCTGAGGCCGCAACCCGGCGGGCTGCTTTACAGCGCGACTAAATCCGCGTTGATCATGATGACGCGCAGTTGGGCGATTGAGTTCGGCCGCTACAACGTCCGCGTCAACGCCATCGCGCCCGGATTGATCGAGACCGATTTCAGCGAATATTTCTGGAAGAACGAAAATTACGTCAAACAGCTCGAAGCCAGACAGCCGCTCCCGCGCGTCGGACGGCCGGACGAAATCGGCGGAACGGCGTTGTACCTGGCTTCGGATGAATCTTCGTTCGTGACCGGACAGGTGTTCGTCGTTGACGGCGGGGCGACCGCGATCTAATCGGTGAATTTGACACGACAAAAGACGGGGCGGTTGCGGCGAATCCTGGGCGCGGTAACGATTGACGTAAGCCCGCTCAGGATTTCGCGCGATTTTCGGCTGCTTTACGCCGGACAGTTCATCTCAGCGTTCGGCTCGGCCATCAGTTACGTAGTTTTGCCCTGGCAGGTGTACCAGCTTACAAAATCAACCTTTGCGGTTGGGATGTTGGGCGTGGCCGAATTCGTTCCAATGTTCGTGATGGCTTTCGTGGGCGGGGCGTTGGCCGATTACATTGATAGGCGGCGGTTGGTTTTGCTTGCCGAGGCGGCGATGGCGGCTCTGTGCGGCGCGCTCGTCTTCAATTCGCTTTTACCGCAGCCGCGCGTGTGGGCGCTGGTTCTGACGGCTTCGCTCTTCGCCGCTTGCAACGCGTTGCATCGCCCGGCGATCGAGGCGCTCACCGCCCGCATCGTCCCATCCGAATTGATGCCGTCGGTCTCGGCGTTGCGCGCATTCAGTTACAGCGCCCCGTTCATCGCCGGGGCTTCGCTCGCAGGCGTGGTCGTGGCGAAGCTCGGGCCGGCAGTCGGCTACGTGTTCGACGCCGCGACTTTCATCGCCTCGCTCGGAATGCTCTTGCTGATGCGCGCCGCGCCCCCTCTTGAAAACGCCGACCGCCCGAGTCTGCGCTCGATCAAAGACGGCCTGCTTTACGCGCGCGGCCGGCAGGAATTGCTCGGGACTTACCTGATCGACATCATCGCAATGTTCTTCGGGATGCCGATGGCGCTGTTTCCGGCAATCGCCGAACGCCTGGGAGTCGCTTCGGTCGGGTTGTTTTACGCGATGCCCGCCGTAGGAGCGATGTTGGCGACGCTGACATCGGGGTGGACGGGGAAGGTGAATAGACACGGGCGGGCAGTAACGCTTTCAGTGGTGGCCTGGGGATTAGCTGTCATCGGCTTCGGTTTTGCGACAAAACTGTGGGTAGCGCTTCTCTGCCTGGTCGCGGCATTCGCCGCCGATATGGTGAGCGGGATGTTTCGAATGACGATCTGGAACCAGACCATTCCCGATCATCTGCGAGGGCGGTTGGCGAGCATTGAAATGATAAGCTACATGACCGGCCCGTATCTGGGTAACGCCGAAGCCGGATTGGTGGCCAGCCTGTTCGGATTGCGCGCCTCGGTCGTTTCGGGCGGCGTGATGTGTGTGATCGGCGCCGGCCTACTGGCGCTGTTCTTGCCGGGATTTATTCGGTACGATGGGCGCGAAGGGTTGAAGCGCAAAGAGGCCGAAGAGGCTCAGCGCGCCGCCGCGGTTTCCTCAGCTCAAAATTGATAACTCCAGTCGCTATCATTTCGTTACAACTGACGGGACAATCCGGCGCTTGGCCGCCTTCCTCATTCACGAACCCGGCTATCTCAAAAGCATTTACGAATGGCACATCGGTTGCCGGGGACGCCGTTGGGAAGTAAACCCACTAACTCGCTTCCCCTTAGGAGGTTCGTTATGTCTGTCAGTTCGAAGAAACATCTTTTGTCATTCGTGTTATGCGTGGCGCTGGTTCCAGGCGCGGCGCTCGTTTCCCAATCGGCTGAACAATGGCGG
>DATCXQ010000539.1:0-13783 GCA_036565725.1 Blastocatellia bacterium
GAGCGCCTCCCGCCGTTCGGCCCGATTTCACCGCGACCACGGGTTTGCGGCGTGAGACTCGCCGCGCGATTCTGGAGAAGCGTCGCGGGTTACCGAAGCCTTCCAGATAAAGCAGGATGACATCCGTTGCGTCGTCCGACTCCCAATACTGCAACAGGTCGTTGCCGGAAACGTCGGCCTTGTTGCCAACGCTCGCGAAAGACGAGATGCCCAGGCCGAGCTGTCTCGCCCGGGTGATTAGAGCGATGCCGAGCGCGCCGGATTGTGAGCTGATGGCGATGTTTCCCGCGGGCGGGTCCATCGGCGTGAAAGCGCCGAGCATGCGCGTGTCGTTCGACGTGTTTACCAGTCCCAGACAGTTCGGCCCGACAAGGCGCATCCCGTGCGCCCGGCAAAGGTCGAGCAGCTCGGCCTGCGTCGCTGCGCCTTCAGCGCCGGTTTCGGCAAACCCCGCGGAGATCACGCATAACGCGGGCGTTCCACGGGACGCGCATTGTCGCGCCGCATCAAGCACGGCTGGGGCGGGTACGGTGATGAAAACCAACTCCGGAACCTCAGGCAGATCGGCGACGGACGCGTAAGCATGCACGCCCGCCACTGCGCTCGCCCGCGGGTTGACGGGATAGACGGCGCCTCCGAATCCCCACCTGATCAGATTGCGAAACAACGCGCCGCCGACCGACTGTGGATCGCGGCTGGCGCCGATTACCGCGATTGATCGCGGCGCGAGAACCGGGCGCAACGACGCCCGCTCGGCTTCGGCCTCCTGCGCCTCGGCGCGCGACTCCGCGATCTCGCTGTACGCGATCGGGAATTCGAGGTGAGTCACGCCGTAGCTCACCGCGCTAGACAGGGCGTAGCCCGCCTTGCGAAAGACCGAGAGCATCACGTGATTATCGGCCAGCACGTCTGCGCTGAAGCGATTGACGCCATGATCGCGCGCGACCTCGGCCAGCAAGTCGAGCAGCAGCGTGCCGATTCCGCGCCTCTGCATAGCGTCCTCGACGAGAAACGAGACCTCGGCGACGTCGGTGCGATCCTCTAGCGCGTGGTACTGGCCCACCGCGATGATCCGTTCATCTGCGCCCTCGCCTTGAATCACGACCAGCGTCACGACGCGCGAGCCTTCGACCTGCGCCAGTTGATCGAAAGTCTTTTCGGGCAGCGCTTTGATCGAGTGCAGGAACCGGTAGCGAATCGAATCCGGCGAGCAGCGGCTCAAGAGGTCCTTCAAGGCGCCGCGATCGCCGGGCCGCAAGGCTCGAAATCGCAGCATCGCGCCGTCGCGCAGAAGCAAATCCCTGGAAAAATCTGTCAGCGAATTTTGTGTGTCCGTTCGTGAATATTCTTGTTTATTCGTGGCTAGCATACTTTTCCTCAAGCGCCATAGATTGGCGCGGAAGCCGAATTGTGAAGGTGGAGCCCAGGCCCTGAGTGGAAGTCACTTCGACTCGCCCGCCGTGCGCGCGGGCGATGCGTCTGACCGCAGGCAGTCCCAGTCCCGCGCCGTTAGGATTCGTACTGAAGAACGGACTGAAGATTCTCGACAGGTCTTCTTCAGGGATGCCACGACCATTGTCTTCGACTTCGATCACCACTTCCCTGCCCGCTCTATCCTCACGGGCGCCTTCGCTCAATCTCACGATTACAATCCCATCTCCGTCTATAGCCTCGATGGCGTTGGTGAGCAGTCCATGCGTGGCGTCTTCGATCTGCGCCGCGTCAATGTTCATGACGATTGGCGACGGATCGGCGACGAATTCGATCTTAATCTGCGGGCCGCGCGTTGAAGCCGCTTTCGCCTGATGGTTGGCAAGGGTGACCGCGCGATGGACAGCCGCGTTCACAGAGGCGAGCCGAAAATTAAAAATGCCCGGCTGCGCGCGATTGAGCATGGACCTGATGATGGCGTCAATCCGCCCGACTTCGCCTCGCACGCCTTCGAGTAATTTGCGTTCGGGATCATTCGGACTGCGCCGTTGAATCAATATGTCAACGGCTCCCTGAATGCCGGCAAGGGGGTTCTTAATTTCATGAGCCAGGCTGGCGGCCAGTTCCCCGAAGCGCGCAGCGTGCTGACGACGATTGTTTTCGCGTTCTTGCGCCACCGTCTCGGTGATGTCTCGAACCACCATCAAGTAAGCGATGTTCTTTCCTGAATCGTCGCGCACCGGTGAAACTCGAGAACGAAGACGCTGTCCGGGATGTTTGCCGCTGATCTCTTCGTATTCGGCGCGGCCAGTCTCGCCGCTGGTGAGTCGGGCGCAGAATTGCGGAACGGCCCCGATCTCGTTCGCGCACCCGAAGACCTCGGCGCATGAGCGTCCGACGATCTGTTCCAGTGGCGCCCCGATTATGTCGGCGAAGGCCGCGTTGGCGCACACGATGCGCGAATCGAGAGATTGCACACAGATGCCGTCCTCAATTGCGTCAAATAGTGTCTCCCACGTGATAAGCGCCGCGCATTCGCCTGCTTGTGAGGTTGGAAAGACGGACAGTGATGATTCTTCGTTCGTAGTCATTTTCTATCGGGCATGTCAGCCCCCATCCCTTCGAGTTTCTTCAATCCGATTTCTTCCGAGCAAATCCCTTGCCAGCGACGCAAGTCGGGATCGCTGTTTTGCAACACGCAATGAAATAGGCATTCTCACCCACGAGATTGGGATATTTCCCCAAGAGCTGGGGAATATCCCACACCGGAAGAGCCTATCTGCTGGTTTAGAACCTTTCCCTGATGTCATCGACTTCGTCGGCCTGTAAGTTGCAATACAAAGCGACGCAGACTCGGTAAGGAGGAATAACGATGAAATCTTTGACAGCGATAGACGGTTCGGATTGCGGCGATGCCGTTGTAGATGAAGGCAAGGCTGCTAGCAATGCGATCGTAGTGCATGAATGGGACGCGGATACCTTCCACCGCCGGGTGTTGGACCTGGAACAGCAAGGGTACGTGGTGCGGCGAGAAACCTACCGCGTCACGCCAGAGATGAATCCGGAAACCGGGCGGATCGTGCACTTGCACACGGTTGAATTGTATCAGTCCGCTCCCGGGCGCTCATGAATGTCTGTTGGGCTGAATGGAACAGCGATTGCTCTCTAGACGGCGCCACCCGCGGAATGGCTCTCGATTCACTGCCGTATGTGCGCCGGATCACAGACACGAGTGTCGCGAATCACATACTGTTCTCAACCATCTTGGCTAAGATGGAATCGAACAACGCTCTTTTTTGCTGAAACGCAGTTGGGTTTTATCCGCAACCAGCAGGGGAAATTTCCGCACCCGTGCTGAAAATTACGCAATTCCGAGTAATCAACGCGGCGGCGCCGCTTCCACTACTAAACCGTTTGTCCGACACGGAGGCAGACAAGGAGCAGCTTATGCGAACTCTGAAGACATGTCTGGTCATGACCTTCTTTCTGGCGGCGCTGACGCCCGCGATTTCGACGCGATTCACGGCGTTGACCGCGACGCTGGCCCAGAGCAAGTCGTCCAAAGAAAAGCCTGATAAGAACAAAGACGCCCAGTCGAAGCAGGGGCAGCCTGTGGATGCCAGCCAGTATGTCGGCGGCGAATCATGCGCCGAATGCCACGCCGCCGAGGCGACTCATTACGCTCTGACGGCGCACAACAAAACCAACGTGGGGGACTCCCCCGTTGACAAACGAAGCTGCGAAGCCTGCCACGGCCCGGCGAAAGGTCACCTCGACTTTTACCTGAACATTCAAAAGCTGAATGAGGCCGGCAAAGAAGACGAGGCCACCGCGCTGATGAACGACACGGCCAAGGCCGCCGCCGCCAAGCTGCATTCGTTCAAGGAAATGTCCTCGGCCGAATCTTCGGCGATCTGCCTCAAATGCCACGAAGGTACGCAGGGCCGCAGCGAAGAGCGGTTCAACTTCCGCCGAAGCGAGCACTTCCGCCACGGCGTCGCCTGCAACGATTGCCATTCGTCGCACGCGCCTAAGAGGACGGAGTTTCTGCTGAAGGCGACGGAGCCCGGCATGTGCTACCAGTGCCACGCCGACCAGAAAGCCTCCTTCGCCAAGCCGTTCCATCACAAAGTTCCCGAAGGCGGGATGAAATGCTCCGATTGCCATAACCAGCACGGCGGTTTCATGAGCAAATCCTTGCGCAATTCGGTCAACGGCGATTCGGCCTGCGTCAAATGCCACTCTGACAAACAGGGGCCGTTCATTTACGAGCATGCGCCGGTCAAAACCGAAGGCTGCCAGGCGTGCCATTCGCCGCACGGCTCGACCAATCCGAAATTGCTGACTCGCAACGTCGTCAAATTCCTCTGTCTCGAATGCCACTCCAATACACCGGGCATTCCCGACACGGACGGGACGGGAATCGGGGTGGGCACGCCGTCCTTCCACGACATCAACAACCCGCGATACGCCAACTGCACCGTCTGCCACATTGAAATTCACGGGTCGAACAAAGACCCATTCTACCGCTGAAGGGAAAAGGAGGTTGAAGATGAAGAAAAAAAATCAATCAATCATTGAACGTCTCTCCCGGACTTTGGCGGGAGCGGTCGCCTGGGCGTTGCTGCTTTCATTCGGCGCAGTAACTTTCGCGCAGAGCAGTGTCGAGAAGGGCGAGACCAGCCAACAGGCCAGAGAGCCTGAGAGCGAATTGGAGCGCGCCAGGGCCATAGTCGCCAAACCGGGCGAGAACAAACCCGCCAAGCCTGAGACCGGCCGCATGTGGGGCGTCTACTCGACGACGACCACCTTTGAAATCGGCCACCGATTCGTGGACACCGACGGCAGCCGCGATCGTTACCTGTCGGACGGCAACGTGCGCGACGGCTTCCGCCTGCTCGAATATTCGACCGACATGCGCGCGCAGCCCGGCGCGGGATTGCTCTTCGATTTCATGAAGGCTAGCGTGTCGAACGCCGGCGGAGATCAAAGCCAGACCTTCTCGCTGCGGATGGACAAGACGCGGGCGTATCGCTTCGACGGCAATGTGCGGCGGTTTAATTATTACCGTTCGCCGGGGCCGAACTTCGCGCTCGGCTTCCGCAATTCAGACCTGCGCCAGCAGATTTCGGACTTCAACCTGAAGCTCTTCCCGCAGCGCGCCGTCCGCATCAACGCCGGTTACGGCCGCAGCGTGGCAAAGGGCCGCTACAACCCGAGCTACAGCTTCGAACGCGACCTGTTTCAACTGCTGGGCGAGACGCGGTGGGAGGCGAACGATTACCGGCTCGGAATGGACGCGACTTATCACAAGTGGGATTTCGGCGTAGAGCAGCTCTACCGCAATTTCCGCAACGACCCGAACATCACTTCCAGACCGGGCGGCGATCCCGGAGCCAACCTGAGCACGCCGACGGGCGCAATCAGTTTCCTCGACCGGGAGATTCCGCTGCGCGCCCGCTCGCTGGTGACCAGGGCCAGCGTTCATGGCTCGGTCGGCGAAAGACTGCACGTCGTCCTGCGCGGTCTGCACGACGACGAAAGGATGAAGGCGCCTTACCTGGAGACGGTCAGAGGGACTACCAGTACCAACGCCAACATCATCTCGCGCGTTCTGACCGGCGACGGGGCCGTAAAAAGACCCGGCGCGGTCGTTGACGCGGGGGCCACGTTCGACATCAACAAGAACTTTTCGATCAGCGATTCGTTCCGCTACACGTCTTTCAGGATCGCCGGACAAGTGGCCACGCTTCAGCCCAGCGTCCAGCGGACGGGAACCGCCCCGACTCAGACAATCATCACGACGACCGCCGGCGACCGGCTGACGAAGTGGACTTCGTACTGGAACACGCTCTCGCTGGACGCGAACTTCGGCAGGAAGTTTTCGGCCAACCTCGGCTGGCGCGCGATGCAACGCGAGGTCGAGTTGGATGGTAATTTTGTCTCGCGGGTCTCGAACTCGACCGCCGTCACGACGCTGACCGATGATGAAAGCGAGTCGGTCGCCACGCACGCCTTCGTCGGCGGATTCCGCGTTCGACCGACCGACAAATTCAGCTTCATCTTCGACGTCGAACACGGGACGAACAACAACGCTTTCGTGCGGATCAACCCGCTCGAATTCACCCGATTCCGCGCGCGCGCGCAAATCCACGTCACCGACAAACTATCACTTATCGGCGCATTCACCTCGACCGACCGGCTCAACCCGACGCCGACGGTCGAGAACGAATCGGACGCCAGAAGCTACACTCTGGCGGTCAACTGGGAGCCGAAGTCTCGCCTCTACGTGGACGCCGGCTACGATTACCACGACCTGTTTTCGACGGCGAACATTCGGTTCTTCCTGGCCGGCAACCAGGAGCGGCGCGGCGATTCGCTCTATTACGCGCGGCTGCATTCGGTCTTCGCCAACACAAGATTCGGGCTGACCAACCGCCTTGACCTGTTGATGGTTTACTACTACATCGTGGATCGCGGCGCGCCGCCAGTTTCGATCGGGCCGAACGATTTCGTCTCGGCATTTCCGCTGAAGAGGCATAACCCGGAAGTCCGGCTGGCTTACCGGTTCAGCAATAATGTAACCGGCAACATTGCTTACCGTCATTACAGCTACAACGAGCGCGACTTCGCCATTCAGGATTACCGGGCGAACATCCTGACGACCAGTCTGCGCTTCACTTTCTGATCACTAACCCGTTCATCGAAGGAGAAAACGTCAATGACTTCATTCGCCAAAAAAACAGTGGCCGCGATACTCGCCACGACGTTCCTGACACTCTCGCTCTCCGCGTTGGCGCCAGCGCCCCCGGGGCTTGCTGTTCAAAGCATGAAGAGCCTCTACAATTCCAAGTGCGCTGTCTGCCACGGGAATGACGGCAGCGCCAATACGGCCAAAGGAAAAGAACTTAAGGTCCGCAATCTCCGCTCGGAAGAGTTCAAGAAGATGTCGGACGCCAAGGCGATGGAAGTACTGCTGAAAGGCAAGGGCAAGATGGAAGCATACGAAAAAACCTTGGGCAAAGAGAAATTGGAGCAATTGCTCGCCTACTGCCGCGAATTGTCGAATAAGCAATGAAAATCTCATCCACAAAGCCACACGAAGAGACACTAAGGATTGATTTCATCTTCGTGATCCTTCGTGTGTCTTTGTGGATAATTGTCTGAGGAAATCCAATGACAGGAAATACTACAATCTTGGTGGCCGTGATCCTATTCAGCATAGTTCTGATCGCCTTGCTGGTTCTGCGCCCGTCAATCACGGCTACGCGCGGCGGCAAAATGTTGGCCTTCGTGGCGCTTCTGATCTTCCCTGCGCTGTCCGGCGGAATGGGCGTGAATCGGCACATTGAACATTCCAAGACGACGAACTTCTGCCTCTCCTGCCACGTGATGGAGGATTACGGCAAAAGCCTGAGGGTGGATGATAGGAGCTTCGTCCCGGCGACCCATTTCCAGTATAACCTTGTGCCGCGCGACCAGGCCTGCTACACCTGCCACACCGATTACACGATGTACGGCGACGTCAGCGCCAAGCTGCGCGGGCTGAAACACGTTTACGCCTACTACCTGGGAAGGCCGTCGCAGCCGATCAAACTTTACCAGCCATACAACAACCGAGAATGCCTGCACTGCCACCTCGGCGCGAGAGGGTTCGAAGAATCGGAGGCCCACACCAAGGACCCGCAGACATTGTCACGGATAAAGGCAAACCAACTGAGCTGCTCGACCACCGAGTGCCACAACATCATCCACAACGTCGGGCAGTTGAAAGAGGCCACGTTCTGGAAGGAGCAAGCCAAATGAAGACACAGTCGACGAAAATTGAGAGACGGATACGTCTGGCAGGAATGCTGCTGATAGCGGGACTGCTGGTGGAGCTCGTCACGTTGCGCTGGTCGCATCCGACGGCGTTTCTCTTCTTTCTTTTGGTCGGGGGCGCGTTGATGGCGTTGGGAATCGCCATCTACCTCTTATCACTCGTCTCCGCCGAAAATAAGCCTTCGCTGGAATGAACGCGTCACGGGTTGACCATTTCTTCCAACGCAGCTTTATTCTTGATCAACAGGTTTGACCCTTTGAGCTGAATGACCCCTTTGTCACGCAACTCTCCCAACAGTCGCGTGACCGTCTCGCGCGACACTCCGATCATCTGCGCGATCTCTCCGTGCGTCAGCGAGAGCTTCAGACGAATGTTCTGTTCCGTCTGACTGCCGAGTTTCCTGAGCCAACTCAACAACAGCCTGGCCAGCTTTTCGGCGGCCGAGTCCGACAAAACCAGCGCGCGCATCTGTTCGTGGACAGCCATGTATGCGTGACTCAGATGTTGGGCCACGCGCAGACTCGATTCATGCCGGTCGTTCAGGAAGTTCAGAAAATGATCCCGACGAATGAAATTGACTTGCCCTGATTCGAGCATCTCGGCCGAATCCTCGTATGGAGATCCCGATAAGGTCGCGCTCAAACCCAAAATCTCTCCCTGTTCGGCGATGCGCATAAATGATTTGCCATTGCTCGAACCGATGCATAGCTTCGCGCGGCCACTGCAAAGAATAAACACTCCTTTGGGACGTTGCCCTTCGACAAATAACTTTGCGCCCCGGGGGTAGAAGCCGCCGAGAGATATCGCGTCGAAGTCACGCAGGGAATCTCCGGAAAGATTACAAAGGGAGCACCTGTTGTGCAAATCAATCTCTGAACAGATTTCGGTTGTCTCCGATTTGCTAACTAAGCGCATAGGCCGATTCATTACTAACTATCCTCCTCTCCTCTAACGCTCAACCCGGTCCACACAAACTGACGGCAACAGATGTGCCGCTGAAGAGGCGGCCGGCGCGTTGCATCAAAGTCCAGGCATTTTCAAGGTTTCGTTCAATCGACCGCGGATTGATCCGCAGACCAAGCTGAGTGATATTCCTCAGCAGGTGGGGAATTTGACCTAACCACCGATCCACACACACCTGAAATCAAGAGTTTAGCGCAGGCACATCTATTGCTTCTTGACAGTATCGAAAGGACGAATGCTTGATGGTCGCGCGAGCGGCCGAGCGTCGAGAAAACTATGTACACCATACCGCGATATTGCTCTTTAGAGGAAGTTACCGAGATCAGCCCATTGCTTGAAGGTGTGTCGCTGACGACATTGGAAGCCTGCGATACGATCCACGTGCGGACGCGCAACAGCGCTTATGAAATCTTCTTGCTCGACCCCAATTCAGGGCGCGCGCTCGTGCGAGGCGGGGAATACTTCGCCGAGCCTCTGGAAGCGGCCGTGAGCGGCTCGACCTTCGGGGGTTGCATGCTTAAGGCGGGCTGGCTAGGCGTCGGACTTCGGATGGAGATTTACGTGAACGGCCAGCGCACTGTGACCTCCCCGGTCCAGTCGCTGCGCGTTGAGCGCGCCGATTTCGGCGCCGACCAGTGTGATTCAATAGAGAGCGGCCTCGCGGAAGTGAGCGCGTCCGGCAACCATTGACGCGAGCGTTTGTCGCCGCCGCCGCGCCGAATTTACACTGCCCAGGTTTTCTCCAATTCTTCGGCTAATCGTTCGTAACGTTGGACCCATCCCCGAGCTTCTGCGCTCGCTTCTGCGAAAACGTGAGTAAGCGCGTCCTTTAAGTTGTCTATTCGTTTTCATCAGTACTCACAGGCAATCCCCCCAATTGTTCCTCAATGATCTCCGCCGCAAGCGACAGAAAATCGTATGCGGTGATGATGCCAACCAGCCGGTCGTTTTCTACCACCGGCAGGCAGCCGACTTTGCGCCGGCGCATGATCGCCATCGCTTCGAGCGCGGACGTTCCGGGCGCGACGGTCATCAGGTCGCGGATCATAATTTCCTTGACGGTGACTTCTTTCGCGCTGCGGCTCAGATGCCCTTGCGCGAGCAATCGCAGAAGGTCGCGGTGTGAGATCAGCCCGACTAGCCGGCCCTCATCGTCTTCCACAGGCACGTGGCGGATGTGTCTCCATTCCATCACGCTCGCGGCCAGATCAACCAGATCGTCCGGATGCGCTGTGAATAGGTCGGTTGACATCAGTTGACCTACGGTCTGAAAACCGCGGCTCCAATCCACTGCCCCACGCAATCTCGCGAGCGCCCAGCGGCTAACCGGCTCCCCGCTCTGCTGTTGTTCCAGGATCGCTTCGGTCAATGCGCGATGTCGCGTTTCGCGCGCGCCCCGCCCATCCATCGCCGCAAGAGAGCGCAACGACCACTGCGCGCCGGTTTGATCGCGCTCGACTCGCTCTCCTATCACGTCCAGGTAGCGGTCTCGGTCTTCTGCGTCAACGCCGGCTTGCCTTAATCCTTCGCGCGCCGCCGGCAGCAGACGGTCGAGTATCAACGTCGAGGCGGGGTAATCGCGCCCGTCGACCCAGGTCAATTGCGCTTTCAAACCGTGACGCGCCGCGGCGAAGAAATTGTTCTTCGCGTCGTCGAACGTCATCAGTTTTTCGATCTCACCGCATTCGCCTGGGAGCGCCGTCATCAGGCCGTAAAAGAACGCGGCGTTCGCCATCTCATCAATTATCGAAGGGCCTGATGGCATCGAACGATGTTCGATCCTCAAATGGGCGATGCCGTCATTGACTCCGTAACAAGGACGGTTCCACCGCCAAACTGTGCCGTTGTGCAGGCGCAGCGCGGCGAGTTTCGGCGGCTCTCCGCGGGCGAGCAATTCGAATGGGTCTTCTTCAATCTGTTTGGTCAGGATAACGCGGAACCGCGCGATCTCTTCGCGGAAGATTTCGACCACCGAATCAGTGATCCAGCCTTCGCCGAAACTCACGCGGGGCGGATGGCTTCGAGCCTGCCGCGCGCTCGAACGTTCATCGGTCGAGTGCTGGAACAGCGCGACACGGGTTTCGCTCCACAGGCGATGGCCGATGAGCAGCGGCGAATTCGCGGCGACCGCCAGCAGCGGCGCGGAGATCGCCTGCGCCAGGTTATAGAGGCGGACGAACTCCTCCGGTCCGACCTGTAAGTGAACCTGGAAGCTGCTGCAGCAGGCTTCAAACATCACGTTGTCGTGCGTGGCATGAAGTTCGTCAAGCCCCTTGATGTGAATGTTGAAAGCGCCGCCGCGCAATTGACTCATCGCGCGATTCAGTTCGTGGTAACGCGGGATCGGCGCTAGATTGTCGAGCGTCAAGTCGGATTGCAGAATCGTCGGCAGTATGCCTGTGAGCAATACATCCGCTTCACAGCCTTGAGCGGCGCGGCGGGCGACCGCGATCAACTCCGAAAGCTCACCTTCCATTTCGCGTAAGCCGGGACCGCAGAGCGGGCGCGGCGACAGATTGGCTTCGAGATTGAATTTGCCTATCTCCGTCGTCAGCCGATGATCGTTAGCGTTCTTCAGAACTTCCATCGCCACCGGCGCAGGTCGCATCGCGCGGTCGATGAGGAACATTTCCTGCTCAGCGCCAATGCGCCGCACGCCGCTCTCGATCCTGCCCGCCTCGATCATACGTTCGAGCGCCGACACGTCGGTGAGCAGAGACCTCATAAAAGCCTGGGCCTGACGCGAGTCGTGTTCAGTAGAGATATTATGCTCACCCATTGTTCCTCCGGGGGTTCATAAATTCGTATTTTCGCGCCTTTGTCGCCGCGCAACGCGAATAGAAGAGGATGAATGAAAGCAATGGATGTGCCATTCGAAAACAGCGCGTTTGACTGAAGTAAAAGCGCCCGTTTTGCGGAAAATGGCTACATTGGTGAATAACTATACGCAGTTCTGGTGGCTGAAAAGTGTGCGATCTTGCCCCAGCGATGGCCAACGAAGCTGCCAGGCATCCGCGCTTCATTCGATAGCGAATCGTAGACGAGGAATTTCCACTCGCTGTTTTCTTCAATTGTGACGCCTGGCGGCCTCACCGGCCCTCAAAAATTTTCCAGTTTCGCAACGCCTCCTTTCTTTTCGAGCTTTACGACAATGGGATGTGATCATTATTCATGCCGCCGCCGCCCGGCGAGCCGGGCGATGTTCGCAGATCGCCTTGAACGCGCTCATTGCGCCTTCGTAAGTGAGATCCGGATGACGTCGCCCTCCCTACTCTTCGGCGCGGAGGGCGATGTCATTGAGAGACAAAATCCCCTGAAGCATTCCGTCACGATTGACGATCGGCAGCCGCCCCACCTTTTCGTGGCGAATTGTCTTGAGCGTCGTGTGTATGTCTTCGTCCGGCGTGGCGGAGTAGACTTTACGCGAGATGACTTCGCTGACCGGTATTTCCGAAGCGAGACGCGCTTTTGTCGCGGCGGCGATGGCGATGTCGCGATCGGTAATCATGCCGATCACCCTGTTCTCGCGGTTGACCACCGGCAGCGCGCCGAGGAGATATTCGAATGTGGAATCGTCACCCACTCCACCTAAACGCTAACGCGTTGTAGGTCGAAAACTCCCGCCTCTGTGCGGCCATGTACTGACACCTTCAGGCACAAGGCGCTAGGCTTCCTCATAGTTGAACATTTTCAGTTCAATTCAATTCTCGCAATCTCCCCACAAGGTGAAGGATCTGGCCTATCAACCAATAGAAAGCTAAGGATTCATCTGGCGCGTTGCTTGCGGCCACATTCACGAGTCGTTTATCAAACGTCAAAAGCTCAGCCGGGCCGCTCTTTGCCAACTCTTCAGCAAGCGCGATGAAAAAGCCATCGGCGGAGTGAAGGCAACTATATCCCTTTCGAATCTCCTCACTGTTTTTCCGGCTTCCCCCCTTTCGGGAAGTAAAATTCCGGCGCGACGCAAAGCAGATCGAACTCATTGTCTTCACGCCGCAGCATGCGCGACGACGTGCGAAACGCCGTTGTCGCTTGATCCGATCCGTCTGTCGCAAGTAATACTCTCGCCATAATTGGTCACTCCCTTTAATTGTCGTAGCATTGCAACTCGCAGGCCATTTCCGCTTTCCCGTAATTTCCGTAATTTCCGCGTATTCGCGTTCTCCTCGTCGTTCTAAATGAACCACGCCCTTGCGGAAAGTTACTCACCTTACTGCGCAAAAACACGCAGCCTCAGGCCAATCGGAACGGCTGATGGCGCTTTCGGCCTTCGTTATTGTGGGAAATCCAGTCGGCACGGTTATTGCCATTCGTCTGTTAGAGAGTGATGAAACAACACGTGATCTAATATGAGTAATCAGTCCTGGAACAAAGTGTTAATCGTAGACGACGAGCCGACGGTTCGGTGGGTGCTTGCCGAGGCGCTGCGCGGCTGGGATTACGAGACGGTCGAAGCCGAGACGGGAGCGGCGACGCTGGCGGCGCTTGTCACAGAGCGGCCTGCGGCGGTGTTGCTAGACATTAACCTCCCCGACAGCTCCGGCCTCGACCTGCTACGCGAGATCAAGCGCCGCAGCCCGCAGACGGCCGTAATTATGATCACTGCGGAGATGCTGTACGAAAACGCAGTCGCGGCTCTGAGGGGCGACGCCGACGATTTCATCGGTAAGCCAATCAACCTGGAGGAACTGCGCTTCGCGCTCGATACGGCCCTCAAGCTGAAGCGACAGGGGCGCGCGCCGGATACCGTGAGCCGTCCCCGCATATTAATCATCAGCGACTCGTCGGAGCGCATACCACATTTGCAGGCCGGCTTCGACTCGCAGGAGGTCGAGATCGCCAGCGCCGTGTTTCCCGAAGAATGGGAATATGTCAGCGGCGAAAAGCACGATCTGGCGGTGGTCGATGTCGGCCCGGCGTTGCTGGAGCCGCTGCTCGGAAATCTTCGCGCGAACAAGGAGCATGCGGAGATTCCCGTGCTGGTGGAACAGAGCAGGATCGCGGCGGCGCCTCTGACAGGCGTGTTGCCGAAATATCGCGCGATGCCATGCAGCCACGACGAGCTGA
>DATCXQ010000560.1:0-5181 GCA_036565725.1 Blastocatellia bacterium
CAGCGCCGGTTGTTCCCTGCAGGCCAATACCGCCTCAGCCTCTACGGCCTGCGCGCGGGGAGGAGCGAATCGGTCGGAGTCTACACCCTTCGCGTTCGTTATCACTGACGGTCAGCTATATGCCGGTCACACCAAGAAGTGGATAGCGTAGGGGCAGACCTATGTGTCTGCCCCGCAGCGGCGCAATTGCCAGACCGGGGCAGACACATAGGTCTGCCCCTACGCTATCGCGCCGCCGATCCAGATCTTGGTGTGCCGTTCATATAGCTTACTGGCGGAGGCTGCAATGGAGATCATCTCTCGCAAAACCACCGGCAGGGTCTACGACGCCGTAATCGTCGGTTCGGGCGCGGCGGGCGGAATGGCCGCCTATGTGATGGCCAACGCCGGAATGAATGTGCTCGTGCTCGAAGCCGGGCCGAAGCTCGATCTGTACAACGATTTCAAGACGCACGCGTGGCCTTACGAAGAGAAATATCGTGGGCGCATCTCGCCGCGGGACGCGCACAATTACAAATACGGTTTCGCCGACGGCTACACGACGCACATCTACGCGCGGCTGGATGAAAATCCTTATTCGACGCCCGATGGCAAGCCTTTCGATTGGGTGCGCGCCCGCGCGGTCGGCGGACGCACGCTGGTCTGGGGCCGCGTCTCGCTAAGGCTGAGCGATTACGATTTCAAAGCCGCCACGCACGACGGATACGGCGACGACTGGCCGATCTCTTACGCAGACATAAAGCCGTACTACGACCGCGTTGATCAGATGATCGGCATAATGGGCACGAAAGAGGGCCTGCCGCAATTGCCCGACGGCATATTTCAAAAGCCGCAGCCCATGTTGTGCGGCGAGACTATCTTGAAACGCGGCGTCGAAAAGACGGGGCGGCGTTTGATCCCGACGCGCGCCGGGGTGACGAGCGAAGGCGTCAATAACCGTTATCGCGCGAAATGCCATTACTGCGGGACGTGCGGACGCGGGTGCGACGTCGGCGCAATGTTCAATTCGCCCACGGCCTTGCTCGCGCCCGCGAAGGAGACGAAGCGGCTGACCGTCAGGCCCGATTCGGTCGTCCGCGAGGTTATTGTCGACCGCAATACGGGCAAGGCGCGCGGCGTGGCCTTTGTTGACCGCAAGACAAAGCGCGAGTACGAAGCCTACGGAAAGATCGTCGTACTCGGCGCTTCGACGCTCGAATCAACGCGGATCATGCTCAACTCGAAGTCGCGTTTTTATCCGAACGGATTGGCCAATTCGAGCGGCTCGCTGGGTCATTATCTTCATGATCACACCTGGGGAGTGGGCTTCACCGGACTGGCGCCGCAACTGAAAGGTCGCGAGATCGTCAATGAAGACGGTCGCCCGCAAGGAACTTATATTCCGAGCTTTCGCAACCTGGACAACGCCTCGAAGCAACCAAAATACGTCCGCCGCTTCGGTTACCAATGCGGCAGCGGCGCGGGCATCTTCCCTGGTCATGCGAGACTGCTGCCCGGTTTCGGATCGCCGTTTAAAAAAGAAGTTCTCGCCTGGCAGCCGGCGATGGTGCGGATGAGCGCGTTCGGCGAGGTGTTGGCGCGGCGCGAAAACCGCGTAACGATTGATCCGAAGCTGAAAGACGCCTGGGGCATTCCCAGCTTGAACATCAACATCGAATACGGCGACAATGAACGAGAGCTGACCAAAGACGCCATCGAATGCGCCTACGAGATGTTTCACGCGGCGGGAATCGAGCTGATCACAGAGAACCTCCAGATGTTCCCGCCCGGACACAGCATCCACGAAGTCGGAACGGCTCGGATGGGCGACGATCCGAAGACATCAGTACTGAACAAATGGAACCAGTCTCACGACATCAAAAACCTGTTCGTGGTTGACGGCAGTTGCTTCGTCTCGAGCGGCTGCGTCAACCCGACTCTGACTATCCTTGCCCTTTCGATGCGCGCCAGCGAATACGCCGTCGAACAGCTCAAACGAGGAGAACTATGAATCAGTACCGCGGGCGGTAACGAGCGCGACTCCATCAACTGGCCATTTGCGGAGGCTACGCTCGCCACCGGTCGCGGCGCTGACCTGACACCAATCCTATGAAGCTCTACAAGACCGAACAGGGCCCTGTGCTAGAAGAGCGGGGCGAATACTACCAACTCGCAGACGCCGATTGGGACGTGCTGGTCAATCGCGACGACCACGAGATAGTCCTCACCAGCATGACTCGCAGGGCTGTGAGCCTGCCGGATTTCTCGCCCGCAACCGACGCGCTCGCGCCGATCGGCAGGCAGGAGGTCTGGGCGGCGGGCGTGACCTATTTCCGCAGCCGGACGGCGCGAATGGACGAGGCGAAATCGGCGGGCGGCGGAGATTTCTACGACCGCGTCTACGCAGCCGACCGCCCCGAGCTGTTTTTCAAATCCACGCCGCATCGCGTCGCGGGCCCGAACCAGCAGGTGCGCATCCGCCGCGATTCGAAGTGGAATGTGCCGGAGCCTGAGCTGACGCTGGTCGTCAATTCGCTCGGCCGGATCATCGGCTATACCGTCGGCAATGACATGAGTTCGCGCGACATCGAGGGCGAAAATCCGCTCTACCTGCCGCAGGCGAAAGTCTACTCCCAAAGCTGCGGACTCGGCCCCGGCATCTTGATCCGCTCGCAGCCGTTGCCCCCTGAGACCGAGATTCATCTGGAAATCATTCGCTCTGACGCGACCGCCTTTCACGGTCAGACCAGGCTAAGCGAGCTGAAGCGTACGCCGGAAGAACTGGTCGAATATCTCTTCCGCGACAACACGTTTCCTTACGGCTGTTTTCTACTGACGGGCACTGGTATCGTGCCGCCAGACGAATTCACGCTAGCGGTCGGGGACGAAATCCGCATCACGATTGAACCAATTGGGACGCTGGTCAACTACGTGACACAATCATAAAGTTCGTAGTACCGGCTTTAGCCGGAAACATTGTCTGACAACCCTTTCCGCCTAAAGGCGGGACTACAAACAAAAACATAGAGATGGAACTAAACGGCAAAAACATCATCGCAGGTAAAACAATTGAAGTCGGCGGAAAGACATTTCAGGCTTTCGCCCCGGCTTCGGGCAAATCGATCGGGCCGCAATTTGAAGGCGCCACTGCCGATCAGGTCAATCAGGCGTTGGAGGCGGCCGAATCGGCGTTTCATGAATATCGCCGGCTCTCGCCGGAGCGACGAGCGAACTTCCTCGAAAAGATCGCCGATGAAATCCTCGCGCTCGGCGACGAGTTGATCGAACGCGTTCACCTGGAAACCGGATTGCTGAAAGACCGTTTGACGGGGGAACGCGGACGCACGGTCAATCAATTGCGGATGTTCGCCAATCTGGTCCGCGAAGGCTCGTGGGTGGACGCGCGCATTGACCGGGCGATTCCCGACCGCCAACCTCTGCCGAAACCGGACCTTCGACGAATGCTCATTCCCATCGGCCCCGCGGTAGTTTTCGGCGCGAGCAATTTTCCGCTGGCGTTTTCGGTCGCGGGCGGCGACACGGCTTCGGCGCTGGCGGCGGGTTGTCCGGTGGTGGTGAAAGCTCATCACGCGCATCCCGGAACATCGGAGATGGTGGCGCGCGCAATCGTCAAGGCCGTCGCAGAGTCGGAAATGCCTGCGGGCGTGTTCTCACTGCTTTACGGCGCGGGGCACGATGTCGGCATCGGTCTGGTCAAACATCCGTTGACGAGGGCGGTCGGCTTCACCGGTTCGCTGCGGGGCGGACGCGCGCTGTTCGACGCCGTCGCCAGCCGCCCCGATCCGATTCCCGTTTTCGCCGAGATGGGCAGCGTCAATCCCGTCTTCATTCTGCCCGGGGTATTGCGCGAACGCGCGGAAGCGATCGCCGAAGGGTTGAAGAATTCGGTCACGCTCGGCGTGGGACAGTTCTGCACGTGTCCGGGGCTGGCCGTCGGGCTGCTCGACGAAAACTTCGCGCAATTCGCCGATAAGCTCCGCGGGTTGATCGCCGACGCGCAGCCGGGAACGATGCTCTATCCCGGCATTCTGGAAGGCTACGAAGCGGGAGTGAAGAGACTCGGGGGACTCGGAGGGTTGCAAACAACCCAATCGCGGATCGACCCCGACGCCGCAAAAACCGAGGCGCGCCCCGCCGTCTTCTCCACGAACGGGCGAACGTTTATGCGCCATCACGAACTGAGCGAAGAGGTCTTCGGCCCCGCAACCGTCGTCGTCGGTTGCGATTCGCGCCAAGAGATGGAACAGATCGCGCGCGGCCTGGAAGGCCACCTGACCGCCACGATTCATGGGACGGCCGAAGATTTGCGCAATTACGACTGGCTGGTTTCGATCCTCGAAAACAAGGTCGGGAGATTGATCTTCAACGGCTACCCGACGGGCGTCGAAGTCTGCGCCTCGATGCATCATGGCGGGCCGTATCCCGCGATGACCGATTATCGTTCAACGTCTGTCGGCACGGCGGCGATCTACCGATTCGCGCGCCCGGTCTGCTATCAGAGCTTTCCTCAGGAGGCTCTGCCGGTCGAGTTGCGCGACGTGAATCAACGCGGCGTCTGGCGGCTGGTTGATAATCAACTGACGAAGGAAGATTGCTAACGATAAGACATGTCGACTACCGCCGTACAACATTCGCCCTTTAATGACGACGCCTTGTCCCGGGTGGCGCGCGCTGGCGTCTTGACCGGCGTCACAGACGGACTATTCTCGAGCGTACTGAGCGTCGCGTTTTACAATTCAACTGTGCAACGCCTTTTTCAGGGAGTCGCCAGCACTTTGCTCGGCGCCGGGGCGTTCGGCGGCGGTAATCTAACGTTCGCGATCGGCGTTCTTATGCATTTTGGCGTCGCCTTCGGATGGTCGGTCGTGTTTCTGTTAATCGTCAAGCGCGCGCGCCGGATCCGCGGCTTACTAGACTCCCCATACGGAGTGGTCAAGGTCGCATCGCTCTATGGCCCCTTCATCTGGATGGTGATGTCGCTGGCTGTCATTCCAATCCTCTTGCATCGCCCGCCGGTGATCAATATTCGCTGGTTGGTCCAACTGATAGGCCACATACCGTTCGTCGGAATACCAATCGCGTGGTCAATCGGCAAAGGCGCCCCTCGCTACAATCCAGCGTAGGGGCAGACCTGCGTGTCTGCCCCGGAAGGCGCGCGTCTTATTGCGCCGGGGCAGACAC
>DATCXQ010000566.1:0-6980 GCA_036565725.1 Blastocatellia bacterium
CAATTTATTAACTTCATTCTTCAACCTATACTACTCCTCTGAGTTCGCCAGCAGTAACCTAAAGCACTGGGCTAAAGTCAGCCGCCGCTCACGCGGCGAAGAATGGAGTCTCTCCCAAAACCAAAAGTGTCCCGACATCAGGCTGACGGCGCGTCTGTATCAGTGGGATGGTGAGATACATTACCACGAACAAACCTTGCAGCGTCTTGCCGCGCTGCCCGGCGTCGAAGCCGCCGGCGCTACCAGCCATTTGCCGTTGACTGGTTACAACTTGCGAGATTATGTCTTCGCGGAAGGCCACGAGCCACAGCAAATGGAGTCCCCGCCGATTGCGAGCATCACCGCGGTCAATCCTGACTATTTCCGCGCGATGGGCATATCTTTGCGCGCCGGCCGGCTCCTCAACGACGGCGACAATCAAGGCTCGCCCCTCGTCGCTGTGCTCAGTGAAACGCTCGCGCGCAGACTTTTCCCGAACGAAAATCCGATCGGCAAACGGATAAAGGATGATGCCGCTCGCCAGCCGCTGTGGCCGACTGTCATCGGCATAGTCAACGATGTTCGTCACAGAGGGCTTGATCACGATGTCGATCTGACGGTCTATTACAGTTATCGGCTATGGCCGCGAAGGATGTACCTGGTGTTACGCAGCGCGGTGGCTCCCTCGAGTCTCATCCCTGCCGTGCGAAAAGCAGCGCTCGATGTTGATCCGGCGAGGCCGGTTTTCGACGTGATGACGATGAGTGAACGGCTCTCCAATTCCATCGCGGCGCGTCGTTTCTATATGTCGTTGCTGACCGGCTTTGCCGCGCTTGCGCTGTTGCTCGCCGGCGTCGGTGTTTACGGAGTGATCTCTTATGTCGTCACGCAGCGTACTCACGAGGTTGGCATCCGCATGGCGCTGGGCGCGCAGAGCGCCGATGTGGCGCGTTTATTCATCAAGCAGGGAATGGCGGTAGTCTTGCTCGGCTTGGGGTTGGGCTTACTCGGCGCATTCGCATTGACGCGCGTGATGAGGGGGCTGTTATTCAACGTGGGGGCCGCCGATCCGCTGACCTTTGCTTCTGTCGCGTTGTTGCTGTCGTTGATCGCGCTGCTTGCTTGCTATCTGCCTGCGCGCCGCGCCGCGCGGATTGATGCGCTATTGGCCCTTCGCCACGAATGATGCGGCTTTACTGCCTGATCGACCGAGTAATATGTCCGGTAGCTCGGATCTGGTTGTGAAAAAACGGTGATCACAAATAAAACTGGGAGTGGTTATGTCAAAACTCAGTTTCGCGCTCAGCATTCTCGTTTTGCCGTTCGCATTTCATTCGACTCGAGCTCAAGAGGCGACTCAAGCGGCGGAGACAAAAGCGGGAACGGCCGCCGTCTCCGGACGCATCACGTTGAAAGGCGAACCGGCGCGCGGCGTGTTGATTATCTTGGATGGACGAACCCCCTTTTCGTCTAATACGCATGGCGCCAGGACCGATGAGAACGGGCGGTTCAGTTTCACAGGAGTGGCCGCCGGAAGATATTCGGTCCACGCGTTCGCGCCGGGATATGCCTCGCCCGACGAGCTCAGTTTCCCTGGCTTGCGCGGCAAGACGCTAAATATCGCCGAGGGCGAGAAGGTCGAAAACATTGACTTTGAAATCAGACGCGGCGGCGTGATCGCCGGGCGAATCACAGATTCCCAGGGCCGCCCGGTCATTGAAGAGACTATTACTCTCAGCAAGCTTAACAGGAATAATCAGCCGGAGAACTATTCCATCTATACGCTGAGCGATATGTACCTGACCGATAGCCGCTGATCGCCGCGCGAGGACAGGCGGCTCACATCATCAAACCGGCACGGACCTGGACGGCAACTTCAAATTCACCGGACTTGCGCCGCGCGTCTACTCGGTCAGCGCCTCCCCTGCGAAAAGCTACGTGCCCGGTCCCGTTCCGGTCGGCGAGAGGCAAGATGGCGGTTATTATCGCGTCGGAGACAATGTCACGATCACTATGATCAAAGGCGGCGTGATCACCGGCAGAGTCACAAACGCGACTGGTGAGCCTTTGATCGGCGTGCGGGTCAACGCGGTGATGACGCGCGGCGCCGAGGGGAACACGGCTCGCCGCGCCGCCGCCCGTCCGAGATTTACAGATGATCGTGGCTTCTACCGCCTCTACGGACTGCCGCCCGGAACCTACGTCGTCTTCACGCGCAATGCTTTTCCCCTCCTTACAACAGAGACACGCCGACATATCACCCTTCGTCAACGCGCGAGACGGCCGCCGAAGTGACAGTCGCAAGCGGCGGTGAAGTCGCCGGCGTTGACATCCGCTATCGCGGCGACCGGGGCCATGTCGTCAGTGGCTCGGTGAGCGACGGCGGCAAGTCGCTTTCATCCTACGCCTGGCGAAACATCACGCTTACCAATACAGTAAATGGCGCTGTCCAGAGCGACGCCTACTTCATCCACAGAGGCGAGAGCGGCGCAAAGTTTGCCATCTACGGCGTGGCTGATGGCGAGTACGAAATCACCGCTCGCTGGGTCTTAGACGCCAACGAAGAAGTTTTCGCTTCAACATCGCGCCGGGTCGTGGTCAAAGGCGCGGATGTCGGCGGGGTCGAATTGAAGCTATCGCCGATGGGGTCAATCGCCGGTAAGTTCGCGCTGGAGGCCATGCCGGGCGTCTGCGAAAGCAAACGCAAATGGTCGATTGAAGAGGCGCTGCTCGCCCTTCGCTACGAAGCGAAGCCCAGAGAAGCGACTCAGGCTCGGAGCCAGACGATCGTTAACGGCTTGTCTGAAAAAGGCGAATTCACGGCCTACAACCTCACAGCCAATCATTACTTCCTCGAACCTCGCCTGCCGAACGAAAACTGGTACGTGAAGGCAATCACCGCCCCCGCTTCGACCTCCACGCCTGGGAGAGCGGCGCGGAGCTCGCTCCAGGCCGACATCGCGCGAAACGGAATCACATTGAAAACGGGAGAGAAGGTCGCCGGCGTGACAGTAACCATCGCCGACGGCGCATCCGGCATGAGCGGAAAAGTGGTTCCGGCCACGGAAGGGGCGCGCCCGCCTGCGCGCTTGCGCATTCACCTGGTTCCAGCCGAAGCGGGCAATGCCAATGATGTGTTGCGCTACGCCGAAGCGTTTTCGCGAAACGACGGCGCGTTTTCATTGAGTAACATCGCTCCGGGCAAATACTGGTTAATCGCGCGCGCCGCGCCAGATGAGGAGATGAGCGACAACTCGCCAGCGCCGATCGCCTGGGACGCGAACGAGCGGGCGAAGCTTCGTCACGAAGCCATGGCCGCGAAGAATGAAATCGAACTTCAACCCTGCGGGCGCATGAAAGATTATGTTTTGCGATTTGATCGTTAACTGTTCGCTCGCAATTGAGCGCTCGCCCGCCTTCCCAGTTCACGACTTTATTTCCTCGTCACACAATCTCTAAGGGAGCGACTCAGACTTCAAGTTCACAACTTTATCTCGCTTTCGCCGGTCGACCCGCTACGCAAAATCAGGGAGTTAGCGGCAGCCTAGTTCGCGACTTTATTTCACAGATACAGCGAATATCACTGGGAAAGACGCCGTAGCGTTGAGTAGGCGGTCGAGTTTCATCGCTACCTGATCCGCGATCATAACCGGATGCCGCACTGGGCGCATCATCGCCGCAACGACGGGAAGAAGTCGCCTCTTCGCAACGCGCGACTGCAATCCTTGCCCGCAACGCGCGCAATGCACGAAGACGAAAAGCAAGCGCCGCTTGCTGACAATTCAACTGGAAACTGAATTCCGCGCCTTGCAGCAGGCGCGGAGCCAGGAAGCGGAACCTGGATTCAAAAAGCGATACGCGCCGCGCGACGGCGTCGAAGGGACGCTCTCGCAAGGAGTGCGGCGCTGTGACCTGCGGCGAGCGCGCTATGTCGGGCAGGCAAAGACTCACTTGCAAAACGTCTGCACGGCAGTCGCGCTCAATCTGGTGCGGCTCTGGAACTGGTTGGCAGTGACGCCTCTGGCCACTACGCGCCGCTCGGCTTTTGCTAAATGTTGCCAACCAAAGGCAGCGCCGGCGTAGGCGAGTTTGCCAGCAGTATCAGGACTCCCCGCACTCCATACGCTTCGCGATTTCGGTCACGGCCGGCGCTGTTCTTGACATGCCAGCTTGCAATTGCGTGCGCTGCTACTGTAAGCAATCCCGTACATCCAATTGATAACCGATTTAGGCGCCTGGCTACCGCGCATAGGCGTCATGTGCCTGTCTTTCGGGAAATGGCTCTAAGTAGCTCCGATTCGAGTACCTCGACGCATCGAACCGCATCGCGCATAATGCGCGACGCAGATGAGCCTGGGAAGTGAGGCTCAAGAAGCTCTGTAGGCAAGCCGGGCGTTACTGGGCAACAATCCGCCCGGCTTTGCTTTTTGTGGCGGAAGAAGAGAGGCGGCTACGTCAACGCCGCGGTCACTTCATCGCCTGGCGCGGGATTATGAGCTTGCACTGGATACCAACATGGGTTACTCCGGCGGATAATTTCAAGGTTCTGAGGCGCTTTTGGTTAAGCTGGCTCAAAGGCCCGCGCCTCACCCGTCACAGCCTCTTCAAAATTTCTTCCGCCGTATTCTTGCCGATCGTAGATGATCGATATTTTCCAGATTAGATCGAATACTTTTGAAATGGTTCTCATCTGGCAGGCCGATCCTTTGCCAAGCAAAAACGAACGCCAGGGCCGCAGCGCAAATATTTTCTTTTTTCACGAGCGCCTCGAGCGGCCCGCTGCGTAGAATCGGCGCCGAAGTTTGGGCTGATCCGATTGCTGCATCACTTCGCACCGGTGATTTAGGAAAGTAAGAGCAATCCGGTCTCGGAAAGTTATCTGGAATATTTGCGCCCAAAACTAACAGCCCATCGGTGTCTTATTATGACCGGTCGAGAAGAAGCTTGATCGGAATAAGGAAGAACCGGAGTCTGTTCAATTCCTTAGCATTATATTTTTCCTCTGCTATACCGAAACACCGTAAAGCGATAAACTCACATCTCAAAATCCCGGGGCAAGCGTTCAGTCGGGGATCCGAAGAACCTCCCGAATTAATGGACATCGATAAGCGGCTGCGCTAACCTGCCGCGCCCGGTACCCACGCCCACACAAACAGCGGCCGAGTTACCGCGTAGAAATTCTTTCTTAATGATTGTCAGAAACAATCAAGCCTTCGCATAATTATGGATAACAACTCTCAATCGCCTGAAGCGTCAACACTGCACAAAACGCTGATCGATCAACTGAAACAGAACATTCCCGAATTCATTCTGAACTCAGAGATTGAGGAGGCTTTTAGAGCGGTTCCGCGCCACATGTTTTTGCCTGATTTGCCTCTCGATCAGGTCTACCGGGATGACGCCATCGTTACTAAGAAGGAAGGCGCCTCCGCCCTCAGTTCGTCTTCCCAACCTAGTGTGATGGTCATGATGCTGAAGCAACTCGGTCTCGAACCCGGCCACCAGGTTTTGGAGATCGGCGCCGGAACCGGATATAACGCGGCCCTGATGGCGTACATGGTTGGCGAGACCGGGAAGGTCACGACAGTTGACATTGACGAAGACACCGCGGCGGGCGCACGGGAGCGCCTGACAGAAGCAGGGTTTGGGCAGGTAGAGGTCGTATGCGCCGACGGGGGGTATGGGCATGAGGGCTCGGCCCCCTATGACCGAATCATCGTCACGGCAGGCGCTGAGGAGATTTCACCCGGATGGCGCGAACAATTGAAGCAAGGCGGTCGAATTGTCGTCCCCTTATTCATTCTTCCCGGAGGCCGCCAAATGAGCGTCTGCTTTGAGCTCAACGGCGAACGCCTGACCAGTATCTCCCTTATTCTTTGCGGTTTTATGCCGCTCAGGGGCGCGTTTACAGGCGCGACCGCCGCCGAGTATGTTGAGGCGCCCCTCGGCCCCGACCCTGGTCTTCTGCTTCATCTCAGGGCAGATGACCCGCAGGAAGTTGACGCGGAAGCGGTCTATAAACTCCTTACGGGACCGAGCGAAAACCTGCAGACGGGGGTGACGGTTCATGAGCACGAGTTGGCGGCAAAATTCTTTTTATGGTCGAGGCTGCTCAGAATCGACAAGGACTATCGGGATTTCAGGTGCGGCTTGACTGCACATGGCGAATTAGCGGATGGCGACATCGTGCCTTATCTTTTCGGACTTGCGGGAAAGTACCGCTCGACGAGTGGCCTGCTTAATGGAGGCAGTATGGCGATATGGGGGCGTCCGCCGGGTCAAACCCCACCACAGGACTGGTCGGGAGAGACGCCTTTCGAGTTATGCGTGCGAGGCTACGGCCCGGATCTCTCACTCGCCGAAGTCCTCGTCGAGAGAACGCGGAGTTGGGACGCCGCAGGCCGCCCACCCAAGATAATCAAGATTTGCGCATACGTGATAGAAAATGATTACACTCCGTCAGAAAATGAAATCGTTATCGATCGGCGACATACGCGATTTGTGATAGAGCTAGAGTGTTAATAGGGAGGTCGCTGACCCTCAGGACATTTCATCTTTCTTTGCGCAGGATACTTCACCCATAAATGCTTCGTTTTGGGTGGAGAGGAATGCGCCGCCCCTTTCGCATATAAAACACTTGTCTCACGTAAAACGCTTGTGGCATATTGAACAGATGGATCTTCACCTGTCGATAAAGGCGAAATTGGTCCTGGCCGCTAGCGCCGCGCAGGAACTCAAATCCACGATGGAAGAGTTCAATCGCGCCTGCAACACTCTTTCCGAACTCGCCTTTCAGCGAGATTTGCATCGCAAATACGACATCCATCACGCGGGATATCGCCTGATCCGTCAAGAAACCGATCTTCCCGCACAGCACGTGATCAACGCGATTGCCAAGGTCAGCGCCGTCTACGCGCGTGACTCGAATAATTGGCATCAATTCAAACCACATTCTTCCGTGCGATACGACGCCAGATCGATGACTCTTCGTCCTGACTGTC
>DATCXQ010000585.1:0-3647 GCA_036565725.1 Blastocatellia bacterium
CCCTATGATGATGTCGCCAATCCGCAGCCGCAGTTCGTCGTCGTCAGGCGTGCGCACGACGACGCCCATCACGCGGCCTTCGGTCGGCTGAATGATCGCGTCGCGTATCTCGCCCAATTTCGCCCCAGTGTCCACCGCGAGCAGAGACATCCCGCGCAAGTCCCTAGCCACATTCAACGTCCTTACCTCGATTACTCTTCTTGCTTCAGCCATCGCTCCTCCCGTCTGTCGATGATCGAGGATGGAGGATGGAAGATCGAAGATCGAAGATCGAAGATCGCATTTACGTTCGATACTCGATCTCCCCACCTATGTCCTCAACCCTAGATCTTCTATCCTCAATCTTCTATCCTCAATCTTCTATCCTCGATCCTTTACATATTCGGGGCCGCTTGCGATCTGATCCCTGGTGAGATTCACGAACATTTTCGACTCGGTCCAACTGATCCCTTCGATAGACTGCGTCGAAACGATGGTCTTTCGTCCCGAAAGCCAGCCACCGGTCTTAATTACGATGGAGCGGATGGCCCAGTCTCTGTCGTCGATGACGAAATCGTCCACGTGGCCGATTTCCCCGTCGGCGGCCTCGATGTGATACCCCCTCACCTCGTTGACGCTGCGCAGGCGCTCGTCATATGAATCTTCGGACTGGCTCCGCCTGGCGGTCGCCGCCGCCGCTATCTGCGACTCGACCGCGGGCGGCATGGCCAACGTCGCGGGAAACGCTGAGTCGCCCCACAAATACGGGCCGCCCCAATAATACGGGTAGCCGTAATAGTCCATAAAAGCTGTTTCGTGCTGGCGCGAGACCGGCTTCTGCGTATCAATGTCGGGGCTGTTTTTCACCTGATCTCTGGTCAGATTGACGATTACCTCATTGTTCGCTTCGTCCACCTTCTCGATTGATATCGGCGAGACCAACACGTCGCGCCTGAAGAGCAATGCGCCGGCTTTGACCACCAAATACCGCGCCGTCCATTTCTCATCATCGAAGTAGAGGTCCTCAACCTCTCCGATCGCGCCATCTCTGGCGATGATGGCCGCCCCTTTCATTTCGTGCGCGTTTATCAACATCGTGGCGCCTCGAAGGAAAATCGTTTGAAACTGTTTTGAGTCCCGCCTTCATGCGGCGTCGCTAGATGATCCGATACCGCCGCCTGAAGGCGGGACTCAAAACCTTATCCGGAGCGTCCGGAGGCCGGTAGAGAATACGGAGCCCGACGGAACAGGCCAGTCGGCATTATTTTTTCGGCCTGACCCGTCGCCATTTCCAGAGTTCCATATCCTCAGGCTCTCCGGACGCCAGGCAAAATACTTAGCATCCGGGTATGGGAGCCTGCGGGGGTCGCGGGAAGGTTTGGGTTGCAAACTTTACCGCGACCGAAGCAGGCGCTCGTTTAGTGGTTATTTGTAGATGACCGGGCCAGGCGCCGGGCACGTGGGCTCAACCACGACTGGCGCCGGCTGCGGGCATGTCGGCTGTACGAACTGCACGGGCTGCACGGGCTGCACGCACGTGGGCTGCACGCACGCGGGGACCGGGCACGCCAAACTGATCGGCTGCTGGAAGGCAGCCGTAGTGCAGTACTGACCCGCCAGCTGCTGCAAGTCGGCCTGCAACTCAGTCCACTCGGATATCACTTCCGGGCAGTGGCTGCAGGGATCCATGTAAGCGCTGATGCAATTCGCGAGGGCTAGCACTTCTTGCACATCCCCGGCTATTTCGCACGAATCGCAGTCCTCTCTGTAATGCTTCTTCAAGCGATCGGTCGCCTTTTCGAATTCCTTCACGCTGTCGTAATAGGAATCGTCCGCGCATTCCAGACATTTGACCGAATCTTTGAATTCGCTGCGGAGATGATCCGCGTGCTTCTCGATGCTCCTGACCAGGTCGCAAAGGTCAGCGCAGCAAGCCGTAGTCTGCGCCGCACAAGGCACAGGCTGCGCAACAGGCTGTGCAACAGGCTGCTGTACAAACTCCTCGACAGTCTGTATGACGGTAGGCTGCGGACAAGTTTGCTCTACAGTCTGCTGTATCACGACCGGTTGCGGCGCGACGGGCTGCACGGTCTGCGTGGTACAGGGACACGGACTCTGCCCGAACGCCATCAGCCCGATACTCGCAAAGGCCGTGACCACGAAACTTGTAATGACATTCCTGATTTGTCTTTTCATAACCTCCTCCATGTTTCGAGTTCAAGTCAATTACCAAGGACTACGGCGCGTCGACGTGTCGGGCCGCGTTGCTTGAGCAACTGCGCCAGCGCAAAGGTCATCGGCATGCTTACCACCGACTAACACTCGCGCTGTCCTCCGGCGGGTAGGTCAGCAACGGCGGCGCCAAGATTAGATCAGGGGTTGCCCGCTACGGCTGTTGTCTGCGAGCTTTAATATGATTAGTTTCAGATGCAGCGGTCGAAGCCGGCTTCCATAGCCAGTCAAACCCAAATAAAGCCGTAAGTTGTGGGAGCTTAAAAGGCGCCTAAGTCAGCCGCCGCCGAGCGAAGCAAGAGGCAACCCGATGAGGTTTGCGGCGCTTTGGCGCATGTTCGATGTTTGAGTTTTGAAGTTCGGCCCGCCTACATCTTTGGCTGACACTCGGAAAAACAACTACGATTGTCCTGCTCGGCTGGCTGGCCAGAACAATTCGGAGAATCTTTTCAGAAAGAGGAAAATGAAATCAAAACAAATATAGAAAGCCGAGCATCTCGCCGCCGTCACGCGCATGTAGGCGTCGGCTGAACACCTGCGCGACAAGCTGCAAACTCGCCATCCCCGCGTAAATCGAAGCCCGCAGCGCCGACAAGAAAGCGAATTAGGAGCGCTCAACACCGGCCTGATCTTTGCGAAGTATAAGTATGAAGGGCAATATAAACGGTAAAGAATTATATCTCCGCCACTATCTCCTCCATCGTTGCGATAAATAGATCGGCGTCCGCTTCGGAGAAAGGCATCGGCGGCCTGATCTTGATCACATTGTGGAAAGGCCCGTCCGTTCCCAGCAAAATCCCGGCTTCCCGGAAACGGTTGGAGATGAATGAGGCTTCCTCGGCCGCGGGTTCGAGCGTTTCGCGGTCGCGCACGAGTTCCACGCCGAGAAACAGCCCGGAGCCCCGCACGTCGCCGACGATCTCGTGGCGGTCGGCGAGCCTTCGCAGGCCTTCGAGCAACGCGTGGCCCACGCGCAGCGCATGCGATTGCAGATCCTCTTCGAGCGTCACGGCCAGCGTCGCCAGTCCCACGGCGCACGAAACGGTGTTCCCGCCGAATGTGCTGAAGAATTCCATGCCATTGGCGAACGACGCCGCGATCTCAGGCGTCGTGATCACCGCGCCGATCGGATGGCCGTTGCCGATCGGTTTGCCGAGCGCGACTATATCGGGCGTCACGCCCTGCGATTCAAAAGCGTAAAATCCTGTTCCGATCCGCCCGTATCCGGTCTGTATTTCATCGGCTATGCACACGCCGCCCGCTCCACGAACGGCGGCGTAGACCTCCGCCAGATAACCATCGGGAAAGAATATCTGGCCGCCGACGCTCGGGCAGGTTTCGGCGATGAATCCCGCCAGACCGGCGCCGCTCTCACGCAACCATTCGACGATCTCGATCACGCGCCGCGCGTATTTCTCGCCGGCCTGCGGATCGTC
>DATCXQ010000593.1:0-5752 GCA_036565725.1 Blastocatellia bacterium
CAAACTTTCTTGGAGCGCCGCCCATCCTTGCCTGCTTGGTTTCCGGCAATGACCGACTGACCGGTGCAACCAGGCAAGGATGGGCGGCGCTCCAAGAAAGTTCGCCCTACCCTCGCGCCGCGATTTTTATTCTTTCAAATGGCGCACTACGGCATGGGCAAGCTATCGCCGGTCGCGTGATGCGCCGCTCGCTTACGCGCGTCGTGCAGATGGTTGTATGAGTAGCGCGAATGTGAGTGAGGCCGTATAAGCCGCAGTCGCAAATCTGTTCGGCCAATCCGCGCCGCTAACAATATTTACTCCGCTCGCGAGGAAAACGTTCGGAGAAAAGCTACTGATGCGATCGATCCGCCGCGTATTTCGATGCGGAATTCGACCTTGAATCAAAAAACGAAGATCGTTTCCTCAGCGCTGGACATTTGCTCGAGAAGTGAACGGCGAAGAGGTCAGTCACAAGTCGTGAGTGACGAAGAGGCGGGGAAGGTAGCGGGAGTTTTTCGATTTTTCCGTACAGAAAACTAAAAAAGGAGAGGAGCGCCAACGGGACAAGGAGTCGGGGAGATTAGGAAACAAGGGGAGGAGGAGGGAAAAATCTTCCTGCCCCCTCTTCCCCTTGTCTACCTATCTACGTTTCTCCCCTCCTATTCTTCGACCACCTATGGGCCGGGACAGACGATGTTTGTAAAGGTCAGCGAGAATGCGCGTACGTTACCGCCATCGGCCGGAAAGACGTCGGTAACAGTCAATGTCCACGTGCCGTTTCCGTTCTGTCCGTTGAACGCCGCGAGCGGACTGGCCGGCTTGAACGATCCCGTGTAGGGCGCGCCGGCTGGCGTGATGGTTTGGATCAAGGCTAAAGCGCTATCGTCGAGCACGGTATTGCAGAAGTTGCGACCATTGTTATTAAAGCCTCCGGGCTGGTTCATCAGCGTGACGGTGGTTCCCTGCGGCGACGTCAGCGTGACAATAAGATCACCGACAAAGGTGTGGTCGAAACCGACTGTCGTCGCGAAAGGGGCGTCCGTGCAACTACTGCCGTCAAAGCTAAAATTGAGGTCACCGATAGGAGCCGAAAGGCCGCTGACCACAATCGGGATGTTGACAGTCGAGACGAGATTGGGGGGGATCAGCACCGGCGGCCCGGTGTAACTGATGACGGTACTGTTCACCTCTCCTGTCTGAACCTTGAAGGCGAGCGTCTGCGGGCTCTCGTTGCTGTTCGCGACGTTGACGGTTAACTTGAAGTCGATCACCAAGACGCAGGGCGCGGTGTTGGCGAGAGTGAAAGCGAACGGAGTTACATTGTTCGCGCTCTGGCCGTTGGATCCTATGTTCGGATAATTCGACGTCGCGGATGTGATTGTGACGCCCGGGGTCGAGGTCGTTAGCGTCGCAGTGACGCCGAGCGCCGTCGCGCCACCGACGTTGGTCAGCGGGACCGTAAGCATACCGCTCTCGCCCGGTTCGACGAAGTTGTCTCCGTCACCGCCGACCGCCGTCGTCGCCACAGTTCCGGCCTCGAGGAATGGCGCGGGATCCGCATCGATAAACTGCAGCGCGGCGAACGCGTCCACTATGCCGGCCCCGGAGTCGCGGTCAACACCGACCGCTTCGATGTCGAGAGCCGTTCTGGTCAGCGCCCGTCGAATCCTTTCCGGCGTCAATCTCGGCCTGGCGGATTTGAGCAATGCGGCGATGGCGGCGGCGTGCGGCGCGGCGGCCGAAGTGCCGAAGAATGTCGTGAATCCTGGCACGCTGGTCGCGACGCCGTCGGCCGCGGTCACGTCAGGTTTCTTGCGGATCTCGCCGCCGTTGTTGCTGAACAACAGGTTGCCCGGCGTGATAGGCGTTCCGTCGGATTTATAAAATATACGACGGTTGCCGTCGGCGCTGAAGAGCTCGACGGGATTGGTCGGGCCGCCGATGAACGATCCGCTGCCCGCGAGCGCGACGTTAATCGCCGCGACGGCGAAGGCATCGGCGGCGGCGGCGTGGCCGCGAATCGTGCCGGTAGTCGCGATCCCCAACTCACCACGAAAATTGTTCAAGTGTAGAGCGCGTCGCTGCGCGCCATCCGCTTTGAAAATGAGAATGCGCGAGCCGGAAGGCGCGAAGGTTATTTCGGCTGGAAGATCGTCGCCGTCTTGCACTGTGGTCGAGGCGGCCAGCACCGCGGTCAGCGCGTTGTCCATGACGAAGAGGTCATAGTCATTGTCCGACGCGTTGAGCGGGTCGGACCAGTGCAGAGTCACCACAAACCCGCCGACTTCAATGAAGTTCGAGATCACCCCGGAGCCGAAGTCGTGCAGCGTGCCGCCGGGGAGCGTGGGGAGTGTGACGCGGGAATTTTTGAAGTCGCCCTCCCATGTTCCTGACGTCCCGTCATTGAAATTGCCTTCGTTGCCGGCCGACGAGAAATAGAGAGCGCCGTCCGCGGTCACTTCATTTACCGCGGTCGAAACGATGTCGTCATGGAACGGCGACTCGACGAAGTAAATGACGTCGTCAACAATAATGTCGCAGCCCGCTGCGCGCAGCGCGCGGATGTTATCGGCGAAACTCTGAATGCCGTTGACGGCTGTGGCGAAGAAGAGCTTCGCGCCGGGCGCCAGGTCGTGGACGATCTCCAACATCGCCGTGCCCTCGCCGCCGGTGGGAGGGCCGCCCTGTCCCGGCAATACTGTCACGTCCGCAGGCAAGTTGCCGGAGGCTACCGATTGCGCCAGGAAGTTGACGCCATCGGAGAGGACGCCGATCCTGACCCCCGCTCCGCTGACGCCGAAGAAATTGCGAGCCGCCCTCGCGTTGTGGGCCATATCGCCCCGTGAAGTGACGCTCCCGGTGTTGGTCACCGGGCCTGGCGCTTCCGCAGCCGGCTGTTGCGCTCGCAAACGAATCAGTTGTCCCTCCGAGAGAGGGGACACCGGGTCCTGCGCCTTCGCAAGGCTCCCGGCTTTCGCGAGCGCCTCTGTAAGTCGCGCGCGAACGTTCATCGCGCGTTGATTGAAACTGGGGCGCACGCCGTTCATTCCGAGAGGCGCCGACGTTCCATTCTGGCCGGTCTTGCCGGCGCTGGACGTCTGGCGGTTAGTAAACGCGATGGCGGCCGGGCTAATGGACTTGACATCCGGGTCGCCCGCCAGTTTTTCCAATGAATCGAGCGGCAAGAGAGCGCGAATCGCCCCGGCCTTTTCCGAGGAGTATCTGATCTCTCCGCCGAGATTCTTGATAGTTTCGAGCAACTCCTTGCCGACGACGGATTTGATGTCAACTAACACCTGGCCGTCCCCGTCAATTTTAGCAACGTCCATTGCCGAGTTCAGCGTACGAACCTCACCGCGGGCGGTCAGTGACTCGCCGCGCCGCATTTTCATCGCATAGAGGAGTTGCGAGTTGATTTTTTTCTGCGCCGCTGTGCGCGACCATTTTTCCTGGAGCAGGGCGCTGATCTGCTGCTGAGCCGCGACGCTCAATTGCGCCCCGCCCTGCTGCGCGCCTGCATTACGTAAGATCGGGGATGAACCGCTGGCCGCCAAAGCCAGGGCGGCCAGTATTATGGGAAAGAACCTCAAACATCGTCTCATCACTTAACCTCCTAATGTTGTGGAAACGGATGCAGTTTTGTTGCGAGTGATGGCGCAACCAGCGTTGCGCCATTGTTGTCAGAGAGCGAAATTGTTGAAAGAGAGCGAAAGAGCTAAGGACATGGAGCAGGGCGCCGGGCGCTTTAATCCCCGCGCGCGAACTTGCGATTGGCAATCTGCATACCACGCGGGAGCCAAGGCTAGAACGGAAAAACCTGAGGTTGTTGCGGTAGAAATCGAAATGAGACGCAGCGTTTGGCTGACAGCGCAAGATTCGGCTGACAATAGCTGCCTACGCCCTTCAATCATCCCAAAGAGCGATCATCGAATTTACTTTTGTCGCCTGTCGCGCCGGCGGATAATCGGCGTTATCCAAGTTCTATGAACCTGTACACAGATCTGAAATCCTCTCTAGAATTTGACTGGGGAACGAGAACGCTCGTTCCCCTTCCTGATGTAATCTGGGGTATTGAAAAATCCATCACTTCGACGCTTGCGCGACGCGCCATTCGTTGTAGCGCTTGATGGCGAGGCGCGCCGCGGCGTCCGGGGTATTGCCGATTTGCTCCAAGGTTGCGGTATCGGGGTTTCCGCTGCCGGTCAGATGGAGCCGATAATAACCTCGGCTGTGCAGGAAGACGGTCCGTTCCATTCCCGTGCGCGGCGGCGGGGCGGGAAAGTTGACCCAGCCTCGGTCGCCTACGTTTGGCATGGCATAGTAAGCGTCATCCGACTTCGACAACTCGGCCAGCATGTCACGGTCCCCGTCACTCCAGGCCTTAATCGGGCTGACCTTCTCCACGACCGGCGGTTGGTCGGGTCCGTAATCAACGGCGAAAGAGTTGAGCGCCCAGAATCCGACTGGCGGGCGGATTCTGACGCGCAGTTGATCGCCCGTCGCCCGGCTCACGTCGAGAGCGACAACTCGATCCTCGGCGAGGAATGGCCCTCCGCCGGGCAGCGTACCGCGATGTTTCCATCCGTCGGGTTCTTCGACTTCGAGCTTGAGCGCGAACAGCTCTTCCCTGAGTATCCAGGCGAAGAGCGCGGCGGATTGCGTCCGATCGCTTTCCATCGAGGCGTACCATGACTCCAGATCACGTCCGCGAAGCTTGAGCATCTCTTTGATCATGCCGGATCCCCACAACCCCGTGGCCACATTCGCCAACAGCCTGGCGCGCGTCGCTCCCTTTGGCTTCGGAAAAGTCAGGACGATCTCCTGCCTCACGCCGCCATTGGCGTCGAGAACCGGCGGAGCTTCCCATATGACTCGATCGGTCGTCGCCAACCAGGGAAGCAAGTCGCGTCCCTGATTGTCTCTGGCCAAGGTCAGGCGTTGGGGCGCGGCCAGGACGTGAAACCCACCCCACTCGTCGGCCGCCACCCTCGTCGCCGCCGGATGGTCGACCACCTGCAGTTCCATCAGGTTGGTATACTGCGTCTCCGGCACTTCGTTCGTGATCATTAAACGATAGAGGCCTTTTTCCGCGCGAAGATTTTCGAGCTCTGAATAATCGTCACGCTCCAGACCGCGCGTAACTGCGCCCCCGTATGGCTCGGCGTCGAAAACGTACTCCGAGCCATTCCATGAATAGATAAAGGGGCAGGACTGCTTGGTGGCCAGCGCGATGGCTACGAACGCAACAAAAGCGCCGACGGTCACGCCCGCGACGAGACCGATGGTGCGCGCCTTTGACGTTTCCTTTCGTTCAATCCAGAACCGCTGCACCCGGTCGAGAGTGATCTGATACGGCGCTCCGTTGACGGAGGCCTGAATGGCGTTATCCCTGAGCGTAGCCCCAATAGGGTCGAAGCGAACGTCCTGACCGTCGGTGGTCGTGACTCCGACGATTTTCTCTTTTCCTGGCTCCTTCACTGTTGACGGATCGACTCGAACAGTTTTTGTTACCTTGCAATCCGTGAGCGGTATCAGCGAAGTGAAAATGAGAGAGGCGATCAAAAGTCGGCAGGCAGTCGCTCTCAAACTGAGAGCGCGACTGAGTTTTGCAAAGCGTCGGGTGTCTTGCATGTGTTCCTCCAGTTTTGGGGAGTTGGAAAAATATCCAGTACAGCGTTAACAAGGTTGTTTGGTGTTACCCATAAATCGATACACGCAACATTGGGGCGCCGGTACGGTACCGCGCGCGTAAGCAAGCGGTTGTCCCATA
>DATCXQ010000643.1:0-2402 GCA_036565725.1 Blastocatellia bacterium
TTGAGCCGACGCTGGTGCTGGCCGGCGCGCTGGTCATGGAAGGCGTTTACCTGGCCACCGTCCCCGCTTCGAGATTCTACCGCCGCATAGTCGACCGCCGCTCGCGCCACCTGCTCGAAGAGCACCGCCGCAAACAACGCGAGGAGATGATCAAGACTTTTGACCCGCGCGAGCGCGAGGCCGTGGATTACTTGAGCTGGATGAAGAGGCAGATCCGCGATAATTACAAGAAATTCGCGCGCCTGTCCGAAGAGCCGATGCAACTGCGTGAGCTCGAATCCACGTGGGAAGCCTTCGTCGACCTGCTCGACGAATACCGCCGGCGCAAGAACCACCTGCGCGCGATCAACCGCCAGACGGTGGAAAATCAGTTGCGCCAGGCCGAACGCTCAGCGCAATTCGCCGACGACGCGACGCGCCCCCTTCACGAAAAGAACGTCGAGATATTGCGCCGGCGTCTGCAGACCTTCGATGACATCGAACGCAGCGTCAAACGCGTCGAGGCGCAGTTGCAGATGATCGAGAATTTCTTCGGCCTGGTGAACGATCAGGTCGTCACGATGCCGACCCCGGAACACATCCTCTCGCTGGACTTCGACTCGCTGCTCTCTTCCATTGAGATGACCAAGGAGATCCTGCAGCAGACCGCGCCGATCATGGGCCAACTGGATTCGTTGAACCGTGACGCCAATCAATTACGCCCTTCTCTCGCCGGCGAACGTAGATAAGAAAAAGAATTTCAGCCACGAATGAACACGAATGAACACGAATCTTTTTCCTGGTCTTGAATATCCATCCGTTTTCCGCCTCATGTCCTTATTCGTGAATATTCGTGTTCATTCTGGGCTGAAACTCTTTTTCTTAGAGCGGCGTTGTAAACACGATCTGCGATAGGTTATGACCCAATCAGCGCCAATCATCAAACCAGCGGCTTTGCGCGCCGGCGACACAGTCGCCATCGTCGCCCCCGCGAGCAACCTGAAGGCCGATTACCTCGCGCGCGGCGTGGCCGAAATCGAACGCCTGGGGTTTCGGGCGCGATACGAGCCGGGGATTCTCGACAAAGCCCGCTACACGGCGGGCGACGACCGGCGCCGCGCCGCTGAATTGACGCGGGCATTCGCCGACCCTGAAATCAAGGCCGTGTGGGCCGCGCGCGGCGGATATGGGTCGATGCGTCTGTTCAACCTGCTTGATGAAGACCTGATCGGCCGGCGCCCGAAAATATTCATCGGCTACAGCGACATGACCGCGCTCAGCCTCTACTTTTACCGCCGCTTCGGGTGGGTGACTTTTCACGGGCCGATGGCCGCTAAAGACCTGGCCGGAGGCGAGGAGCATTACGACCGCGAAACGCTGATCAAAGCCATTACCGGCGCGTCGCCGCTCGGCGAGATCAGATCGAACAAGACCGAGATGCTGCATAGCGGCGTGGGAGGACGCGTAACCGGACGTTTGCTCGGCGGGTGCCTGTCGTTGATCGCGGCGATGATGGGCGCGCCCGACGAACTCGACACGCGAGGCTCGATCCTTTTCCTGGAAGACACCGCCACGCGGCCTTACGCGATTGACCGGATGCTGCAACAGTTGAAACTGGCCGGAAAATTCGACGGAGTTCGCGGGATAGTCTTCGGCGAGATGATCGATTGCGCTCAACACGCCGATCAGGGCTATCGAATCCAGGACGTCCTGGCCGAATGCACGGCTGATTTGAACGTCCCGGTAATGTTCGGATTGCCCAGCGGCCACAGCCCACGCGGCAACCTGACCCTGCCTCTAGGCGTAACAGCGACGCTCGACGCCGACCACGGTTCGCTGAGCGTTGATGAAGGCGCCGTCGAATGAATGCGGAATGCGGAATGCGGAATGCGGAATGACAATCATATCTTGGCGCTTATAGGACGACGACACTTTGAATCGTTAAGGCGGATCATTAGCACAGAATGAAATTGCCTCTCGTCAACTCTCTTCATTCCGCATTCCGCATTCCGCATTCCGCATTCACCACCGAATCGTCACCCTATACGAGCCGGTGTTATCGCGGAAGTAATCGTCGTTGATGCCGAGGAAGAGCCGGCCGTATTCATTCGGCTCGCTTGCCGGCGCGCCGCGCGAGCCGATGAAGACGAGGTTCGAATCTCGCCCGTCGCGGTAGCGAATCTTGCCGATCAACGCGCCGGCCGCGACGTCATTCATCGGATAGTTCGAAGTGCTGATGTTCGCGTCGCGGTTGCCGTCAGGACCGCTGCTGGCGCGATTGCCGATTTCTATTGTCCCTTCGGCGGTTATCGTGAACGTCATGTTCGGCTCGACTTCAATGCCTGTGTCGATCCAGGACTGATTGGCGTAAACGATGATGGTCCTCTCGCGACCCTGCCCCTGTCCCTGCCCCTGCCCCTGCC
>DATCXQ010000645.1:0-4850 GCA_036565725.1 Blastocatellia bacterium
CAACATTGATTCGCGTTCCTACGAAGCCAGCCGGCTGGGCTAACCTGACGGCCTCAATGTCGTTGCTGTCGATGGCCTCTATGAAGCCATCGCCGATGGTGTTGAGGGAGGTGCGGAAAGCCCTGACGTTTTGCGCGGCGATGACGTTCAGGGTCTCCGAGATGGGGGCCGCGATGGACCTAAGTTGAATCAGCGACCGGTTCTGGTTGCCCGGCGGTTCGACGAAGACGCCGTTAACAAGATTCCCGGCCCTGAGTTCCCGGGTCTGGCTGCTGCCGCCGACAAGCGTCTGACTATGGCATGAGGCGCAACCCTTATCGTTGTAGGTAGGCCCAAGTCCATCCTCGACGGTTTCGATCTCGCTGAAGATGAATTTGTTGTCTTCAAACGAGCGGAGCGGAACCGGGTCTCCCGCGCATTCATCTATGGGAGTGCCCTTGGCGCCAAACCCGTTGTGCAGGTCGTCGACAAGTTCGCTCAATTGGGTCGTGGGAGCATTTGTCGCTGTTTGGGATCCTGCGACGGAATTTGGCAGTATCGTCAGACAAACTAGCGCCGACACCACAAAGGACATTGCGATTATAAGCTTCAGTGACTTCATGGAATTTTCCCTTTCTGGGTTGGGTTATGTGGGGCACGATGGAAAAAGCGCTATTTTTAGAAGCTGGCCTGATTTCAGAGGAACATTACTTATACGGGGTTAGCGCATAACGACCTGGTGAACTTGAGCGTAGGACAGACACCACGCGCATTCATCAGGCAAGTAACTGGGACAGACCTGCCTGCATTAGCGAAAGACGGGGCAACGTTCTATTATTGAATTATTGCGGATAGAGTGAAGACGCCCCAAGCGCCTGCGCCTACTCGGAAATTAATTAGTGCGATAAGCGAGGAAAGATTTTGTGTGACGTAGCAATATACTTAGCAATATACGTATTCAATATATATATGTATGCTGCGGCAAAGATACTCGCCGCTCATAAAACTGTCAACTATTTTACCGTTAAATGCGACATCAACCCATAGTATTATCGAATGGTCGCCTCAGGGCGCGATTACAGGATTAATCTGCCAGCCGTCTTAATCCATAGTGAACACATGATTCATTTTTTCGAGCTGCTAATTTCGACCATCGCCTATCGCCCCTACGTCTTCATTTTCTTCGCCTGCTACCTATTTCTGGCGATCACCCACATCGGCTGGCGTCGCACGGCGCTCTTCACGGCGGTCGCCTACGGGGTCGCGTTCCTGTGCGAGTGGAGTTCGGCGGTGGCCGGGACGGGGTTTCCGTTCGGCCTCTACTATTACATTGATCAGACCAGCCATCTTGAGCTGTGGGTCGCCGGCGTTCCTTTCATGGACTCGCTCTCGTTCACATTTCTGTCTTACGTCAGTTGGGAGTTGGCGACGATGTTGCTGGGCCGTTTGAAGGCGAGTTGGCGAGATGTTCAGGTATTGAACTGCGGCGAGACGCGAAATCGTTGGGCGACTGCGGCGCTGGCCGCGTTCCTGATGATGTACCTTGACATCATTATCGATCCCGTCGCGCTGCGCGGTGACCGCTGGTTCCTGGGCAAGATTTATTATTACCCTGACGGCGGAAGCTATTTCGGAATCACGCTCGCCAATTTCGTCGGCTGGTATTTCGTTTGTTTCGTGATCTTGCGCCTCTTCGCGGCGCTAGAAAAAGTTGTCTTCGCAAAGGCGTCGGGCGCGGGCGCCGGCGTTTGGAGCTATCGCTACAAGGCGCTGGGGCCTGTCGGTCTATATTTCGGCGTGCTCGGGTTCAATCTTTTCATGACGTTCCGGATCGGCGAGCGCGAGCTGGGCGTCGTGGGCGTGATTATTGTCTTGCCGCTGATCGTAATGGTAGCGCTCGCGCTCCATAGAGCTGCCACAGAGGCACAGAGACACAGAGAATAATCAGGGAAAGGGAAAAACTGAACAACTTTTTTGTGATTCTCTGTGTCTCTGTGCCTCTGTGGCTAAGCCCTGCCCCGATTTAGAAGCCGAGTCCTTTAGTGTTGAGCTTAACGCGCAGCAGGGCAGTGTTGGCCGTGATGTAGAGCGTCGAGCCGTCGTCGCCCCAGCCCACGTTCGAAGTCGGCACGCCGGTGTCGAAGGTCCCCAGATGTTTGCCGTCTGACGAAAAGACCAGAACTCCGCCAGGCCCGGTGGCGAAGAGGTTGCCGTCTTTGTCCACCTTCATTCCGTCGGGCAATCCGGGACGCTTCGCCTTGGCCCATGCCGTCGCGTCGAAGAAGATCTTGCCGTTGGCGATCGTTCCGTCAGGCTGCGCGTCATAAACCATCCAGATCGCCTTGTCGGGGTCGGACGACGCCACGTAAAGCTTCTTCTCGTCCGGCGAGAAGGCGATGCCGTTCGGGCGCGTGATCTCTCTGGTCAACAGGGTCAGTTTGCCGTCTTTCGACAAACGATAGACGCCGCAGAAATCCAGCTCGCGCGCCGGGTCTTCCGCTCCCTTCGGCAGGCCGTAGATCGGGTCGGTGAAGTAGAGGTCGCCGTTCGACCTGTAAGCCAGGTCATTAGGGCTGTTCAGACGTTTGCCGTTGTATTTGTCCGCCAGCGTCGTTTTGGTTTTACCGTCGTCTTCGAGTCGTGAGACTCGCCGGTCGCCGTGCTCGCAAGCGACCAGGCGGCCCTGAGAATCATAGGTCAGACCGTTCGTACCGGGTTCGCGCCCGGTGAACGGCTCTTTGCCCGTGTAACCGGCGGGCTGCATAAAAACGCTTTCGCCTTTGCCCTGCTGCCATTTGATGATCGCGTTGTTAGGGATGTCGGAGAAGAGCAGGTAGCTCTCTTTGCGGTTCCAGACAGGCCCTTCGACCCACTCATGCCCGTCGACAAGCTTCTCGACCTTGGCGTTTGCGGGAACGAGTTTGTCGAAGGCCGGGTCGAGGCTGACGATTTTGGCCGCGGAACCCGATTCGGTCGGAGCCGGCGTTGAACTGGTTTTGTTTTCCATCGCCCCATTATAACAGGACGCAAACAGCATAACGGTCGCGACGGCCAAGGCCGTCGGAAACAAGGACGACAATCTTTTCATAAATCTCCTCTGAAAACCCCGATTTTCATTCTTTCAGGACGTCGCTCGCGATCGGCGAACGCCAAGGTTCGTCAACGGCGCCGGCGGTTTTAATCGCCGGTCGATCATCGACAATACCGCTGCGCGCCCGAAGGCCGCAAGGGTTTTCGATCTACCCGTTGTTAACTATAAAATGAGCGGTGATGAAATCATTTCGAGTCTCAATCCGAATTCCGGCTTTGATTTTAGCGTCAGCCGTTCTGTACCTGCTCTGGCTGGTCGGCAAGTATCTGACGGCGCCATTCAAAGGAATCAGACGGCGGTGGCGGAAGATGATGATGAGCGCCTGGGGACGGTCGGTGGCCGCGATCATAGGAATGCGCATAGTCACGAACGGCGACCCCCCGAGGCCTCCGTTCTTTATGGTCTCGAACCATCTGAGCTACGTCGACATCGTCGTCTATGCGGCGCGTCTGGGGTGCGTATTCATTTCCAGAGGCGACGTCGCCGATTGGCCCGGCATAGGATTGCTGACTCGCAGCGTCGGCACGATCTTCGTCAACCGCGAAAAAATGCAGGACATCCCCCGAGTCATCAGAGAGATAAACCAGGCGTTGGATGAGGGGATGGGTGTGGTCCTATTCCCGGAAGGCGTGAGCGGCGCCGGCGACCGTGTCCTGCCGTTTCATCCGTCGCTGCTCGATCCGGCGGCGAAGGCGAACTATCCGGTCTCTTACGCCTCGATCAGTTACCGGACCATGCCGGACGAGAAGCCCGCCTATCTGGCGGTAAACTGGTGGGAGAATGTGACGTTCGCGGAACACGCCAGGGAACTGTTGAAACTGTCGAGCATCGAAGCGTCCATCACATTCGGCTCGCACGCCATCAGGTCTGACGACCGCAAGGCGCTGGCGAAGAGCCTGTGGAGCGCCGTCAATGATCAATTCACCCCGATGGTCGATTCGGCCCTGTTGGACAGCAAAAATTGATTATCAAAATGAATAGCGCGGTTCGTAGTCCCGCCTTTAGGCGGAAGCGTTTGGCGTTAAGAAATGGATCCACGACTGACGCTTCCGCCTAAAGGCGGGACTACGAACTGTTGATAGATCATTTAAGTTTGATCTCGTAAAACGCTTTCTTAACAGAGGCGTTATCTCCGGGCTAAACCGCCCATCCGTCCCAGGCGCCGCTCTCTTTCCGCATGCATCGCGTGTGAACTCGAATCAGGCTGTGGTCGCGCGGAATCTCGATCAGGTTGTAAAGCCGTGGGGTTGACGGCGGGCGATGGGCCGCGACGGCGCCGAACGATCCGGCCCCGGCCATGTGCAGCTTGCGGATCGGATGCAGATAACCGACCAGATCGGCGCGGTCTTCGTGGACGTGGCCGTGGATGCAGAGCTTGAAATCGGCCTTGCGCAATCTTTCGATGGAATCCTCGTCGGCGATCTTCTCAGCGCCGGTCGCGGGGTGATGCCAGACCGCAATTCGCAGATTCGTCAAGTCGCCCGAAATCACAAGGTAATCCAGGCGCTCGATCCCCAAAGCTTCGCGGCGGTCTCTCAGATCGCTCACGAGCGACTGCAAGCGGACAATCGAATCGTCATTCGCGCCGAAATGCAGGTCGCTACCGCTCCCGGTACCGTCGCTCACGCAGACTGATCGCGCTTGTCGCCGTGGTCAAAAAGTCACGCCGATTCGTTCGGGCTGTTCGTTTTGGCCTCACGGTCTTTGGCCGTATAATCGTGGCGGACGATACAGGGAGCGGTGGCGACCTGGCGCCATTCAGGAATCGCCAGGTCGCCAC
>DATCXQ010000657.1:0-4567 GCA_036565725.1 Blastocatellia bacterium
CCCGGTCTGGCAATTGCGCCGCTGCGGGGCAGATACATAGGTCTGCCCCTACGCTATCCACTTCTTGGTGTGCCCGGCATATAGCTACGAAATCGCTCTTAAAACGATGTTCAAGAAAATGATTGTCTAGAAAAACAAAAGAAGTGTCGCTGAGAACGCAAACGCCCTGGCGCGTGTTCTCAGCGAAATGCGGCGTGATGATGGCAAGTCAAAGCGTGGATTGCAAGGTTATTGGAACCGTTTTCGGCGTACTCATTTCCTCATTGTAAATGGCCTTCACTGTCATTTCTTGGATGAGGAAGTCTTGGATGAAGGAGGTTTGCCAGCAGGTTTCAGGTCCCATGCATAATACACGCAGCAGTTCCCCTTGCTGAGCAGTTTGTGAGCTTCTATGGTCTCTTGGCTCGGCTGGAAGTCGGGATCGAGCATTACCCACAGGTTCCAGGGACCGCCGTCAGGGAGAATCGGGTAACGGTTTACCCATTCGTACTTATCGACGCCGTAGCTGAAACTGATCTTGTTCCCGTCAGCCACGCCGATCTTCTGAAAATTGTACCCTTCGCGCGGCCTGAACGAGATAACGAAAACCCCTTTCCCAGGCAAATAAAACGCGGGGAGTTCCCCTAGGCCGAACCCTTTTAACTCGCGCTCGCCGCTGCGCACCTCGCCGTTGATGATCAAACGAAAGTTGGCCAAGTTGAACTTCACGTCATCGATCGTGAAGTCACGACCGGGTTTAGGCCGGTCTTTGGCAAAACGAATCTGGTCTCCGACCACTCCCCATTCCGTCCCCGCGTTAACCCACAGCGGAATTTTGATCACGTCATTCAAGTTAATCACGAGCGGTTCAGGGTAACTCGGCGGAGGCGACGGGGTGTAACTGGGTCTATTCGGCCATCTCAGCTCTAACATCTTCGCCCAGACAGTCCCGCGGAAGACGTCGAGGGACTCTTCCGGCATGGGCGCGATTGTGATTTTCAGCTTCGTGGAATCCGGCAGCCGCTCGATGATCAAGACATAGCTGATATACATTCCGGTCGCGGGATTGACCAGGAAACTCCAGATTGCATTGGTTTCGTCAACGGCGCCGTTGAAGCGAAGGACCCCCTCCGTCGTCGCGCGCCCTTCGGCAAATGGCGAGAAGGTTGCCACAATGCCATTCACCTGTAGTTCCGGACTCCCATTGTTCTTCGCCAGACTCTCAAGCGTCTGCGCCTGCAATCGAGTAGAAAACAGCAAAAGAGCGGCAAGAAGCAAATACATTCTATTTCTCATTGTTACCTCCAGGAATGACAATAAGTTTGATTTCGCCGACCGGGCGAAAATGCGCCAGGTCGATGCGAGTGGGCGGGGAAATGGGCGCCGGGCCCTCTTTGGCTTTTTTCGCGCCTGTTTGCTTGTACACGAAGCGCGTCACGATCTTCTCCTGAATTACGGGGACAGGAACTTTAACGATTTGTACCGGGGCGGTTATAAGCGGAACCTCAAGGGAGCGGCTCGTCGCATTGCGCGCCGCCAGGTAAGACGTTGCGCACAACAACAACGCGGCTGCCGCCGCCACCGGCGCAGGCAAGCTGATCGATCCCGTGAGCCATCGCCGCCACGCCGGTCTGTGAAGAAATCGGCGCCGATATGACCTAAGTATGCGTTGGTCAAGAGAGCTTGTAATCTCAGGAGGGCTCCACTCGCCGAGCAGATTTTTCAGATCCCTGTCTTCTACGACCTCATCGGCCGGCTTCGGATTCTGGTCCGGAGAATTCTCTTCCAGATAATTCATAATCGACATCTTTCTAAGTTTATATCCACGCCTTCCTTGAAGTAGGGCGCGAGCAGTATTCGCAAACGCTGTCTGGCTCGATGGAGCCGCGATTTCACCGTGCCAACGTCCGCGCCGGCTACCTCGGCGATTTCAGCCAGGGACAGCTCTTCATATTCAAACAGGATCAACGCCTCACGTTGCAGCGGCGGCAGTTCGCCGATGGCCTTCCGGACGGCCTCGGAAACTTCGGCGTCGAGCAGTAAGCGCAATGGCCCTTGTGACTCCGCCGCCACCAGTTGTTCAGAAAAGTCGTCAACCGCTGTTTCGGCGCCGGCCCGTCGCAAACGCTTGAAGGCCAGATTGCGGGCCGCCGCGCAAAGGTAAGTTCTCAATGAAGCCCTTTGCTCTTGGGTTTTGAATCGTTGAGGCTCCTTGATCAGGCTCAGGAAACAATCGTGCGTGATCTCTTCGGCCATCTCTCTCGATTGCGACAGGCGGTAAGCGAAGCGGAAGACCAGACCGCGGTGGCGTTCGTAAATCACCGCGAACGCTGTCTCGTCGCCGGATGCCGCTTGTTCAAGCAATCGTTCGTCAGTCATATGTCCGAATGAACCTCGCCCGAATTGTAAGGCGCCTGGGCCTTCATGCGCTTATTACCACATGGTCGAAAAAAGATACGGCGCGGAAGGAGGAATTTTTCAGCCCCTGGTAGCCACTGCGCCGACTCTTGCTTCCCTGGGCGAAAGAGTTCATTCTTTGCCCGCCATCCGCGCAGTTAAGTAAACAACCAATTTTAAGCTGAACCGTTCATGTCGCTTGGCGATGTGCTGTAAGAATGAAAACGCGGCGCGCGATGTACCGTAGGTTGTCCAACCTGCGGAGGATTCGTCATCAAGCTACTTGATAGTGACTGAACGGCTCATTAATCGAGGCATCCGCAGGTTGGACAACCTACGGTACGTTTTCGGAGGAGAACGGCTATGTCACGTCTCGCGTCCAAATCGTGGTTTGTTATTATGTTATGCGCTTTCGGCGTCGCGGTCGTATTCGCGCAGGCTCAACAGGCTCAACGTTTAGTCACCCCCGCCCCTGATCGCAAACCCGGCGAAGGCGAAGGGCCGTTTGAGCGGCTGGTCATTCGCGGCGCGACGATGATCGACGGCGCGGGCGCTCCGCCCTTGGGCCCGGTAGACATCGTCATAGAAAACAATCGGATCAAAGAGATCAAGAGCGTGGGCTTTCCCAAAGTCGCCGTCAAAGAATCGAACCGCCCGGCCAAAGGCGTGAAGGAGATCGACGCCAACGGAATGTACGTGTTGCCGGGCCTCGTCGATTGTCACGCGCACATCGGCGGCTTCGCGCAGGGGACGCCCGCCGAATACGTCTACAAGTTGTGGATGGCCCACGGCGTGACGGCGATTCGCGATCCCGGCTCGGGCAACGGCGTCGATTGGACGATCAGCGAGCGCGAGCGCAGCGCGAAGAATCAGATAGTCGCGCCGCGCATCTTCGTATACGTCCGCCCGGGCGCGGGTTGGGACAAGGGCCAGATCACCACGCCGGAACTCGCGCGCGAATACGTTCGCTGGGCGAAGCAGAAGGGCGCGGACGGTTTCAAAGTCATCGGCGGCGATTCGATCTTCGACCCCGAGATCATCGGCGCGCTGCTCGACGAGGCGAAGAATCTGCAAATGGGCACGACGACGCACATGGCTCAAACGGGCGTCGTTCGAACCAACGTCATTCAGGCCGCGCGTATGGGGATGGGTTCGATGGAGCATTGGTACGGCTTGCCAGAATCGCTCTTCGCCGACCGCGTCGTGCAGGACTTCCCGCTCGATTACAACTACAACGACGAGCAGCACCGCTTCGGCCAGGCCGGGCGATTGTGGAAGCAGGCCGCGCCGCCGGGCAGCAAGAAGTGGAACGAGGTGATGGACGAGTTGATCAAGCTCAACTTCACGATTGACCCGACGTTCACCATCTACGAGGCCAGCCGAGACCTGATGCGCGCGATGCGAGCCGAGTGGCACGACCGTTACACGCTGCCCTCGCTCTGGCAGTTCTATCAGCCCAGCCGCGAGGCCCACGGCTCCTACTGGTTCAACTGGACGACTCAGGACGAGGTCGAATGGAAAAACAACTACCGGCTCTGGATGGCCTTCGTTAATGAGTTCAAGAATCGCGGCGGCCGCGTGACCACCGGCTCGGATTCGGGCTTCATCTTCAAGACCTACGGCTTCGAGTACATCCGCGAGTTGGAGTTGTTTCAGGAGGCGGGATTCCATCCGCTCGAAGTGATCCGCTCGGCGACCTTCAACGGCGCGGAGTTGCTCTCTCAACAACAAGGGCGGCCAATGGAATTCGGCGTAATCCGGCCGGGTAAACTGGCCGACCTGATCATCGTTCCCGAAAACCCGGTCGCGAATCTGAAGGTCCTATACGGCACGGGCGCGATTCGGCTGAACGATCAGACGGGGCAGATCGAACGAGTCGGCGGAGTGAAGTGGACGATCAAGGACGGCGTAGTCTACGACGCGAAGAAGCTGCTGGAAGACGTGGCGCAGATCGTCGAGAAGGCGAAGGCCGCGCAGAAAGCGCCGCAGGCGGGCGGCGGAACGACGGCTACCGCGAAACAAAAATGAAAACATCCACGAAGTCACACGAAGGGGCGCGAAGGTTTTCTCTTTTCCTTCGTGTTTCTTTGTGTGGCTTCGTGGATGTTTTGCCGAGGAAAACGATCGTTGATGAAAACAAACAGCCTGAAATTCATCTGCCTTTCCCTGATTGTTTTTACCGTCGGCGCTT
>DATCXQ010000680.1:0-5238 GCA_036565725.1 Blastocatellia bacterium
ATCCCGAGCCGCCTGCCGCCACTGCACGGAGGTCGAGGGACGCCGGTGATTGGATCGACGCCGGTGATGCGCTGGCTGACGCCGTCCGGATTACAGTTCGTGGCGAAGTTGGGATCAATGTTGCGCTGCATATTCAAGAAGTCATTCAGAATCGGCCCGGCGTCGATTTGGTTGATGTCGTAGGCGCGCTGCAGGTGCGTGCCGCGACGGCCGATGTACGCCGCCTGGGCGACGAAGCCGCTCGGAAGTTCATGCTGAAGACTCAGGCTCCATTGATGCACCGTCGGCAATTGATAATTCGGATCAAAGGCGGCGACGGGCGGCGAGTTACTAAGCAATGTTGGGGGCAGCGTGAAGAATGACGACGGCTTTGTCGTCGGCGCCGCCAATTGCAGTGGGAAACCTTCGGCGATGCGTTTGTCCGATGGCACGCTCGCGCAACCCGTCGGCGGCGGGGAGCCGACCGTTGACAGACAGGTTGTGACCAATCCTGGCGGGCGGCCCATCACCGCCGTCACCTGGAACGACGAGATCGGATCGTAGGCGATGCCGTATCCCGCGCGGACGACGAAATTGTTGTTCTTGCGCGGACTCCACGCGACGCCGAGGCGCGGGCCGAAAGCCAGGTCATGATCGCCACTGTAAAAGCTATTGCTCTGGCCGTATGTGACAAGACCTTGCGAACCGTCAATCGGCTGCTTGGCGATGTAGACGCGATTGGCCGCTTCCTTGGGCGGGCTGTTCAATTCCATTCGCACGCCGTAGCTGATCGTCAGGTTCTGGCGCAGCCTCCACTCGTCTTGAACGTAAGCGTTGTATTGCTTCAAACGTGTGCCGACGTCGAAGAGCGATACTTTGCCGTCTTGGATGAAGGGCAGGAACGCGTCGCTGTTGATGTCCCCGATGAACACTTGCGTCAGTCGCGCCGGGGTTCCCAGCACGTCGTTAACCGTGCCCCGCAAACGAGTCAAGTCGGTCGCATTGATACCCGGCGTCGCGCCCAGGGTCGGCGGCAGCACCGAGGCGCTGAACGAAAGCGTAGGCGTGACGTTGATGCCGCCGGGCTGTCCGCGCTGGTCGTTGTGCTGGTAGAAGCGAACGTTGACGCCGACGCCGATCTGGTGCGCGCCCTTGAGGATGCTCAGGTTGTCGACTAACTGCGGCGTGGTCACGCCGCGAGCCGTGCGCGGCGTGTTGATGAAAGGCAGGCTCGCGTTGTTGAACGTGTATGGAACGATGTTCGGGAAATCGGGGTTGGCTTCGCCCTGGGTGAACAGGAAGAAGAAGCGGGCGAAACCGACGATGAACTCGTTGTTGATGTTCGACGTGAGCTGCGAGCGCCACCCCAGAGACAGATTCTTCGACGCGCGGAAGACCTCGCCGAGCGGCGTGAAGCCTGGGAAGACCTGCGGCCGACCGTTGAGCGGGTCGCCCTTCCTCGTGTTCTGGTCAGCGTAAAGGAAGCGGCCGAAGACGGTGTTCCGCTCGTTGATGGTGTGGTCAACCCTGATGGCGAAGTTCGGCCCTTCGTTTTGCGTCGGCGGGTTCCAGGAATAGGTCGCCGTATTTAAACCGTCGCCGACCGCAAAATCATTCGGCTTGGGATAGGAGTTGAACAGCTTAGCGATCACCGGATCGATGCCGATTTTGCGCGGGTCATTGTCGAAGATTTTATATGTGGCGATGCAGTTGTTGTCGCTGGCGCTCGCGCATTCGCGCACGCCAGGGGCCAACGCGCCGGTCTTCGGGTCGACCAGCGAAGGGCTGTTCACGCCGCCTTTGAGGTAGCGGTAATTGCCGGCGAGCAAACTAGGCGTGTAGATCACGGGGAAGCCGAATGTCTGATCGATCGGCTGGGTGAACTTCACGTTCTGGCCCTGCCAACTGCCGAAGAAGAAAGTCTTGTTTTTGAAGATCGGGCCGCCGCCCTCCACGCCGTACTGGTGCAGTTTGATGTCGGGTTTTTCCGAACCTCTCGCGTTGGCGAAGAAGTCATTCGAGTTGAGCGCGGTGTTGCGCATGAACTCGAAGACCGTCCCATGATATTCGTTCGTCCCGCTGCGCGTCGCGATCGAGATCGAGGCGCCGCTGTTGCGCCCCTCTTCGGCGGTCGCATTGTTGGTCGTGATCTTGTATTCCTGGATGTTGTCGGGGTTGATGCGGTAGAGGTTCGAGACCGGGTTGGGCACCGTCGACTCGTTCGCCTCGATGCCGTCGATCGTCACGTTATAGGCGCGGTCGCGCGAGCCGTTGACGTGGACACCCGACCCGATGCCGCCGAACGAACGCTGCACGACGCCCGGTTCAAGCGTGAGCAGCGTCAGCGGGTTGCGCCCGTTGAGCGGCAGCGATTCGATCGCTTTCTGCTGGACGACGTTGCCGATGGTGGCGTTGTCGGTCTGCAGCCGCTCCACGCCGCCGGTGACGTTGACGATCTCGTTGGCCTGTCCGACCTCCATTCCGATGTCAACCGTGACAGGAGTGTTTACCTGAATGATCACGCCCGCCTGATTCGCGGTCTTGAAGCCCGCCATTTCCACAGTGATCGTGTACCCGCCGACGGGCAGGGACGGGAACGAATAGAGGCCTGCCGCGGTGGTCGTCTGCGTCTGGACGGCGCCAGTGGCGTCATTCTTCGCCGTGACCTTCGCCCCGGCTATGACCGCGCCGTTAGAGTCCGTGACCGCGCCGCTGATGCGCGATGTGCTCGTTTGCGCCCAGGCGCAAACCCCCAGGGCCAGGCTCAGACATAACGCCCCGAGCAATAAAGCGATCGGTTTTCTGCTTGACATAATTCCTCCTCGGGTTGGGTGTAATGCCGGAATATCAACCGTAAGCCTCAAGTCATCCCAAACGTCTGGGCGGGCTTCGGAAGATCGGTTTTGAGTGTTTCTCGGATAAACAAGAACTCTAATCGATGCGAGAAATATGAGTCCTTATTTCAAAATAAATAGAATGGCGCAAAGTTGATCCTAAGCTATTTAATTAATGCAAGTCACATTCCACCCGATGATCGTCTTTTTATTCACATGCGGCGGGTGTTGATGATCCTTTATCCAAAACTATTACAGTAATTACGCGGATCGCGATTGAGCGGGCGGATGTTTATCAGAGGCTGTTTTCGGCGAGTCTGTCCAAAAATCTAAAGTCGCAGTCCGAAAAAATGAAAGCCAGGCGGCTTGACTTTGGGTTAAGTCGCGCCGCCGGGCAGTGGTGAGGAGGGCGTAATTCGTCAAATCACCTAGAAGTTGATCTTCGCGCCGATGCGAATCTTGCGCGACTCACTAGCCACGTTGGTCCGAATACGCCCGAAGGTAGTTCCAACCGGGGGAATCACCGCATCCGGGAATCCGAAGTTAACGTGATTGAAGACGTTGAAGAGCTCGAAGCGCAGCTCGAAATTCGCTGTTTCAGTGAACTTGGTGCGCTTGAGCAGCGCCATATCCACGTTCCAGGCGCCGGGGCCGGTGAAGTAATTGCGCCCTGTGTTGCCCAACTCACCAGGGCCGGGCTGCGAAAATCTGGCAATCTCTTCCGCTGTGAAGTAACCCGGAACTCCGCCGAAGTTGCTCGCATTCTTGTTCACCTGGCCAATCGAGCGCGGGCAGTTGTTGCAATTGGCCGTCGAGTTGATGATGCTGCCCAACTGGTTCGCGCCCGAATAGACCGTGAACGGACGTCCAGTCTGCACTGTCACCACGCCGTTGACATTCCATCCCTCGATGAACCGCTGGACTAAGCCCGGCGCGCCATCGCCGATCCATCCGCCCTTGCCGAAGGGCAGATCCCACAACCCGTAACCGATGAAAACGTGCGTGCGATCGAAATCCGAACGCGCGTAGTTCAGGAAGCGGCGGTTGTTGTCGAAGGGCGTTGAAGAGGCCAGTTGCCCGTTGCCTGTGCCGGCCGTAGTGAAGGCCGGATCGAATGAGCGAGTGTCGAGCGACTTCGAGAAGGTGTACGAACCCTGGAATTGCACGCCTTGCGAGAACTTCCGCTGCACTATTACCTGCAGCGCGTGATAGGTCGAATAGTCGTTCGAGTCAATCACATTGATCCCGGCGAACTGCGGGAACGGGCGGAAGAATGTCGTCGGCAGCCCCGCCAATTCAAGCAACGGTCGCCCGCTCTGGACGCGCCCCGCCAAAGTGGACGCGATTCCCGCGACATTATTGTTTGCAATTTGGCTGGCAAACTGGCTGCGCAGGAAATCCGATCCTGACTGAGCCGCCGGCTTATCGGAGTGCGGCCCGAGAAGCTGGTTGAAGAGCGGGCTTTGGTAGGATGGATTGGCCGCCAGCTTATTGTACTCGTTGAGGAAGCCGTTGTTGAAGATGTCCACCTGGCCGATGTTGTATGCGCCGAACAGGTGGTTAGCCCTGCGACCGATATAGGCGACGTCAACCAGGATGTTCTTGCCGAGGTCGCGTTGGACGTTCAGGCTCCATTGGTTTGTCAGCGGCGATTGGAAATCGGGATCGACTACGGTGATCGTGCCCGACCCAAACGGCGCAGGTTGCAGTTGCGCGCTGGGGATGACAGTTGACGACGGCGCAATTGTGGGAATGCCGTCGCGGATGCGCCCGCCGGTGCGGCCCAGGCCACCCGTTTGACCGAATTCGGTGTTGACCACGCCGAGCGTGACGCCCGGAATGGTGTTGTAGATCGCCGATGAGAGCACGAATGTGTTGAGGCGGTCGGAGGCCAGACGATAGTTGGCGCGAATCGAAGTCTTGCCGTCGCCCCAGGGGTCCCAGGCCAGGCCGACGCTCGGCGACCAGTTGTGCAGATCGCTCTCGTAAATGTCACGGGCCGTCCAGCGTAAGGCGTTGGTAGCCGGCGCGCCGATCGTGACCGGCTGTTGCGGCCCATACAGGCGCCCACGCGCGAACGGCGTCAGCCTTAGCTCGTTGCGCACGCCGAGATCAATCGTCAGGTTCGGACGCAGCTTCCACGTATCCTGAATATAGAAGTCATACTCGCCGTAACGCGCATCGTTAAGGAAAAGCGTGCCCGACGGCTGGAATCCGGTTAAGCCGATGTCGGCGACGAAGCCCTGCGTGATGGAAGAGACGCGGCCCAACAGGTCATCGATCGCGTTCTGCAGGCGCGGACGGTCGTTGGAATTGATGCCTGGCGCAGTCGAAGCTGTGATCGCGGGCAGACAGAAGAACTCCTGTCCCGACGCGTTGACGCCCGATGTCCCATTCAGACACGCGACGTTGACCGTAGCGGCCG
>DATCXQ010000694.1:0-7789 GCA_036565725.1 Blastocatellia bacterium
TATCCATTCTCGGCCTTGCGCGTCGCGCACGCGATATTTGGTCGAGTAGCCGCCCTTCTGCTCTTTGATAAAAGTGACGCGACTCAGATCGGGCTGCATCGCTTCCCCACCCGGCCCGAGCAAGAGGTCGCGTGAGGCGATATCGCTCGGTTGCAGCCACAGTATCGGAATGGCGTCAGGCGGCGCTTTCTTCTCTTGCGCTTGCTCTGCGAATGTTGAAATAGAGAGGCTCAGGGCCAAAGCCATTGTGCAATTGATCAACCTACGAACTCGCTTGCGTGAAATCATGATTTCCTCATCCTTCGCTGTCGGGAAACTGGCCCTGCTTCCAGCCACGACGGGGCAAAGCGCCTGTGACTATGATCTTGCTAGCGTGTGAAATTACCTGAAGTAGTTTTGTGCTAATTAACCGTCTCACATAGGGAACTATTTCATAGCGAGCGGAAAGAGCAAGCTGGATGCCACTGCTATTAGGACTGGCATGGGATGTTGGCAATAAAGGGCGCACGGTCATGCGCCTTTCGGCGGGACTTTATGATTGGCGCACGTCCTCCGTCCTCTTTCTACGTGTCTTTACAAACAACGACCTGGTGACGAAGGATTACAGCTTAGATGAGCGCAGCGGCGCGTGCCGCGCCACTATAAGTTCCGCGATTCCGAACAACTGCGTCTTCCGCGGGCCGGGCACGGTCGTCACGTTCCCGAACATCTTGGCTTCGTTTCTGACATCGCCGTCAGGCCTCAACGATCGTGCGCGCTCGCGCGCCTAATGACTCCTTTGCGTCGGGTCATCAAGCGTCGGATAAAGGAAACGACGCGACGAAGGCGCTGCCATTTTCATCGGATCGCGCGAGTTCGAGGTGACCATCGTGCGCCTCGGCGATCCACTTCGCGATCGAAAGGCCAAGCCCGGCGCCGCCGCCGTCAAGCGCTCCGGAGCGTGAGCGCGCCTTATCCGCCCGGTAAAACCGTCTAAATATGTGCGGTTGCGATTCGGCGGGGACGCCGGACCCGGTGTCGGCGACGGTGATGGCATACTTCAAATCGCGTTGCTCTAGACTCAAGCGGATTTGCCCGCCCGCCGGCGTGTGCTTGATCGCGTTGTCGAGGAGGTTGAGGAGCATCTGGCGTAGCAACCCCTCATCGCCATGAAAAGGCGCTTCCGGCGCGGGGGCGTATTCCATCGACACGCCTTTGCGTGATGCAAGCACGTTTGCAGCGCGCGCGGTCTCGGCCACTAATTCATCGAGGTAAAAAGATTTCCTCTCGATCGCCCTCTGCCCGGCGTCGGCGCGCGCGAGCGTGAAGAGTTCCTCGACGATGCGTGTCAGTCGTCGCGCTTGTTCGCCGACCGTCGCCATCGCCTCACGATATTCGCCCACTTCACAGTCAAGTTCCTCCAGCGTCACTTCCGAAGTTGCGCGGATCACCGACAAAGGAGTTCGCAGTTCATGGGAGGCGTCTGTCATAAACTGCCGCTGTTGGGCGAAGGCCTCCTGCTGTTGCGCGAATGCGTCGTCAAGGCGTGAGAGCAGTTCATTTATTGTCGTGGCGAGTTGGCCGAGTTCATCGCGTGGGTTGACGACCGGCAATCGCTCTCCGAGGTTCTCCGCACTGATGCGCCGCGCCATCTCCGACATCGAGACGACAGGCGCGAGGCTTTTGCGCGCCAGGAACCAGCCACCCGCCGTGGCCAGAATCAAGGCCAGCGGGATCGCCGCAGCGAGGACGCCGGCGAGCAATTCCGCGTCGTCGGAGGCGTCTTCAAACGGCTGACCGATGACGATGAAGACCGCGCTTTGCGGCGAAGTCCCGATGCGCTGCACTGCCAGGCGCAGACCGTCATCAACGCCCGTTTGCGCTTCGGGCAGCGTGTAGAATTGGAGTCCGTCTCGGTCGAGTGAAGCGACGCTCGCAGGCAGGGTGGCGTGAACGTCGCCGAACGTCATCTCTTTGAGTAAACCGCCCGCCTGGTCGAAGACCGCCACCGCCTGGCGGGGATAGTAGTATTTCCGGAGCGCGCTCCCCGCAGAGTATTGATCCGTATTTCCTTCCTCTTTCTCATGCACGAACAGCCGTGTCGTCCCCTCCATCGCCGTCTGCAGGCCCGCATCCAAACGCCCGCTCAGTTTGCGCGCCATCAGCGCATAAATGCCGACACTGAAAACGATCAGCGCCAGCGCCAGCACGCCGATGTACCAGAGCGTCAGTCGTGTACGCACTGTATCAAGCACGGCTTTCCTCCCCACCCGTGGCGAGTAGATAGCCCTCGCCGCGCAGCGTGCGGATTAGTTTCAATCTGTGGCCGTCGTCAATCTTGCGCCGCAGGCGCTGGATGTAAACCTCGATCAGGTTGGTAAACGGGTCGAAGTTTTCGTCCCACACGTGCTCGCCAATTTCGCCGCGGCTGACGACCTCGCCTGCGCGCCGCGCGAGATACTCCAGCAGAGAGTACTCTTTGCCGGTCAACTCGATCTTACGGCCGGCGCGCTCAACCTGATGCGCACGCGTGTCGATCGTCAGGTCGGCGACTTCGAGTTTCTCAGGGCGTAGCGCGTGGCCACGCCGCAGGAGCGCCCGCACCCTCGCCAGCAACTCATGAAAATCAAACGGCTTGGTCAGGTAGTCGTCGGCGCCGGTGTCCAGCCCGGCGATGCGGTCCTGAACCGCGTCGCGCGCAGTGAGCATCAGGACGGGCACTGCGGATCCGGCGGCGCGCAACTCTCGACACACCTCGAAGCCGTCCTTGCGCGGCAGCATGACGTCAAGGATGATCAGGTCATAGTCGTTGATGCTCGCCTGGTATTCAGCGTCTTCGCCGTCCGCGGCCACGTCCACGGCGTATTTTTGCCTGCGCAGCCCCTTGGCGAGTATGCGCGCGGCGGCGGGCTCGTCTTCGACCAGAAGAATACGCATCTTCCCATCAGCCTCATTTCTGCAATTTGCGTCGTATAGCTTCAGATTTCACCGTGCTCTTCGGAGCCTAACAGCCTTTTCAGCGCCTTATGATAAAAGCTGGGAAAGGCGTAGCGGTGCCATTCACGAAAATTTTTACTCTAAAAAACTATCTCAAAATAGAGAAGACCCGCGATATGTTGTGGTTAGCAATATGAGCCGAAATCCTTATGACACTGTCGGCATCAGCCTTATCCTCTTGGTTGATGAGACGCAAAACGAAAAGGCCGATGGCCGACAGTGCACGAATCTTAACACTCTGGGCCTTGCCGGACGACCTCTGGCAACGCATCGAGAGGCTGCTTAACAGATTTGATCCACCAAGACCTAGGGGGCGCAAACGAGCCTCGGCAAGGCCGATCCTGGACGGGCTCATTTACCACTTCCGCACGGGCTGCCAGTGGAATCAGATCCCAGAAGTCTATGGCGACGACTCGACCATCCATCGCACCTTCCAGCGTTGGGTCAAGCTTGGGCTCTTTGAAATGATCTGGTCCCTGCTACTGGCCGAATGCGACCAGTTAGGGCTGGTCGACTGGCAGTGGCAAGCGGCCGACGGCTCGTTGGGCAAGGCGCGCAACGGTGGCGATCAGATCGGCCCCAATCCCGCAGATCGCGCCAAACAAGGGTCAAAAAAAAGCTTGCTCGTCGACGGGCAAGGCGGGCCGCTGGCGATAGTTGTCGCTCCGGCCAACGTCAATGACCATTTCCTGTTAAAGGAAACAATCGAGGCGATCGTGGTCAAACGCCCGCGGCCGACAGAGAAAGAACCGCAGCATTTGTGTCTGGATGCGGGCTACGACAATCAGATGAGTCGTGAGACTGTCAAAGAACATCATTACCAGGGGCACATTCGTCCTGCGCGCGGGAAGGAGCCGACGCGAAAGAGCAAGAAGAAATATCCGCCTCGCCGATGGGTAGTTGAAAGAACATTCAGTTGGCTCTCGAAATGTCGAGGGTTGCTGGTGCGTTATGAGAAGAAAAGCAAAAACTACCTCGGATTACTTCAGTTCGCTTGCGCACTATATTGGTATCGGCGATTGCGCGCGGCAACCGCTGATTCATCGTAACAACAACATTTTGTGGCTGCTTTCTATTTTGAGATAGTTTTTAAGGGTGACAAAAATGTATCCTTAGCGTATGTCCTTGACCAACCTGCTCCCCTTTACGCCAGTTCGGTGCGATTGGCCTCACCGAAGGATTACTTCGGTGTAGCGCCTGCCCGGCGCAAAAGTCGAACTGCCAGACGCGCCTTCTTTGTTGTGCCACGCTCGACCGCATAGTCGAGAGCTGTTTGGCCCTGGTGATCAATCACACCCGGGTTCGCGCCTCCCTGAATGAGCGCCTTGAGGTTAGGTATCTCGGTGACAAGCGCCGCGATCATCAATGCTGTTCGACCGGCGTCGTCTTGTGCATTGACATCCGAGCCGGCGTCGAGCAGGGCGCGCACAACGATGAGATCGCTCCGTTCAGCCGCCAAGTGAAGAGGAGTTCGTCCGTACCTATCCTTGGCCTCGACGCGTGCGCCCGCGGCGAGCAGTTCAGCTACAATATCATCGCGACCCAAATAAGCGGCCCACATCAGTGGTGTGGTCCCATCGTCATCGGCGAGTTCGGCGTCTGCGCCTGCCGCGATTAATGCAGGGACCACTTCGCCGTGCCCTGTGAAAATCGCAGTGAGCAGCGGCGGCCATCCACTCGAGCCTTTCGAATTCGGATCTGCGCCTGCGTCGAGAAGCTGTTTAGTTGCGGTTAGATCTCCGCGAAACACAGCGTCGACAAGCGCAGTCTTCCGTGAACCCTGCAAGCCATAGTCCGACTGCCCACCAAGTATGCTTGTGCATCCGAACACGACTGTGAGGCTCGCACTGATCAATGAAAACACTCGCCTGTTCATGACCACGTCTCCAAATAGGGGCAGCACCGAACGACCGAGTTTACCGGGCCGCAGCCACTGCAAAAGTTTTACCGGAAAGAGGCGGCGGCTCCAGTACAACGTGGAGTTAGGCCCCTCACCTATCCTCCCGAGCAAAAACGACATTCCGTCTCCGGAAAATCTGAGCTATTAAATGGTTTGTACCAGCGCCGACAATTTTGTCGGGCGCAGAGTAAACCGTTTCGCAAATGTCAACGCAACGCCGATACGCGAGGCCGTCATGCGGCGCGGCGTTCGAGCGGACGAAGCGGCGCAAGGCTCCGGCCTCGGTCTCGCGATCGTTCGCGATCTCGCAGAGATTCACGGCGGATCGATTTCGCTTGAGGAACCTCCAATGGGAGGCGCTCGCGCGCGACTCACGCTGCCGGCTCAGGAGGTGGTCTAAATCAGAACGAGAGCGCCCGAACGTCCTGTTCATTGCCAACGACTTCGAGGTCGCCGAACTTATCAATGGTGGAACAGCCGAATGTGAGTGTGCGCCATGGATATACCTAGCGCGCGGCATGCGGCTTCCACTTCGCCATCCCGTGAAGCGCCCCCTGGCTGTGCAATGTATCGGACGCCATGCTCGGCAGCACGATCAATGTTGTCGCGGAATGGGATGAAGCCGTCGGAGACCAGGCTCACGCCATCAATCTTGGCCAAGAATTCGCGCTTCTCGGATTCACTCAAGGGATCGGCTGGGTGGTCGAGCATTGCATTCAGGGACTCAACTTCCCATTGTGCTAGGTTTCCTTCAATGTAGCGGACTCTCCAGTTGATTCGATCCTGGCGTTTGACGTCTCTCTTGAAAGTCAAACCAAGAACCTTCGGGTGCTGACGTAGCTGCCAAACGTCGGCCTTTGCGCCGGCGAGCTTCGTACAATCAACGCGTGATTGTTGGCCGGCGCCAATGCCGATTGCTTGACCACCATATATGTAGCCGACCGAGTTTGACTGTGTATATTTGAGTGCGATCAGCCCAAGGATGAGATCCCTGGTGGCTTCATCGGTGAGCGCGCCGCATCGAAGGTCCTGCAAATCCGATAAACCGATCTCATGGTTGTTCCGGTCTTGGACTAACCGCATTCCGAAAAGTTCGAACGATTCCCGTGTCGGCGGTTCAAAGGTGGCGTCAGCTTGGATGACGATGAAAGCTCCCGACTTCTTGGCAATCAAATGCTTCAGAGCGTTCGGTTCATACCCTGGCGCAATGATTCCGTCGGAGATCACACGTCTGAGGAAGAGTGCAGTGGCTTCGTCTACCGGTTCCGACAACGCGACAAAGTCGCCGAATGAGCTCTTCGGGTCCGTCTCGCGCGCTCTGACGTAGGCTAGTGCGGCCGGCGTGAGAGAACTCGAATCGACCTCGTAGGCGCACTCCAGCCGCTCACCGAGTGGCGTAGCCACTGCAACACCAGAAGGAGAGACGTGCTTGAAGCTGGCTGCGGCCGGGAGGCCGAGGGCCATACGAACTTCCCGCACTAACTGCCAGCTATTGAGCGCGTCCAGAAGATTGATGAGCGATGGCATTCCGTGTAGCACCCGAACAGGCGGCGCGCGCGGGTCCAAGACTTCCGCTGTCGCAAAGTATTGATGTGGATTCATCCCGTATTTGAGTTGCATGTGCGATTCGAACTGATTTCGACTTGTTGGAGAAAAACCGCAACTGGTTACTTACTGTTTGAGCCTGAGACAGCGAGGAGTGTAATCCGGCGTCGTAGCTAACACAATCAATTGGATTAAGCCCGCGTGACCAAGCCCGGTTCGCGCGGATAATCTTCCGTTTTGACATGAGCTTCCGCTCCGCCGAATTTCAGGTAGAGCGCCGGAATGACGATCATGTTGAGAAAGGTCGAGGTGACTATGCCGCCGAGAATGACTACCGCCATCGGCTGTTGAATCTCCCGCCCCGGTTCGCCCGCGCCCAGAGCCAATGGAATCAGCCCCACGCCGGTCACCAGCGCCGTCATCAGGATGGGACTCAGTCGTTCCATCGAACCCTGCGCAATCGCGTCGCGGAAAGATACGCCCTCTTCCTCCATCAGGTGGCGGTAGTGGCTGATGAGCATGATGCCGTTGCGCGTGGCGATGCCGAAGAGCGTGATAAACCCGATCAGCGAAGCCACTGAAAGGGCGCCGCCGGAGAGAAAGACCATCACCACGCCACCGATCAGCGCGAGCGGCAGGTTCGCCATCACCAGCAGCGCCGCCCGCGCCGTCTTAAGCGCGACGTAAAGCATCAGGAAGATGCCGCCAATCGCCACGACGGAAAGCAGCGTGATCTGGCGCGAGGCCTTCTCCTGCGCCTCGAACTGCCCGCCATATTGAACGAAGTAGCCCTGCGGCAAGGCCACCTTTTGACTGATCGCCGCGCGCGCGTCATTGATGACGCCGCCCAGGTCGCGCCCGGCGACGTTGGATTGAATAATGATGCGGCGCTGAGCGTTCTCGCGGTTGATCGTGTTCGGCCCCTGATCCACGCGCACTTCGGCGACCTGACCGATTGGAACTTTCGCGCCCGTGGGAGTGTCGATCAACGCGCCGGCGATCGTTTCGACCGACTGGCGCGCAGCGTCGTCGAACCGCACCAGCACGTCGTAAGTGCGCTGTTCTTCTAACACCTGCGAAACGACATCGCCGTTGAAGGCCGTGTCAACTGCTTCGGCTAAATCGCCCGCTGATAAGCCGACCGCGGCCGCCGCCTGACGTTTCAAATTGATCTGCACCTGCGGCACGCCGACCTGCGGCTCGACCAGCAGATCGACAACGCCTGGGACCGTGGACATCGCGTCGCGGATTTCGTTCGCTTTGGTTCTCAGCGTCGCGAGGTCGGGGCCGAAAAGTTTGATTGCGATCTGTGCGCGCGTGCCAGACAACAAATGGTCAATTCGGTGCGAGATCGGCTGGCCGACTTCA
>DATCXQ010000700.1:0-13322 GCA_036565725.1 Blastocatellia bacterium
CTTGAGCGCCCGTTTGGCGCTCTTGCCGCCGTTGGCCTGGAGAGATCGTCTCGTCCTTTTGTAGCCGGATTTTTTGTGGCGGATATTCTTCGCCGTGTGGAATTTATTGTCAGATGTCACAGCCACGCGGTTGAAGCCGAGGTCGACGCCTAGACTGCCCTGTGGTTGTTTAACCTCCGGCGCCGGGATCGTGATCGAAATATGCAAGTAGAAGTTCCCCTTGCGATAGACCAATTCGGCGGAGCCGAGTTCGCCCTGTTGAAATTGTTTGCGCATCCTGGCGGGCATCTGCAACTGGCCTGTGATGCGGTCTTTGTGACAGACCGCCAGCGAGACGGTCTGACAGTCAGGACGAAGAGTCATTGATCTGGCGTCGTATCGCACGGAAGAATGCGGTTTGAATCGATGCCACTTATTCGAGTCGCGAGTGTAAACGGCGCTGACCTTGGCAATCGCGTTGATCATGTGCTGTGCGGGAAGATCGGTTTCTTGACGGATCAGGCGATAGCCTTCGTGATGGATGTCGTATTTGCGATGCAAATCTCGCTGAAAGGCGAGTTCGGAAAGAGTGTTGCAAGCGCGATTGAACTCTTCCATCGTGGATTTGAGTTCCTGTGTGGCGCTAGCGGCCATGACCAATTTGGCCTTTATCGACAGGTGAACATCCATCTATTCAATATGCCATAAGTGTTTTACATGAGACAAGTGTTTTATATGCGAAAGGGGCGGCGCATTCCTCTCCACCCAAAACGAAGCGTTTATGGGTGGAGTATCCTGCGCAAAGAAAGATGAATTCGATCGGTGACGAATCGCCCTTGTCAACGGGCCATTGTCGAAAGGATAGGATCAGCTGCGGCGCGAAGCGTCGTCAGTTGCATCGCCCTGTTGGGCTGCTCCTGCCGAAAGGCTCAGTCGCGGGAGCCATCGGGGGACTCGGCGGCAATACTCCTCATAACGCGGGCCGAATCGCCGTCGCAAAGCGGGCTCCTCTGCGCGGACCACGAAAATGTGAAAATAGACCAGCAACACCAAGCCTCCGACGAGGTCCGCTTTGACCATCGGGGAGTATAGCAATCCGGCGCCAAGGAGGAGCGGGATTCCCGCGAGATAGACCGGATGCCGGACGAACCGATAAGGCCCATAGGCAACAAGGGTATCGCTCCCCCGGCGGGTTTCATACTCGCCTTTAGCAAGGCTTACGTTGCTCCAGAAATGGAGGGCCAAGCCCGCCACCAGGAGGCCAATGCCCAGCCACCCGGCGAAGCCCGCGCGAACAGCCGCAAAGTTCGCTCCGTCAGGCTTCTTGAGAAAGGCCAAGAGTACAGTCGCTCCCAGCCACACAAGCGAGCGGATCACAGCATTAAGCCAAAACGGCGCTGCCATTGAGTTTCTCTCTCCTCGGGCCGAGTCTGCTTGACGACCCGCGTAACCGGGCGCGCGAGCGGCGCTCGCGGCGCGAAGCTGTCGAACACAGTGAAGGTTTATTTTTCTCAGACTAGATACGAGCAGCTTTCGACAGATCAACCTCAATTCTGTCGCCGTTGACCAGAACAATTGAACCATCCACCAATTTCTGGTTTGTAATATCGTGGTTGAAAAACTTTTCCACCAAGTCATAAGGGGCAAAGATCTCTAAGACTTCTACACGTGGCCTCTGATTTCGCTTGGAGAGAAAATCTCGGTAGGAAATCCTCGCCCTGAATTTAATTCCATAAATCCCGTTGGCGTCCGTGATCACCGGCGCGACCTTGTCAAAAGCAGGCAAAACGAGGGCCTTCAAGACAATAGCGACCCTAGCCGCCCGGTTGACCTGACGAGAATCGAATTCGGCGGTCGTATATGCGGCTGAAAAAGCGATATATTGTTTCCCTTTGAATTCTGCGACACCCATCTCGTCATCGTTGTAGCCAATATCTTTCAACAATTGAAATTGCTTATCCCGTGGGATTTCCGCAAGCACGCCTGAAAACTTTATGGGCAACAACTTTTCTGTTAATGCTATAAATTCCGCGCTGGATTCGAACGACTCAGCAGTGCCGAGGAAAACGAGTTGTCGCAAGACCTCGTCCACATTGGGCGTATCAGCCTCGAATCGGAGCTTGATGTAGGCCGAACTGCTCCGAAACTCGATCTCTGTGCCCTCTTTTTCCTTGCTGGACTTCTCGTAAAAAAGAGTGAGCATAGGCGGCCACCCACGCAACTGCCAATCGGATTCCCCTTCGACCGTGATCGTCTCTCCTACTACTGACACGTTTGCGGTGTAAATCGGCAATCCGCTCCTAATGCTGGAGTTCTCATATTTGAGCAGTTTGCGCGGAATCTTGATTACGAGTGGCTGCATTTTGCCCAGGCTAATTTCGTTGTCGGAACCGGCCGCCGCGTCGCTGGCAATGCACAACAGCAAGCAGCAGCCGAGATGCAAGGATAAGCATCGAGTAAATCTTGTCATAGGCTGAACCTTTCTGAGTTGGGATATAGCAGGAAGGCAACTGGGCGTCCCAATCGCGAAGTTGTCCCCGCTCGGGCCGTGTAATAAGGGCCTCAATCTCTGGGGAGTCAGTTGAATTGCGCCCATTCGGCAATCAGGCTTGAAAATTTCGTTTAATTACTTTCGGGTTGTCGCCTGGACTGCCCGATACTTTTTTACGTCAGTACCCGGTTCCGTGAATTTCAAGTCAAGGCCGCCGTCCTTGCGCTGCTCGATTTCAAGCACGGCGGCGCGGACTCCATCAAAGTAGTTAAGCATGAAGGTCAATCCGTCAAAGCGTCCAGCTAACGGTCCCAACTCGCCGCTCGGGCGCGAAACGGTGGCAAGGGTGTCGTCGCCTTTCCGCCGGATTGTCAGGCGCAAGCTGGAGTCCGGCGCTTCCCAAGTTCCCGAGATATCCGGTCCTGCCTCGCCTTCGGGTCCGCAGGCACAGAACTTTGACGCGGTGAACGGATGCATGTCCTGCCCACCGCTCCCATAAGCGCCCTTGAGTTGCCCATCCGCTACTGTAGCTTCCAGCCGTGTGCCGGATGCCCCGAAAGTGAGGCGCACGGACCCCGCTTCAAAGCTCCCCTCCGTGGAAGATACGCGGGTGTCGCCATTCACGAAAGAGCCTGTGAGCGTTTTGCCGTTGGGTTCGAAATGGATTATGAATGGAACGTTCAGAGCGCCGTAGGTGATCGTTCCGTCCCATCGTCCGTCCAGTGTTTGCGCCCATCCGCAAGCCACGGCCAGAGAAACCATCGTGAGCATATTTAGGATCATTATGTCTATCCTCAATGTAAATCGTCACATTTTTTACTGGCGCCACACGAAGTCGCAATTTCGACTGTGATCCTTGAATTTATGGTGAGGTTTCGGCAAACCGGCGTGCCGATGCCTCAGGTTGAATTGTGATCTGGATCTTTCTTCATCTGCGACGGCGCCGATTTTACGCGGCGCGCTGCTCGGAGGCGAGAGCGAGTGGGCCTTTTTTGCCTTTTCAAGCTCGGCTGCCGCAAGCGCACTGATGAGCGGTCGCAGATGCGCTCTGACAGGATCATCGCAAGCTTTCAATAACTTTTCTTGTTCGTCTCTCGATAGGATTCGATCACGCTTTGTCTCATCCGCTTTCGAGATTAGAGGCGTCGAGACGTTCTCAAGACGTTCCGCTTCTTCCCATTCGAGTCTGTAAAGGTCACTCTTGCTGTCCAGCATTTGCTGGATTCGTCGAAGTAGATATATCCTGTTCTAGCCATTTCGTCGGACACCTATTCGGACACTTTTGTTGTCCTAGAACTGGCTAGCGACCAAAATTGATGCTGGAAACAGAGAAGTTCGCGACAGTAGGTGAGGTTTGTCCGAGTTCGAGACCCACTACCCGCCCTTTCTCATTTTCCGCACAAAGATTCCCGCCAGTAAAACCGGATTCGCAGTAGCGTTCTAAATCAAACCAGGCGCCATGAACACAGATGAATTTGCCACAGAGCCACAGAGCCACAGAGGCGCGGAGACAAGGAGACAAGGAGAGGGGGAGACAAGGAGAATCTTCCCCCGTCCCCTTGTCCCCTTGTCTCCTTGTCTCTCTTTCTCTGTGGCTCTGCGGCTCCGTGACAAATAGCGATTAGCATAGAAGGAGGGCAAATGGCAGACGAGAAAGATGGGAAGATAGAGAAGAAGAAGCGGATCAATATGTCCGACGCCTGGCGCGAAGCGAAGGCTCTGGTCTTCGCGCACCGCGGGCGTCTGGCTTTCGGCGCGGTGTTGATGCTCATCAACCGCATGGTCGGGCTGGTGTTGCCCGCGTCGTCGAAGTACATCATTGATGATGTTATCGGGAAGGGGCGAGCCGAGATGCTGGCGCCAATTGCGTTGGCCGCCGGCGCGGCGACCCTGATCCAGGCCGTGACGTCATTTTCATTGTCGCAAGTGCTGGGAGTGGCGGCGCAACGCGCGATCACCGAGATGCGCAAGCGCGTTCAGGCGCAGGTCGAACGTCTGCCCATCAGTTATTTCGATTCGACACAGACCGGCAAGTTGATTTCCCGCGTGATGAACGACGCCGAAGGAATCAGGAACCTGGTCGGCACCGGCATTGTGCAACTCGTCGGCAGCTGCATCACAGCCGTCATCGCTCTCGGCGTCCTGTTATATCTGAACTGGCGGTTGACCGCGTTGACGATCGTCGTGCTGGCGGCGTTCGGCGGCGGCCTGGCCTACGCGTTCAAAAAACTTCGACCCATGTTCCGCGAACGGGGGGAGATTTACAGCGGGATCACGGGCCGCCTGGGCGAATCGCTCGGCGGCATCCGCATCGTCAAGGCTTACACGGCGGAGAAGCGCGAGGAACTGGTCTTCGCGCGCGGCGCGCACAAACTTTTCCGCAACATCGCGAAATCGATGACTGGGGTCTCGGCCATTACGGCATTCTCTTCGGTCATCATCGGCGCGGTCGGGGTCGTGATGATCACAGTCGGAGGCCATTCGGTGATGACCGGTCAAATGACGCTCGGCGACATGTTCATGTACGTATTCTTCACCGGGTTGATGGCGATGCCGGTGATCGAGATCGCGGCCATCGGCACGCAGATCACGGAGGCCTTCGCGGGACTCGACCGCATCCGCGAAATTCTGAACATGTCGACCGAAGACGAAGAGGACGCGGTGCGCGACGCCCTGGACGGCGTACTGGGCGATATCGAGTTTGAAGACGTGGTCTTCGAGTACAACGAAGGCGCTCCGGTGCTGAAAGGCGTTTCGTTCAAGGCCGCCGCAGGAACGACCACAGCCCTGGTCGGGTCGAGCGGATCGGGTAAGAGCACGTTGATCAGCCTGGTCATGAATTTCAACCGTCCAAAATCCGGCGCGATCAGGATTGACGGGCGCGAGTTGACCAGCGTCAAGCTGCGCGAATACCGCGCCTACCTCGGAGTAGTGCTCCAGGACAATTTCCTCTTCGACGGCACGATCGCCGAAAACATAAGGTTCTCGAAGCCGCACGCGACGATGGACAAGGTTCGGGAAGTCAGCCGCATAGCTCATTGCGACGAATTCATCGAAGGCTTTGAGAAGGGCTATGACACGATCGTCGGCGAACGCGGGGTCAAACTTTCGGGCGGCCAGCGGCAGCGCCTCGCCATCGCCCGCGCGCTTCTGGCTGATCCGAAAATATTGATCCTCGACGAAGCCACGTCGAGCCTGGACAGCGAGAGCGAGGCGATGATCCAGGAAGGATTGCGAACGCTGCGGCGGGGGCGCACGACCTTCGTCATTGCCCACCGCCTCTCGACCATTCGTAGCGCAGATCAGATTCTGGTCCTCGAGGGCGGCGAAATAGTCGAGCGCGGCGCGCACGAAGAACTGCTGGCGGCGGGCGGCCGCTACAGACAGCTTTACGACAAGCAGTACAAGTTCGAGCGCGACCAGTTCGTCAACCCCGGCGAGGATTTCACGCCGGAATTGCCGAAAGTAGAGATCGAGCGAAAAGCCTCCACATCAAGGCTTCCGTCGTTGTGAAACGCTAGGGCTTTGCCACAGAGCCACAGAGACACAGAGAGGTAGAGAAGGAGAGATGGAGGAATAGCGCGATAATGAGATTCAATCTCCCCGTCTCTCTTTCTCCTTATCTCTGTGGCTCTGTGGCTCTGTGGCAAATTTCTTTGGCGGCTGGTTATACCAATGCGCTTATCGTAAGCTTTCGCTCTCCAGCGGCTCAGGTTCAGGCTCCGACGGGTCGTGAGCCGCCTCACTCAAAAACTTGGACACCAATCCTTTTTCACTGGAGAAGTGACTGATGAACGCCACGCTTCTGAATAGTTTGAAGAGCCACGAACTGGCCGATCCGCTTGCCGAAGATGAAGCCGCGCAGTTGGCTTCGGCGCTGAGCGATTCGAGCAGCCTGCAGGTTTACCCGCGCTCAATTTCGTGCGCGCGGAACGCCGTCTTCTTTCTGGGCCGCAAGGGTTCGAACAAGTCGCTCGGGATTGTTCATTCCGATTCGAATCCGCCGGGCGGATTTCCACTCGGCTTTCATGGATCATCGCAAAAGATCAATATTGACGGGCATTCTCTGACGCTATGCGAGACGGCGCCGGAGAACGCCGCGGCGCTCCGCGAGATCTTTTCGTTTCTCGTCCCGCGTCCGCTCGGTTTGAAAAAATCGGCCGGATGCGGCGACCGTCTGGGGCTCGCCACCCCGGGGCACATTCGCGCCATCAGGCGCTCATTGATGGCGCCCATACTGGCGCAGCAATCGATACGCGAGAACGCCCGGACTGGCCGCACCCCGCAGCAGGTGATGGACGATGCGGCGTGGGGAGTGTTTCAGGAAGGCTGGCGCGACGGCTTCGGCGCGGACGCCGATCATTTGAAAAACGCCGCCGACATCGATTCCTGCGCCGCCGCCGGCTTCACTTTTTATACAATCGATCCCAGCGAACATGTTGATAACGAGGCCAACACCGCGCCGTTCGACGTTTTAAAGGCCAAGATCGAAGCCACGCCGTGGGCCGAATTGGAGACTAGCTGGGCGGACACTCAGTCGCGGTTCTTCAACCCGATTGACCTGGACGAGTTCAGCTTCAAGATGGACGCGGGCGACCTGCTCCGCGCGGCCGCGAAGTATGGCCGCGTCGTCGCGCACACCGTCAAGATGTATCGCCATCTCGAAGCCGTGATGAACGACAAACCGTTCGAGCTGGAGATGAGCGTGGACGAGTCGGAGACGGTGACGACCCTGGCCGAACACATTTACATCGCCAACGAATTGAAGCGCCTCGGCGTGAAATGGGTGAGCCTTGCCCCGCGGTACGTCGGCGATTTCGAGAAGGGCGTTGATTACATCGGCGATTTGAACGAGTTCGAGAAATCGTTCGCCCGGCACGTGGCCGTCGCGAAAACCTTCGGGCCGTATAAGCTCAGCCTCCATTCCGGCTCCGACAAGTTCAGCGTTTATCCGATCGCCTCGCGATTGGCGGGCGACCTGGTTCATCTCAAGACCGCGGGCACGAGTTACCTCGAGGCCCTGCGAGCCATCGCGCAGGTGAACCCGACGCTCTTCCGCGAGATATCCGCTTTCGCGCGCGAACGCTACCCGGTCGACCGGGCCAGCTATCACGTATCGGCCGAGGGCGACAAAGCGCCTGACGCGGGGCGCCTGTCCGACGGCGAACTAACGACGCTGCTCGACGATTTCCACGCGCGCGAGATTCTGCATGTCACTTTCGGTTCGGTCTTGCGACATCCCGACTTCCGCGATCCGTTCTTCGCGGCGCTGCGCGGCGACGAGGAGGTCTATTACCAGGCGCTCGAGGCGCACTTCGGCAAACACTTCGCCCCATTCGGCGAATCTTCAAAGGCTACAGGGGACTGAGGATGGATTTAAACGCATTGCATAAAATGTACGATTTCACGGGCCGCACGATTGTCGTCACCGGGGCCACAGGAGTCCTGTGCGGCGCGATGGCGAAAGCGCTCGTCGGGTGCGGCGCCAACGTCGCGATCCTCGCGCGGAGCCGCGAGAAGGGTGAGGCGACGCTCAACAGGATCTCCGGCCCCGGACGCGCTACGGTCGTCGTCGGCGACGCCCTCAAACAGGAGACGCTGCGGGACGCCGCGCGCGCCGCGCTCGACGAATTCGGGCGCATCGACGGATTGATCAACGGCGCCGGCGGCAACATCCCTCAAGCCACCACCCGTCAAGAGCTGAGCTTCTTCGATCTGCCGGAAGACGCGCTGCGCCACGTGTTAGATCTGAACCTTCTGGGCACGATCCTGCCGAGTCAGGTCTTCGGCCGCCATATGGCCGAGCAGGGCGAGGGCGTGATCCTGAACGTCTCCTCGATGAGCGCCAGCCGCCCTTTGACTCGCGTCGTCGGCTATTCGGCCGCGAAGGCCGGCATCGACAATTTTACGCAATGGCTGTCGGTTCACATGGCGCAGAATTATTCGCCGCGCATCCGCGTCAACGCCGTAGCGCCCGGCTTCTTCGTCACCGAGCAGAACCGAAACCTGTTGATCGATGAAAAGACGGGCGGACCGACCGAGCGCGGGCGGAGCATCATCGCCCACACGCCGATGGGGCGATTCGGGGAGCCTGACGATCTGATCGGCGCGACGCTCTGGCTGTTGTCGCCCGCCTCGGCTTTCGTCACCGGCGTCGTGGTCCCCGTGGACGGGGGATTTTCCGCCTTCGGTGGGGTTTAGCCACAGAGCCACAGAGACACAGAGAGCGGGAAGGAGGGGAAGGAGAGAGATGGAAGAGGTGGAAGGGATAAACAACCTGACAGAGAAAATCATCGGTTGCGCCATCGAAGTCCATCGCGTCCTGGGGCCTGGGCTTTTGGAGTCGGTCTATGAAGAGGCGTTATGTGTTGAATTGTCAGACGCTGGATTGAAATTCCAGCGGCAAGTGAACATTCCTGCCGTATACAAAGGCAGACAGGTTGGACAATATCGAATTGACCTGATCGTGGAGGAAGCTGTCATTGTAGAGTTGAAGAGCGTTGACAGGCACGATCCGGTCTTCGAGGCGCAGATCCTGACTTACCTGAGAGTAACTGGAAAGAAAATTGGACTGCTGATCAACTTCAACTCTAAACTCCTAAAAAGTGGGGTCAAGCGGTTCGCTCTCTGACTTCTCTTTCTCTCTTTTTCTCTCTTTCTCCCGCTCTGTGTCTCTGTGTCTCTGTGGCAGTATTTATGATTGGAGATGAACATGGTCATTGGCAAAGGCTCTTGTGACAGGGCGCTTTCGGAATCTGAGGTTCGTGAGTTGATGTCATCGGCCCTATCCGGCGCCGGGCTCGACGGCAAACGTGTGTTGGTCATCATCCCGGACGGCACGCGAACCGCGCCGATTCCGATGATGTTCCGCCTCTTTCACGAATCGCTGAACGACCGGGTCGAGGCTCTCGACTTCCTGATCGCGCTCGGCACGCATCAGCCGATGAGCGAGGGGGCGATCAACAGCCACGTCGGGGTCACAGCCGAAGAGCGGGCGACGCTGTTCGCTCGGGTCAACATCTTCAACCACCGTTGGGACGAGCCGGGCCAGTTGGTCGAGCTTGGCGAAATCTCCGAAGGCGAGATCGCGGAGATAACCGGCGGGTTGCTGCGGCAATCAGTCAAGGTCCGATTGAATAAACTGATCTTCGAATACGACCAGATCATCATTTGCGGCCCGACCTTCCCTCACGAAGTGGTAGGTTTTTCCGGCGGCAACAAATATTTCTTTCCAGGCGTCAGCGGCGCTGAAGTGATCAACTTCTCGCACTGGCTGGGCGCAGTGATAACCAGTTACGAAGTGATAGGGACGAAGTACACGCCCGTCCGGCGCGTGATCGACCGCGCGGCTTCGTTCATCAATCTCCCTAAGCTCTGCTTCAGCATGGTGGTCAAGGGCGAAGAAATGGTCGGTTTGTACATCGGCCCGCCCGAAGAGGCTTATGAAGAGGCCGCCGGCCTCTCATCGCAGATTCACATCAAATGGGTCGAGCGCCCGTTCAGGCGCGTTCTTTCGGTGATGCCCAGGATGTATGACGACATCTGGACGGCGTCGAAGGGGATGTACAAACTCGAACCGGCGATTGAAGACGGCGGCGAGGTGATCATCTATGCCCCGCACATCGACGAGATCAGTTACACGCACGGGCGCGTTTTGGACGAGATCGGCTATCACGTGCGCGACTATTTCGTGAAGCAGTGGGACAAGATCAAACATCACCCCTGGGGCGTCATCGCGCACAGCACGCACCTGAGGGGCGTCGGGACTTACGACGCCGAGAATGGAATCGAGACTCCGCGCATCAAAGTCACGCTTGCCACGAGGATTTCGAGAGAACGTTGCGAGCGCGTCAACCTGGGCTACCTCGATCCAGAAACGATCAACCTCGATGAATGGAAGGGCAGGGAAGACGAAGGAATTCTGCTTGTTCCGAAAGCCGGCGAGATGTTGTATCGTTTAAAATCGCAGGCGGCTGCGGCAGGAGATTGAGATCGCGTTATAGCATTCAAGAAAATGTTCTTTCGCGCCGGAGGCGCCGGGGATATTAGCCGGTGGAGAAACCACCGGTATCAGATGCAACGCGAATCCGCGCCCTGGAAGGGCGCCGGATCGAAGCAACAGGTCTGTCGCCCTTTCAGGGCTGGAAGAGTTTTAGACTTCGATACCCGGTGGTTTCTCCACCGGCTAATATCCGCCGTCCCTCCGGGACGAAGAACGGAGCGCTTATGTCATCCGGCGAATACTCAAACGGCAATACCATACAAGATAGCAAAACGATTCGCGGCGCGTGCCCGCACGACTGCCCCGACACCTGTTCGTTCTTCGTCACCGTCGAGAACGGGCGCGCGGTCAAGATCGAGGGGGCGAAAGACCATCCGACCACTGATGGCTTTCTCTGCACGAAGGTCAACCGCTATTTGGAGCGGACCTACAGCCCGCAGCGCGTGCTTTATCCGATGAAGCGCGCGGGCGAAAAGGGGAAGGGGATTTTCGAGCGCATCTCGTGGGACGAAGCCCTGGACACGATCGCCGCGAAGTTTAAAGAGATCGCCGCCGATGACCCACAAGCGATTTTGCCCTACAGCTACGCGGGCACAATGGGCTTTGTGCAGAGCCAATCAATCGACCGGCGCTTCTTCCACAGGATCGGCGCGTCTCTGCTGGCGCGGACTATCTGCGCGGACGCGGGAGCTGCGGGCTATCGCGCGACCATCGGGTTGAGTATGGGCACGGACCCGGAGCGGTTCAGCGACGCGAAGCTGATTATCATCTGGGGGTCGAACGTCATCACGTCGAACGTCCACTTGTGGCCGAAGATTCTGGAGGCCAAGCGTAAAGGCGCGAAGGTAATCGCAATCGACCCTTACCGCAGCCTGACGGCTGAAAAGTGCGACGAACATCTGGCCGTGACGCCTGGCGCGGACGGCGCGCTCGCGCTGGCGATGATGAACGTGATTGTCAGAGAGAACCTGGTAGATCACGACTACGTCGAACGCCACACGCTCGGCTTCGATCTGTTGCGCGAGCGCGTTATGGAATACCCGCCGTCGCGCGTCGCCGCGATTGCGGGACTTAGCGAAGAGGCGATCGTCAAGCTCGCCCGCGAATACGCGACGACAAAGCCCGCCGTGATCAGGTTGAATTACGGCTTGCAGCGGCATGCCGGCGGAGGAATGGCCGTGCGCGCGATCACCTGTTTGCCGGCGCTGGTCGGCGCGTGGCGCGACGCTGCCGGCGGCGCGCTGCTTTCGACTTCGGGGACTTTCGGCATCAACGCCCAAGCCCTGGAGCGACCCGACCTGATCTGGAACAATCCGCGCACGATCAATATGTCGGCCATCGGCGACGCGCTGCTCGGCTACCGGCGCGTGCAACGGTTCAGCGTCAAAGACGCGCCGGCTGAGACGCTGGAACCACTCGACACGCCGGTCCGGGCGATCTACGTCTACAACTCCAATCCGGTAGCCATCGCGCCCGATTCGCGCCGGGTCATCGCCGGTTTCAAGCGCGAAGACCTCTTCACCGTCGTCCACGAAATTTTCCAGACCGACACAGCCGATTACGCCGACATCCTGCTGCCGGCGACCACGCAACTCGAACATTTCGACATTCACAAAGCCTACGGCCACATCTACATGCTCATCAACAAGCCGGCCATCGAGCCGCTCGGCGAGGCCAAGCCCAACAGTGAGGTCTTCCGCCTGTTGGCCGAGCGCATGGGCTTCACCGAGGATTGCTTCAAAGACTCCGACGAAGAGATCGCGCGCCAGGCGATCAATTACGATCATCCGCGCATGCTAGGCATGACATTTGAGGAGTTGAAAGAGCGCGGCTGGATGCGGTTGAGCGTGCCGGAAAATTTCGCGCCCTTTGCAGAAGGCGGCTTTCCAACCCCTTCGGGCAAGTGTGAATTCTTCAGCGAGACCCTGGCAAAGCAGGGCCTTGACCCCTTGCCTACCTACATTCCGCCTCGCGAATCGGCGCAGACCGCGCCGGAACTGGCGAAGAAATACCCGCTGGCCATTATTTCTCCGCCAGCGCACAACTTCCTCAATTCGAGCTTCGCCAACCTGCCGACCTTCGTCAAAGCCGAGAAAGAGCCGTATCTGGAAATCCACCCGTCGGACGCCGCCGCGCGAGACATCAAGGACGGCGACCGCGTGCGCGTCTTCAACGACCGCGGCGAATTCAAACTCAAAGCCCGCGTCAGCGAAAAGGCGCGCCCAGGAGTTGTCGTCGCCTTGTCGGTGTGGTGGAAGAAACTGACGAGCGACGGTTGCAACGCGAATGACGTGACTTCGCAAGGATTGACGGATTTGGGAGCTGGGGCGACTTTCTATGATGTACTAGTGGAAGTTGAGCGGATTTGATATGCCAATAGATCAAGCCGCTCGCAACTTATGAGTTTTTGAAATGATGATCTTCATGCCGCGGAGCGGCATTTGAACCTAGCCCGGCGTTTCAACGCCGGAAGGCGCGCGATGGTTCCTCCAGTCGCGGAGCGACGGTTGAGAGGATCGAGATATCGCTGCTCCCGGCGTTTATGGCCTTTGAAAATTAAACGCAACCACGCAATCCAAGGTAGGGGCGGGTTTTCCCCGCCTTGGTTCGTGACCCGAGCGATAGTGGCAGGGAAAACCCGCCCCTACATCCATGGTTGTATTTAATTCTCAAACATCATAAACGCCGGGCTAAACTCAAAAGCCGCTGCGCGGCAGGGGAATCGAATTTGAAGATCCCCGATAAAGTGATCGATAAGTCATTGGTGATCAAAAAAAGACTTTGAATTGGAGGATGCGCATTTTGGGAAATCAACACAACTCGTCTGAGATACCTCTGAGGCCGCTTGGC
>DATCXQ010000717.1:0-9839 GCA_036565725.1 Blastocatellia bacterium
GCCTACTTCGACACGATACCCGTCTCGAAGGAGCGCTACCAGAAACTCTCGGCGCCGGCGCAGAAGCAGATAGTCCAGGCGCTGCAGCGCATCCTCTCGCCACTGCCGATGATGCGCTCGCCGCTCGTCCGCAGAGAGCGCGACCTGGACCGCGTCGAAAAGATCATCGAACTTTACGAGCCGTTCATCCTGCACAACGAATACGTCTTCGAGGCGCGGAACGTCGAACTGCTTTCAGCCGCGCTGCCGGAAGACGAGCGCGCCGCCTTCGGCTACGACGCGAACTATATCGACTGGTGGGACTACTGGATCAACGTTCACATCCCGGCCCTGCGCAAATGGTCTTACCCGATCATCGAAGGCCGCCCGGTCGAAAACAAGACAAAGCGAGCGGTTCAAATGCAGACGCCCGAAGAGAGCGTCGCGGCAAGTTGAACGCGGCCCTGAATTCTTGCATCATCACTTTATGGCAATCTTCCTGACCGGCTCGACCGGCTACGTGGGAGCGCACGTCACTGCGCTCCTCCTCGAAAATTACAAAGACAAGCTCAACCTGCTCGTGCGCGCCCGTACCGAGCAGGAAGCCGCCGAGCGTTTGTGGAAATCAATGCAACTCCACCTGGATTTCCCGCGCTTCTACGAACATCTACAATCGCGCGTCAACGTCTACTGCGGCGATCTGACCGAGGCGAAGTTTGGCTTATCCGAAGCGAATTACCGCCGTCTGGTCGAGACTACCGATTCGGTCATACACTGCGCCGCATCGCTCAACCGCAAGAGCGAAAAGGTCTGCCTGAACGTCAATCTGCGCGGCACGCTCGAAGTTATCAAAGCCGCGCAGGCCGCGCGCGATCTGCATGGGCTGAGAAGATTCAGCGACGTCTCGACCGTGGCCATCGCCGGCCATCGCCTTAACGAGGTAGTCAAGGAAGACGAGGCGCTCGATTGGAACCGTTCCGATTACGACCCTTACGCGCGCACCAAGAAGTTCTGCGAGCACATGATCTCGGAACTGCTGCCCGACGTCCCGCACACGGTCTTTCGTCCGAGCATTATCCTGGGCGATTCGCGTTACGCCGAAACGACGCAGTTCGACATGGTGCGCGCGTTCGTGTTCCTCGCGGGATTGCCCGCGCTTCCCTTTCGCCCCACGGACAAAGTGGACATTGTCAACGTGGACTTCGTCGCCGAATCCATCGTCGCGATCCACCAGAAAGAGAAACCGAACCACGACATCTACCACCTCTCGTCCGGAGTCGATTCGCAGACTTTCAAAGAGTTGACCGACGCGCTGGCCGAAGCGCAGGGCAATCGCGGCCCCGTCTATCTGCCCGCGCTCGAAAAGCCGTTTACGCGGATCAATAACTGGCTGGCGGATAATTTGCGCGGCAACGCGCTCGGCTACGGCGCGACGCTGCTGAAGGTGTTCATTCCTTATCTGGTCTGGAACACGGTCTTCGACAACACGCGCATCTCGAGCGAGACGGGCAAGAAGCCTGCGCCATTTTCACGGTATAGTTATCCGTTGTTGAGATTCAGCAAGGCGAGAAATTTCGCCTATCCATACACGGATTGGCCGAGTGGCGCGCCACAGAATATCCTGCCTGCGGCGGTTCCGGCATCGAGATAACCCGAAGTTAGGCGGCGATGGCATCAGAGGATTACTGAATGGAAGACAAGGAAGCAAGGGACGCGAGATTGCTGACAGAGCAAGAACGGAAGGAACTATGTAAGATACTCTTCAATGCGCTGCTAGAAATAAGAATGCTTTGCCGGGAAGGTAAAGCGGAACAGGCTGCAGACATCGTGGACGCTTTCCACAATTTGCCAATATACCTATGGAGCGACAAGTTTAGCCTGAGTTTGTTCCGAAGGTTTTTAGAGGAATACCAGCAAAAGTACCAGGAGGACGAGTGCTATAATTATGTAAAGATGCTTGATGAGATAATTAGAGAAGGACCCTGACTATGATATTGTCAGCTATCAAGGCTATGAGCCCTGCATAGGAGACACACGATGGATTTAACGGAACGCATCACTATTGATCCCGAGATTTGTCATGGCAAGCCGACCATTCGCGGGCTGCGTTACTCGGTGGAGACCATCCTGGAACTGCTCAGTTCAGGAATGACCATCGAGGAAATTCTGGCTGACTATGAAGACCTCGAAAGGGAGGATATTCTTGCGGCGCTGGCCTTTGCTACACGGCTTAGCCGGATCAAACGCATCGAATCTGCTTTGGTATGAAGTTTCTGGTTGACGCGCAACTCCCCCGCCGACTGACGGCGCTGCTGCAACGCGGGGGGCATGACGCGATACACACGCTGGATTTGCCGCTCGGCAATCGCACAACGGATACGATTATCAACCAAATATCCCTCAGCGAACAACGGGTTGTCGTGACAAAGGACGCCGACTTCGTTGACTCGTTTCTGTTGCGACAAGAGCCGTGGAAGCTCTTGCTCGTCTCGACCGGAAACATCCGCAATGCTGAGTTGATAGCCTTGCTCCTGGCGAATATTGAAAAGATCAGCGAGGGTTTCGGTGTGTTCGATTTCATCGAGATCAATCAAACAGAGTTGATCTTTCACTCCTAAAGCCGCTTTACATTTTCTGAGGAACGCAGGATGAGCATGGATTTAGCTCTTGAGGCCTGGGTTTCAGGCTTGATCGAGCTGTCGAAATTCAAATGGATGTTGGGCGCGGGCCGCCGATGGCAGCCGGGCGATAAGTTGAAACTCTTCTTCACCGGTTACAACGGCACGCGCAACACAGGCGCAGACGTGCGCGTGGAGGAGATGCTGCGCCAGGTCAATCACATCCTCGGCCCGGACAAATGCGAGCTGAGCGTGTTGACGCAGAACTTCCAACTGACCGACGGCTATTTCAAAAGCGTCAGGCAGGTCTATCTGCCCGACCTCTTCCCGCCGATGCTGTGGCGCGAAGTGCCTAAATTCGACGGCGTGGTCGCCTGCGAAGGCTCGCAGTTCAAGAGCAAATTCGCCAACGCGTTGACGACGATGATGATTGGCTCTCTGGGCATCGCCGCGGCGCAGAATAAATTGTCGGTCAGTTACGGCGCCGAGGCGGGTTACATGGACCCGATGATCGCCAAGATGGTCGCGCGCTACTGCAAAGATTCGTTCGTCATCACTCGCAACCCCGAATCACAAACTGTGCTCGGCAAGCTCGGCGTTTCGACCGAACTCGGCACAGACACCGCCTGGACGTTCGAGCCGCCCCAGCCCTATGGTGATGACTACGGCGATGATCTGTTGCGTAAACACGGCTGGGACGGATCTACGCCTGCGCTGGTCGTCTGCCCGATCAATCCCTTCTGGTGGCCGGTGAAGGCGTCGGTGGCAAAATACGGGGCCAAGTTGCTGACTGGCGCCTATCAGGAGAGCCATTATCGCAAGTTCTACTTCCACAACGCCGGGCCGGAGGTCGAGCGCAAGTACGACTTTTACCTGACGGCGATGGCCAAGGCCGTCGAGCGATTCCGCCGCGACAACCGCATCTTCGTCATCCTGGTGGCGATGGAGATGCTCGACACGAGGGCTTGCAAGAGAGTGGCCGACAAGTTAGGCGGCGGCGTCCCGATCTTCTCGTCTGCCGATTACGACATGTATCAACTGGTCAGCCTGCTGCGACGCTGCCACCTGATGGTCTCGTCGCGCTTTCACGGCATCGTGACATGCATGCCCGCGATGGTCGCGTCGGCAGGCGTGACGATGGACGAGCGCATCCACAACCTGATGCATGAGCGCGGCCACCGGGACTTGTTGCTGACTGTAGACGACCCCGAATTGGAAGAGAAACTGGTCGTTATTATGGGCAAGCTGCTCAAAGAGAGCGAAGCCATCCGCGACGGCGTCGGCAAAACGGTGGCGAAGAATTTGAGAGTCATGGCGAAAATGGGCGTCTACTTCGAAGAACACTTGCAGCGTCGCTACCCCGAATTCCCGATCCGCAAAGGGTTGCAGAATTGGGAAGATTATCTGCCGCCGCTGAGCCCGAATCTGCGAAAGCTCCTTGAAAACTATGGTTAGCCACAGAGACACAGAGACACAGAGAGGGAAAGACAAGGAGACAAGGAGAGGGGGAGACAAGGAGACAAGGTGGTTCTTGCTTCTCGTATTCCCGCTTCCTTGTCTCCTTGTCTCCCCCTCTCCTTGTCTCCTTGTCTCTGTGTCTGCGGTGGCTCTGTGGCAAAATTTGGTTTCATAATGAACTTCATCGAGAACATCCTTCATCGTCTAAACCAGGAACCAAATCGCCCTGTCCTGCGCGAAGCGCGCGAGGGGAAATTCGGCGCCGCCACTTGCGCCGATCTGCTCGCGCAAATCCGCGCCGCGCGAACATTCATTCGCCGGTCGGGGCTGAATAAAGGCGACCGCGTCGGATTGCTCGCGCCGAACAGCATTCGCTGGACGGCCCTGGATTTGGCGCTGACGGCTGAAGGCGTCATCGTTGTCCCGCTCTACTCGCGCCAGGCGCCGAACGAGCTTGTCAATATGCTCAAAGATTGCGGCGCGGCGATGGTCTGCTGCGGCGACGAGGCTTTGCGAGACGGCCTCGCGAAGAACTGGCCCGACGCCCCGCCGCTGAAACTCTTCGACGAGGTCTTCGCCACAGAGGCTTCAAACGAGATCGCCGACGAGCCGATTAAGCTCGATGATTCGGATGTCGTCACGATCATCTACACTTCGGGCACGTCGGGCGAGCCGAAGGGCGTGATGCTAACCGCCGGCGGAGTGACGTTTATGCTCGACCGCACGGGGATGCGGTTGGATCAATTGATGGAGGGCGCGACGGAGACGGCGCCGGATCAGGTCTTCCATTATCTTCCCTGCTGCTTCGCCGGTTCGTGGATTCTGCTGCTGAGTTGCCTGTCGCGCAACAGCCTGCTCACGCTCTCGACCGATCTGACCAAGCTGGCCGACGAGTTGAAAATGGCCTCGCCGCAATACTTCCTGAACGTTCCGACGCTTCTGGAACGGATTCGCGGCGGCGTCGAAAGTCAGATCGCGCAGAAGCCCGGGTTGATTCAGACCATATATCGCAAAGGCAAGGAAGGCTGGCTGCGACAATACGAAGGCAAAGGCCCGGCGGGCCTCTGGTTCGCGATCGCCAACGCGCTGATCTTCTCTTCGATCAAGCAGAAGATCGGGCCTGATTTGAAGGCGCTGATCTGCGGCTCGGCGCCGCTGGCGAAAGAGACACAGATGTTTTTCTCGATGCTCGGCGTCCGAGTGCTGCAAGTTTACGGATTGACCGAGACGACGGCGATTTGCACGATGGACGACCCTCGCTATTTCACGCCGGGCCGCGTAGGCCCCGCGATCCCCGGCGTCGAGATGCGGCTCGGCGAAGGCGATGAAATTCTGGTTCATGGGCCGAATGTCTTCGCGGGTTATTGGAACAAGCCAGAAGCGACGGCGAAGGCTTTCGACGACGGTTGGTTTCGCACCGGCGACCAGGGCGAAGTCGACGAGAATGGCAATTGGGCCATCGTCGGTCGCATCAAGAACCTGATTATTCTCAATTCGGGCCACAACATCGCGCCCGAACCGATCGAAGAAAAGGTCTTGTTCAACCTTGCCGGGGCGCAGCAATGCGTGGTGATGGGCAACGGGCGAGGTTTCCTGACTGCGCTCATCACCGGCGACGTCGGTCATCAACATGTCGAGAAGGCCCTGGAGACGGTCAACGCCCAACTGCCGCATTACAAACGCATCCGCGCTTTCCACATTGATAAGGAGCCGATGACGATCGAGGGCGGATTGTTGACGGCTAACGGCAAATTGCGGCGCGATGCGATCGCGGCCCATTTCGAGCGCGAAGTCAACGCGCTCTATCAAAAAACAACTGAGAAGGCATGAAAAGTTTTCAAGGCGAAACTCTATCGTGGGAACTGAGTGACGGCTGCATCGAACTTGCTCTGCATCGAGAGCCCTGCAATGAGATCGGTACAAAAACCCACGAAGAGCTTGAGAAATTCGTTGAAGCTCACGAGACGCTGAAGGACGAAGCGCATGCGCTGATAATTTACAGTTCAATGAAAGCCGGCTTCTGCGCCGGCGCCGATCTGCGCGAGCTCTACTTTGGCGCGAAAGATATGGGGTACGACAAGGCCGCGCCGCTGGTCCGCGATTTCCTCAACCGAATTCATCGTGTGGCGAACGTGATTGACGCATCGCCGCTCACCACCATCGCGGCGGTTCATGGCGTCACTTTCGGCGGCGGGTTCGAGCTTGCGCTGCTCTGCGATCTGATTATCGCTGACAAGACTGCGCGTTTCTGTTTTCCCGAATTGCGTCTTGGTTTGATCCCGGGCTTCGGAGGCGTTCCGCGCCTGAAGCGCGATCTGGGCAACGCCGTCGTGCGCGACCTGCTGTTGACGGGGCGCAGCGTCAACGCGACGAAGGCTCAGAACGTCGGATTGATCAGCCAGGTCGTGGCCGAAGGCGCCGCGCTCAAGGTCGCGCGGCTCACGGCGGCGCAGGTCAAAAAATTCGACCGCGCGACGAGCGCGGCGGCGAAGCGTTTTTTAAAACCGGTTCCATACGCCGAATTGCGGCAGGAGATTGAAATTTTCTGCGAATTGTTCACCAGACCCGCCGTCGAAGCCGGGCTGCGCAAGTTCGTCGAAAGCTCCGATGCGCTTCCTTACTTGCCATAATCCGGTTTCTGGTCGAAAGTAGACAGACCGCACCTTCAAAGGAGTTTAGACATGGCTAACAGGCGAAGAGCGAAGATCACAGCGTTGGGCCGCTACGTCCCGCCGCGCGTCGTTACCAATTACGACCTGTCGAAGATGATAGACACCAACCATGAGTGGATCGTCGAACGCACCGGCATTCACGAGCGCCACTGGGTCGAAAAAGGGACGTCGACGTCCGAGCTGGGCATAAAGGCTGTAGACGACCTGTTGAAGCGTCGCGGCATCGAGGCCGATGAGATCGAGCTGATAATCGTCGCGACTGTCACGCCCGACATGTTCTTCCCCTCCACCGCCTGCCTGATTCAAAACAAGATTCGCGCGACTCGCGCCTGGGGCTTCGACGTTTCAGCCGCTTGCTCATCTTTCCTCTACGCGCTGACCACCGGCGCGCAGTTCATCGAGAGCGGCCAGCATAACAAGGTCCTGATCGTCGGCGCTGATGTGATGACCAGTATTCTGAATCCCGAAGACCGCACGACGCTCATCCTCTTCGGCGACGGCGCGGGCGCGGTTCTGCTTGAGCCTTGCGCCGAGGGCGAAGAGGGTTACGGCATCCTGGATTACCGTCACGAGATTGACGGGTCAGGCGGAGAACATTTGTACATGCCCGGCGGCGGCAGTCTCAATCCGTCCTCACGCGAGACCGTCGATAGGCAGATGCATTACGTCCATCAGAACGGCCAGGCGGTATTCAAATACGCCGTGCGCAAGATGGAAGAGCTGAGCCGGTCGATGCTGGAGAGGAACAACCTGATCGGGGCCGACATCGGCGCGTTCATCGCCCACCAGGCCAACCTGCGGATCATTGACGCCACCGCCAACAAGATCGGCCTCGACCAAAGCAAGGTCATCAAGAACATCCACAAGTACGGCAATACGACCGGGGCGACCATCCCGCTGGCCATCGGCGATGCGATTGACGACGGCAAGTTGAAGAAAGGCGACCTGGTCCTGTTCGCGGCCGTGGGCGCGGGGTTCACTTCAGGTTGTGTGCTGGCGCGGTGGACTTATTGAGAGATTCTGTGGCCTGCTGGAGAAAACCTTTATTTCGGAGTAAATTTTATGCGAACCCCGGATCAAACCATTAATGAAATTCTTGACCTCGCGGCGACCCATTTTAAGGTTTCGCGCGAGCAACTCTCTCCCGACGACGATTTCTTTAAGAAACTGGGCATTGATTCTTTGCAGGCGTTGGAGCTCTTGACGCGGCTCGAAAACCATTTCAGCATCGAACTGCCCGATTACGAAGTACAGGGCGTAAGTGACTTCCGCACTCTCGCAGAAAGGATTCAAACTCGACTTTGAAATGATTGACCTGTCCAGGCATCAATCGCTCGGCTCCGCCCTGAGCGAGGCGGTCGATAAATTCGCCGGCGAAACCTGTCTTATCGAAGCCGACCGCGAGCGCGAAAACCATCGGCTCACTTACCGCGAATTCAAAGAGGCCGCGACGCCGATGGCGAAGTTCCTGCAGGATCGCGGATTCAAAGCCGGCTCGCGAGCGGCGATCATCATGACAAACCAGTCGTGTTGGCCGATCGCGGCTTATGCGGTTTTTTACTCGGGAGGCGTTCTCGTTCCGCTCGATTACAAATTGAGCGCGCCGGAGCAACTGGCCCTGCTCGCGCACTCGAAGGCCGAAATACTCGTCACCGAATACCATTTGTGGCGCGCGATTACGCAGTCGGAAGGCTTTGAGAATTTCAAAACCCCGACTGTGATCGTCACCGGAGCGCCGAAGAACGCCGACATGCGCGGCGCGATACGATGGGAAGATCCGGAAGTCGAAGGCGAACCGGTCTTCGTCCCGCGCAAACGAACCGACTGGGCCTGCGTCATCTATTCGTCGGGCACCGGGGGCCGTCCGAAAGGCTGCGTGCTGACGCACGAAAATTACCTGGAACAATGCGTCTCGCTCACGGCGCTCTACCCGTTCTGGCCGGGCGTGCGCTACCTGAGCATCCTGCCCACGAACCACGCAATCGATTTCATGGTCGGGTTCATCGGCCCGTTCGTGTGCGGCGCGACCGTCGTACACTTGCGGACGCTGCGCCCGGAATTCGTTCGTGAGGCGTTCACGCGCTACAAGATCACCTACGTCGCGCTGGCCCCCCTGATTCTGAAAAATCTGCAAGCGGGCTTGCGGAAGCGATTCGACGAATTGCCGCCGCTCAAGCGCTTCGTGTTCGACCGCCTGGTCGAGGTCAATCGCGCGCTGACCAGGAAAGAGCCGAGGCTGGAGTTGAGCCGCAAGCTGCTCAAGCAGGTTCACGACGCTTTCGGCGGCGAGTTGCGCGCTATCTTCGCCGGCGGCGCGTTCTGCGATCCGCAAATAATCCAGTTTTTCTACGACCTCGGAATTCAGGTCTCCATCGGTTATGGGCTGACCGAGGCGGGCACGGCGATCACGCTCAACGACTTCAAACCGTTTCGCGCAGACACTGTCGGCAAGTCGCTGCCAGGCATGGAGGTGAGGATCGTCAACCCGGACGCCGACGGGATCGGTCAGGTGGCGACGCGCAGCAAGGCCGTTATGTCACATTACCTGGACGACCCCGAACTGACCGCAGAGACGATCGTCGACGGTTGGTTGATGACCGGCGATCTGGGTCGATTTGATTCGATGGGCCATCTGCAGCTCTTCGGCCGGGTCAAAAATATGATCGTCACCGAGGAGGGCAAGAACGTCTATCCGGAAGACATCGAGAGGGCGTTTGACGACCTGCCCGTGAAGGAGTTCTGCGTCTTCGCCGCCAATTACATCTGGCCGGAGCGATCCATGCTCGGCGAAAAGCTGGTCATCGTTCTCCGACTCAACGAAGGCCAGGAGTTGACCGAAGAGTTGATCAGAGACCTGTCGAGGCGCAACAACACCCTCCTCAATTTCAAACGCGTCAGCGGTTATACGCTCTGGGACGCCGACTTCCCGCGCACGGCCTCGATGAAGATCAAACGGTTCGTGTTGGCCGAAGAAATTCGCGGGCGCCTCGACCGCCAGGACGCGATCAAGGAACTCTAAATATGAAGACGGAGAGACCGAGAGACGGGGCGACGAGGCGACGGGGCGACGGGGGGATTTACGTTCGCCCCGTCGCCCCGTCGCCCCGTCGCC
>DATCXQ010000648.1:0-14470 GCA_036565725.1 Blastocatellia bacterium
GACCGTTATTCGTTCGAGCCGATTCTGATCGCAGCCAGTTTGATCCCGCTGCTGGCGGTGGTGGCCGCGCTCGCGCTCGTCCGCAACAACCGTGCGACGCAGGAAGGCGTTGTCCACCCGATCTGATAGCAGAGAGCGTCACATGATCGAATCGCCACAGCAAAGCAGAGTTGCGCGGGTTCGCTTCCGCGACATGACGCCCGCCGACATCGCGGCGGGATTGGCGCTGTCCCGCGCCGCGCGATGGAATCAGACCGAGCGCGAGTGGGAACTGTTTCTTCGACTCAGCCCGAAAGGTTGCCGTGTCGCCGTCATGGATGAGCGCGTCGTCGGCACGGTGGCGACGGCGCGTTATGAAGATCGTTTCGCCTGGATCGGGATGGTGTTAGTTGATCCGGCGGAGCGGGGGCAGGGAATCGGCGGGCGGCTGATGGTTGAGGCGCTGGACGTATTGAAAGACATGCCTTCGATCCGCCTTGACGCCACGCCCGCCGGACACGCCGTTTATCAAAAGCTGGACTTCGTCGACGAATATCGCTTGAGCCGGATGGAGGCGGTGGTTTCGAGTGAGGGCCTGACGCTCCAGCGCAATCCCGCGCGTCCGATGACAAAAGATGATTTGCCAGCCGTCGCAATTTTTGACCGTCAGGTCTTTGGCGCCGACCGCAGCTTGACGTTGGAATGGATGTTCGACGGCGCGCCGGAATACGCCTGGGTCATTGAAGAGCGCGGACAGATCGTCGGTTACACTTTCGGGCGGCGCGGTTTCAATTTCGAGCATCTGGGGCCGGTCATTGCGCACGATCAACAGACCGCGCGGCGCCTGGTTTCGGCCTGTTTGAATCGCCAGGATGGCAAGCGCTTTATCCTTGACGCTTCGCATTGCGAAAACGGCTGGCGCTCGTGGCTCGAATCCGTCGGCTTCCGCGAGCAGCGGCCATTCATTCGGATGTTTTATCGCGATAACCCTTACCCCGGTCTGCCGCCGAAACAGTTCGGTATTCTGGGGCCGGAACTCGGTTAAAAAGAAATGCCAATCATCGAAACCGAAGCGCAACTGGAAGACGCGCTGTCCGCGCCGAATGCGGCGGATATCGAGTTCATGAGCCGTTTGGCTGGCGACATCGTCATTCTCGGCGCGGGCGGCAAGATGGGGCCGTCGCTCGCCGCGCGTATCAAGCGCGCGACTGATGCGGTGGGCGTCGAGCGCCGAGTGATCGCCGTCTCGCGCTTCTCCGCGCCGCAATCACGCGCCGGGCTTGAAAGCGCGGGCGTCGAGACAATCTCGTGCGATCTGCTCGACCGCGGGCAAATCGCCGATTTGCCTGATTGCGAAAACGTCTTCTTTCTCGCCGGAAGAAAATTCGGTTCGACCGAGCGCGCCGATCTCACCTGGGCGATCAACAGCTACGCGCCCGGCCTGGTGGCTGATCGTTATTGTTCCTCGCGCGTCGTAGTTTTCTCGACCGGCAATGTGTATCCCTTCGTCAACACGGCGGCGGGCGGCTCGGTCGAAACCGACGCGCCGCAGCCGCGCGGCGAATACGCCAATTCATGCCTCGGACGCGAGCGCATTTTTGAATACTTCTCGCACACGCGCGGCGCCAGCTGTTTGATCTTCCGGTTGAATTACTCGGTTGATCTGCGATACGGCGTGTTGTTGGACATCGCGCGGAAGGTTCATGCCGGGCAGCCGGTTGATCTGACGGTTCCAGCGTTCAATGTCATCTGGCAGGGCGATGCGAATTCGTATGCGTTGCGTTCGTTGGAACTGTGCGCCGCGCCGCCGCGCGTCCTGAACGTGACCGGGCCGGAGACGATCGCCACGCGCCGCGCGGCTGAATTCTTCGCCGAACGCTTCAAACGCGAGGCCGTTTTTCAAGGCTCGGAAGCCGCCGCCGCGCTGCTCAACAACGCCGGGCTTTGTCACGCGCTGCTCGGTTATCCGGAGGTCACGCTCCACGAATTGATGGAGATGGCCGCGCGCTGGGTTGAGGTCGGCGGCGCGAGTCTGAACAAGCCGACGAAGTTCGAGGCTGTAGACGGGAGATATTGATGCCGATTGACGCGACGTTACGGGCGAGGTTGTTTGACGGGTTGGTGATTCCCGCGCATCCGCTGGCGCTCGACGCCGACCGCAAATTGGATGAGCGGCGGCAACGCGCCTTGACGCGCTATTACTGCGACGCCGGCGCCGGCGGCGTGGCCGTAGGCGTTCATACCACGCAGTTTGCGATTCGCGATCCGCGCGTCGGTTTGTTCGAGCCGGTGTTGCGACTGGCGTTGGAAACCGTGCGCGAATGGGAACAACAAAACGGAAAGCGGATCGTCAAAATCGCGGGCGTTTGCGGCGCGACTGCGCAGGCGGCGCGGGAAGCGGCGTTTGCCGAAGAAGCCGGCTACGACATCGGATTGCTTAGTCTCTCCGCCCTGCGCGAAGCTACGGTCGCTGAATTGATCGGGCATTGCCGCCGCGTGGCCGAGATAATTCCGCTCTGCGGTTTCTACCTGCAACCGGCGGTCGGCGGGCGACCATTGGATTACCGCTTCTGGCGCGAGTTCTTCGAGATCGAAAACGTCGCGACGGTGAAGGTTGCGCCGTTCAACCGTTACCGGACATTGGATGTGGCGCGCGCGCTGGCTGACAGCGGCAGACATCATGAAGTCGCGCTTTACACCGGCAACGACGACAATATCGTGGCGGATCTGCTGACCGAGTTTCGGATCGGCGCCGGGGGCGGCGGCCATGTTTCAATTCATTTCGCCGGAGGCTTGTTGGGGCATTGGGCCGTGTGGACAAAACGCGCGGTTGAATTACTCGCCGAAATCAAGGCGTCGCGCGCCGGCGCCAATGCCCTCGACGCGCTGGCGCGGTCGGCCGAAATCACCGATGCGAACGCCGCGCTGTTCGACGCGCAGCGCGATTTCGCCGGTTGCATCGCCGGTTTGCACGAGGTTTTGCGGCGACAGGGATTACTGGCGGGCCGCTGGTGTCTCGATCCGCGCGAAGACCTTTCGCCCGGGCAGATGGAAGAGATTGATCGCGTCTATAACTGCTATCCGCAACTGAACGACGATGAGTTCGTGCGCGAAAATCTAGACCGGTGGATGCGCGTGTAACATTGCGGCGCGCAATGTACCGTAGGTTGTCCAACCTGCGGATGGCTTCATTATCCAAACATTCGAAGTCAGTGTGCGCATTGATGAATGGCTCTCAGTCCTTATCAATTTTCGGGTAACGAAAGCCTCCGCAGGTTGGACAACCTACGGTACCCTTTCGGAGGAGACGATATGCGCAAGCTCAATAGATTTCTCTTCGCGGCTGGATTTATCGCGACATTCAATATCGTCGCGGTGGCCGACGGCGGAAACTCCGCCCCGGAGGGCTGGCGTACGGCCGCGCCTCGTGACGAGATTCGTCCGCAATTCGATTACAGGCCGAACGGCGGGAAGGGCGGCAAGGGCGCTCTCCTCATCATCGCCGATGATCGCGAAGGACTCGACGGTTATTGGGTGAAAACCTTTTCGATCGCCGGAGGCAGGCATTATCGCTTCTTCGCGCTGCGCAGAGTTGAAAACGTCGCGGCGCCGAGCCGGAGTGTTGTCGCGCGAATCCTGTGGCAGGACGCTGACGGCAAACCTGTCAAATGGGACAAACCTGTCCAGACCGGCTATATGAAAGGCGCGTTCTATCAGGCCGAGCCTGAATATCCGACGGACAAAACGACTGGCGCCGACGGATGGACGGAAGTGTCGGACACTTATCTCGCGCCGTCGAAGGCCGCGCGCGCCGTCGTCGAGTTGCATCTTCGTTGGGCGCCGCGCGGGCGTGTCGAATGGAGCGACGTTTCATTGGCCGAGACCGCGCCGCCGTCCGAACGCAAAGTCCGATTGGCCGCCGTTCATTTTCGCCCGCAAGGCGGGAAAACGCCTATGGACAATTGCCGGATGTTTGAGCCTCTAATCGCCGACGCGGCGCGGCGCAGCGCCGACCTGGTCGTGCTGCCCGAAACCTTGACTTTTTACGGGCTGGGCAAGAGCTTCGACGAGGTGGCCGAATCAATGCCAGGCCCCTCGACTGATTATTTCGGCGAACTGGCGAAAAAGCACAACCTCTACATCGTCGCGGGGCTGGTCGAACGCGACCGGCATTTGATCTACAACGTCGCGGTCATGCTGGGGCCGGATGGAAAGATTGCAGGCAAATACCGCAAAGTCGCATTGCCGCGAGGCGAAATCGAAGCCGGTCTCACGCCGGGCGCCGAATATCCGGTCTTCGACACGAGATTCGGCAGGGTAGGTATGATGATCTGTTACGACGGCTTCTTCCCAGAAGTGGCGCGGCGCTTGAGCGACAACGGGGCCGAAGTGATCGCGTGGCCGGTATGGGGGTGCAACCCGCTGCTGGCCTCGGCGCGCGCTTGCGATAATCACGTCTACCTCGTTAGCAGCACTTACGAGGACGTCTCGCGCGAGTGGATGTTCACCGCCGTTTATGATCACGCGGGCAATAAGCTCGTTCACGCCGAAAAGTGGGGGACTGTGGTTGTGACCGAAGTCGACCTGAACGAACGATTGCGGTGGGCGAGCCTGGGCGATTTCAAATCGGAGGCGCCTCGGCATCGCCCGGCGGATCGGGTTCAAAGGTGATTTGAGTGTGAAGCAATGAGCTTGCCTTGTATCGCTTACCGTGGAAGACGGTCCTCCTTGTCTCAGCTACTACTGGTCTCGAGATCCAGGGTTTGGATCGTGACATTAAGTATGTCTTCTCCAGTGACCCCCCCACTCTCGCCAGTGACGTTATCAAGCCTCCATTTAACAAGCTCTACGCCTGAGGCGGCTTGCGCATCCTTGATAGCCTTTTTAAGCGCTTCTTTAAAATCGAGATCATTTGAAGTTCCGGTGAACTTACCTTCGTATTTCTCCTTAACTGCTCCCATGACGTTTGCTCCTTTGATTCATTTACTGCATTAAGTGTTTTGCGGCTGGGTAATACTACGAAAAATATGACTGGGCTCGTGTGTGACAGGGCATCAAGCGCGCTTTCACAAGCGACGTCAATGAAATTCTGAGCGAACTGTTTCAATTATATTTCTTTTGATTTGTATGTACACGATGCAAGCCCAACGTTTCAGGCTGATATCTGCTTTCCATACTGAAAATTTGTATGTCTATGATCTGACGAGCGGTACGACTTTCAGACATTCCTGCCTTAATCTGGCATTCTGTTCTTCCAGTTCTCGACAACGGCGCTCCAACTCGACGGCTCTGATATCGAGTTGATTATTGGCCCGCGCCAGCAACAGATTCTTTTCTTGTAACGATTCTATGATCTGTCGCAATTCTTGAATCTTCGCCTCTTTCAGATCGTTGCTTGATGGGCGGGTAGTCTTTCGAGCCTTCAGCTTATTAAAGCGAGCCACGATATCGGGAAATCGATAATCTCCGCCGTTCGGTTGATCTTTACGGTAACGCGACAAAGGAGTGTCCTTGCTCACATTAGCCTCCAGCGCCAGATTTCTGATGGTCAACTTTGAGCCGTGGGGAAGAATTAGCAATTGGTCATGCTCAAACCGGTCAAGCGCTTGGTGCAATTTCAGGCGTGTTCGTTCTGATGACTCGGCTCGTTGCTGGAGCAGCGCTTCGAATTGATGAGCGGTTTTTGGTTGTGTGCTCATAGATTGATGAACGGTTCTAGCGCCTGATGAATTTTCCTGATTTCTTCCGCATACAGTAGACCGGCCGGGCTGCGCCTGGCGTCTTCAGAAAGGTTGGCATACGTCGCTTCCAGGCTCGCCAACTTTCTCTTATAGAAAGGAACGTGCTCGATCAAAATGAAACTATTGGCGCACTCCACCGGATGGCAGCGGTTCACAATCGGCCTCTCTCCTTTCGTACACAGGGCTCGCTCTTTTTCAAAGACACAGTAAGTGAAGCTACCGCATGGAATGACGATCATCCCGCTATCATGCAGCCCCTGGATCATCTTCTTACGGAATTCCGTTCCGGCCTTTCCCCGGAAGTCGCGTGGCAGCCTGCCCTCGCGAATGCGTTGATCCAACTCTTGCGTCCATCTCCGACCACCCGCCCCGCCGACTTTCTCGGTGCAGATCTTTTCCGCCGCCTCGATTGAGAGCCGAAGTCTCTCCGCCTCCAAGTCCTCGATGAGTTCCGGATCCAATCCCACATACCAATCAGTCATGTAAAGAGACCAGTGTTTGAAATGGTCCTTGAGCGCCAGGATCGAGGTCGAGGAAAATCGGATGATGTTGCGTGCAAAGCTGCGGCGCAAACGATGCGTATGGAGATAGGTTGTCAACCCGTGGTCTTTGCAAAATCTTCTCGATTTGCTGGTGATTGTATGTTGACCCATGGCTTTATCCTTTAGGCATGTTGAGAGCGGGTCATTGATGATATTGAATCCGACAAAGAGGTAGGAGACGCGCGGATAGGCCCTTATCAGATGCCCACACCTCTCCAAGGTCTCAACGGCTTGCGCCGCCAGAGGACCGCACATCCAAGACCGAGATGATCCCCCGTCTGTCAGTTGGGTCTTGAAGAGCTTTGAGTCGATCCAATAGAAAGTCCCATGATTGGATGTGCTCTCTTGGCGTAGGCATCCGCGCTTCATCGCCAGAATCTCCGAGATGCGCATGCCGGTGGAGAAGGCGATAATGATGAAGCAAGCGCTACGGAGGCGGATGAGTTCGTTGTTCAAATCGACAATGGAACGCAAATCCTCCCGCCCGGCGAAAAAATCTCTTTCGCAGATGTGACTTCTCAACTGCCGATCCGGGAAGCCGAGCTTAAAATCTTCAGCAAAACGGTTGAACTTTTCCAGGCAGTTGAAAATGATCGGCGCCCGATGTTGCAGGTAGTTCACGGCGGCCTCAATCAATATCTTCAGTTCCTGGTCGGGGATAGGCTGAGTTCTATTTTCCAAGGCTTCGTTGTGCCGATAACCCGCGATCTTACTGGGCGGACGATCTCCTGTCGGTCTAAAACTGATGTAGTCGCTGAGCTGGTCTCGATAATCATGCAATAGATTTAAGGCGGTGAGGTGATTGCGTAAGACCGCTGATTGGATGGCGCCGCGCCGGCCGGGACGCGTTCTGAGGTAGTCGAGGTACTCTTTGATGTGGAACTGGAGCACATCCTGAAAACGGAAAATGGGAGATTGTCGTTCAGCCAAAAATCGGATGAAGATCTTGAGCATCATGATCCGATCGACAACTGAGATCGGCTTCATTCGTGTGGCGCCGAATAGCATCAGATAGGCGAGCTGTTTCAGGGCCAGCAGCATGGACGCATGTTCGGCGGCTAGCGAATCTCGCTCCTGCGTCAGTTTGAATTTCCACCGAATGGCTTGCTTGGATAACGGCCTGCTGGTGTCAGCCGTTTCCGTGGAGAAATCCCAGGTCTCGTCGCTAAAGACCGAAAGCGCGGAGACAGGGGACTGTTCATTGGGGCTTAATTGTGGCGTTACAGCTTGCAGAGGCGCGAGTATGGTGCGGCGCATCTTAGGAGCCCTCCATTGTGTTGGCCGGCGCCAGCTCAGGGTTCTGCCTGGCTCTCAACTCCACTTGTTTGACGATCTCCGTCGGGAAGGCAGAAAGGATCGAGTGATCGATCGCTCGTACGGCGGGGCCGTGGAGCGTCTCCCAGACTTCGTCCGTCATCTCTTTTTTCTCGGAGAGAAGTCGGTCTCGATACTGAATAGTCGCGGGCAGGTCCTCGGCGAAGATCCAGCAGTTCTCGCAAAAAAGACAAGCGTGAAGACTGCGGCAGACTCTCCCTTTTACTTCTCCCGGTTGAGGGGAATTCAGCGGATCCTGGCATTTCCCGATCAGAGTGTTACAAGCGCCGCGAAGAAGACGCTCTCCGGCTTCCGGCGACAACTCCTCGGATTGGACTTTTTCAGCAATCACCGTCGCGACCGGATCGACAAAGACAGTAACGCCGCTCCGGTGATCTTCAATACCGGTGAGAGATTCGATCATCTGGTCGATGCCCTCGCTTATCTGCCGGTTGTGCTGAGCTTCAACGACCGGGCCTCGAATGTAATCGATTGTTGTTCTCACGCTCACATGATCGAGCAAACGTTGAACACGAAAGATATCTCTGGTCTGCAAGTAAAGCAGGGTCGCTATGGTCGGCCGTAATTGATTGAAGCTGAACGCCGGCAGATTGTGTCGAGCGATAAAACGATCGAGTTCTACTTCGCAAATCTCGGCGTAACTTATCGGCGATCTGACTCCCATAAACGGAGACTTGTAAAGAAACAGCGAATCCTTCTCTGCTTCACTGGCAAATTCGACCCAGGGTTGAGTGTAGATGAGTAGGAATTGAATCAGATCGATTGCGCCATTCACCTGGCGAGTGGGAAAACTTAATTCCTTGTTTGAATGAGAGCCGGCGCGGGACTTGGAGAACTTGAGAATAGTGAGTCCTAGAGGAAGTGGGTGTTCCTCCAAACAGTCGCGCTTCAGCGTATAAATTGAGGAGACATTGATGGCGGTCCGAATCAAAAGCAAAATCAGGAAAGGAGTAAAATAGTTTACCGATGTTGGGGCATACCATCCGATGAGCTTCATCGGAGATGGATGGCCGTGAATGACGGACAGTTGCCCATAAGGAACCGGAATGCGCGACGCAATGCCTTGTTCTTTAACCAGGGCATACATAAAGTTGGCCAGGGATTTCCAATACCCCTTTGGTTTTCTCCCTGATCCGACTTGGCCTGCTTGAGATGTCGCCGATTCCAACAGGCTTATCGCCCGCCGATGATCTTCTTTGATTTGGCGAATCTCTTTCAGCGCCGCGTCCGCGATTCGCTTTAAATCATCGACACTGATAATGCCTCCCGCAATAGCGGAACCCCTGTGATATTTGAACCGGCATCCAGGAAGTCTGAAGTTGGGTGAGATCTCTTCTGGCCGGTGGTCTCTCAGATGGCCCAAGAAGCAAGTGAGCGTAGTATAGGTATTCTTCGCCGAGTTTTCCTGGAGAGTGCAAACCGTTTCCAGATAAGCCTGGTATTCAACCAACAGCGCGGTGGTCAAATCTGAAGTGGAGTTGATCTGTCGCTCTGGCCCTCCAGCGGCTCGCCAATCGAGGAAGTCATTAAATCTTTTGAGGGCGCGTTTGATATTTATTCTGGTGGCCTGGGCGCTCTGTTGCATCTCCAGCCAGAATATTTCCGCGCATACTTTTCCGATTTGCGGGCGCGGAAATGCGCCTTTCATGAAGAACTGCAAATCGATTTTTTGAAGACGCCCATCAGCCAGTTTGAAATGCAAGACCAAAGGGGAGCTGCCGGCTTCAAAAGATGCGACGGAGTCCTTGGGCAATGAGGCATACTTGTTTTTAGGGAGTTTCACTGATCTCCCCTTGCAGGAACATCTCGATGAGGCTGGCATTGGCCTGCGCTTCCGCCATCTTCATGTCATCGGTTAAGTGAAGGTAGATGTGCGTGGTGGTGACGCTCGAATGGCCGAGCCTGGATTGAAGCAGCTTTTCGGGTTGAGAGACCCCCAGCTCTTTCCAGTGTTTAAGCGCGGCCACGGTGAATGAATGCCTCAGCAAGTGAGGGGTGATCTTGATTCCACAGCCTTTGGAAACGCGATCAAAGATGCGATTGATAGATCCCGGTTGAAGCGGCCGTCCGTCGCGCCCAACAAAGATATTGTCAGTTTTCTCATCTGCGCCTCGGACCAGCAGAGCGCGTTCGGTCTTGATGTAATCATAGATTTCCAGAAGAGAGCGGGTGGCGAGATAGATCAGTCTTTTCTTGCGTCCTTTGCCGATGATGATGAAGGAGGCTTCCGGTCTCGACAGGTCAAGGCCGCTACGCTCAGGCAAATTCCAGGTCTTTAAGTTGACGACCTCTTCGCGGCGCATGCCGGTTTGGTACATCAACTTCGCAATCAGCTTATCGCGCCAATCCTCGATTGAGTTCAGCCATTGCATGATTTCATGCTGAGGCCGCCACCTGATTTTGGGGCGCGCCAACCTTTCAAAGGTCACGGCTGGAACTTCCTGTTCTTGCGTGGAGCCGATGTGGGCCAAGAAGTCAGTGTCAGGTCGGCGGCGGAACGAAAGCTTTTTGTATTTGATAGGGTTCTTTTCTATGAAGCCCTGCTCGAAGGCAAAGGCATAAAATCTACCTACGGTTCGGACGCGGGCGTTGATCGATCTCCGATTCAAATGATCTTTCGTGTGAACGCTCCGATTTTGGTCCTGCACGTCGCGATACTGATGCACAGTCTCATTGTCCACCTGTCGCCAGTCGAGATGATGCGCTTCCAAATAGCTGAAGTAATCAAACAGGTGATAGGCATAGGTCTTCCATGAGCAGGGGCTGGAAGTGGCGCCGTCCTGCGCCAGTTCTTGGAGCCAGGCATTGGCTGCCGTAATCGGTTGCATCGAGGCGTCGAGTAGGAAGGGAATCTCGCTTTTTCTAGCCTCAGGCCCGGTAAAGAAGATGTGCATCTCTTGAGCTCTGGGGCGTTCACAATCCATCAGGCGCCTATTGACTCCGTAATGCCAGTAGGGGATCCGCTTTTGTGGCTCGCCGCGCCGGTATCCAACAGGCCAGCAATGCGACGAAGGTCAGCAACAGCGAGATCACGATGAACGTCAGCGGGTCGGTCGGGCTTACGCCGAACAGGAGCGTCTTCATCAAACGCGTCAGCGCGAACGATGCGCTCAATCCAACGCTCAGGCCGATCACGGTCAGAGCCATTCCCTGTTTCACCACCAAACTCAGCACATCGCGCGAACGCGCGCCTAAAGCGATGCGGATGCCCATTTCATGCGTGCGCTGCGTGACCGAGTAGGAGATCACGCCATAGATGCCGATGCTCGCCAGGGTCAGCGCAAGCGCGGCGAAGAGGGCGACGATCGCTGTGCGGAATCGCGGCTGCGCGACTGATGCATAAAGGCGTTGCTCCAGCGTGCGGATCTGCGTGACCGGCAGCTCGCGATCCAGCGATCTGATTTCGTTGCTGACGGCGCCGGCCAGGCCGAGTGGATCAGCCGTGTCAGTCTTGACGACGAGAAACACGCCCCTCCATGTGTTCTGAGCAATTGGTTGATAGAAAGCGGGCAGTGTTTCTTTTCCCAGCCCTTTGTACTTGATGTCGCCGACGACGCCGATGATCTCCCATACACTCGGCTGGCTTTCAGTGCCTCTGTTGATGCGCTTGCCGATCGGGTTTTCGCGCGAGAAATATCGTCGCGCCAATGTATCGTTGATCACCATCACCTGCGGGGCGTTCCCGGAATCGGTGGAGCTGAAGGTACGCCCGCGCAACAGCCGCGCGCCAATCGTCTGAAAGTATTCGGGACTGACCCGGATGTCATTGGCGATGAGCGCCTCACGCGGATCAACCGGCCGCCCCTCAATTGTGAAGTCGTCAGACCAAGGTTGCTCGTCCGGCGGCAGGCTGTTGCTGACCGCCGCTGCGCGCACGCCAGGCAGCGTCTTCACCCGTTCGATAAGCTGATCATAGAAAGCGTTGGCCTGTTGCGATTGAGCGTATCTGGGACCTTGCAACGGAATCTGCATGGTCAGCGTTTGTCGCGGATCAACGCCGGGATCAACTCGCTGCAATCGCCAAAAACTATTGAGCAGCAGCCCGGCGCCTATGAGCAGCATCACGGCCATCGCCAATTCCGAAACCACCAGCAGATTGCGCCATCGCCGCTTGCTGGAGCCCTCTGTCTCGCCGCGCCCGCCTTCTTTGAGCGTTTCATCGAGATTCAGGCTCGCGCTTTGCAACGCCGGGGCCAGCCCGAAAACGAGACCGGTCAGAAGCGAGACGAGCGCGGTCCAGCCGAACACACGGCCATCAATGCCGATCTGTTGCAGGCGTGGGAGGTCTTCCGGCGCAAGTTTCAATAGCAGGTCAACGCCACGCCACGCCATCAGCAATCCCAGCCCGCCGCCAATGAGTGCGAGTAGCAGGCTCTCGGTCAACAACTGCCGAACGACGCGCCAGCGGCTGGCGCCGAGCGCGGCGCGAATAGCGATCTCTTTCTCGCGTGATGCGGCCCGCGCAAGCAGCAGGTTGGCCACGTTGGCCGCCGCAATCAACAGCACAAGCGTCACCGCCGTGAGCAACATCAGGATCGCCGGTTTCGCCTCGCCGACGATAAATTCGTTGATCGGCAAAACATTGAAATCGAACTTTTCGCCAGCGAAGCTCGACTTCATCGAGTTCATCTCCGCGCGCGCCTGTGGCAGTGTCACGCTGGGCTTCAAGCGGGCGACGCTTCTGAGGACAAATGGGCCGCGCTGGGTTGGCGCCTGCAATTGCCTGGCGATCCAAAGCTCCACTTCCCGCTCCGGATAATCGAATGCTTCGGGCATCACACCGATAATGGTGAAGCTCGCGCCGCTCAGGTTGATCGAGCGCCCGATCACTTGTGGGTCAGCGGCGAAATTCTTCCGCCAGAATTGCTGGCTGATGACCACGACTTGTTGCGCGCCCGGGCGCTCTTCATCGGATTGAAAAGTTCGCCCCAGCGCGGGTTGCGCGCCCAGCGTCGTGAAGAAGTTCGCGGTCACGTCAGCGACTCGCACTCGTTCGGGAGACTCGCCGCCTATATAGTTGTAAGCGGCGGTCCGAAAAGCGCCGACGCTTTCGAATGACCGATTCTGCGCCCGCCAATCGAGCAGATCGGCAACCGGGAGCGGCACGCGATCTCCACCCGCGGCTTCGGATCCTTTGAGCCACACCATCACTAGTCGCTCCGGCTCATTGAACGGCAGTGGCCTGAGCAATACCGCATTGACGACGCTGAAGATCGCCGTGTTCGCCCCGATCCCGAGCGCCAGCGTGAGCACAGCTATAAAGGTGAAGCCCGGGTGCTTCACCAGCATTCGCGCGCCGTAGCGGAGGTCTTGCCGCACTTCATCCAAGAGCCGGATGCCACGTTCATCCCGGCTCTCTTCCTTGACCCGCTCGACGCCACCGAAGCTGCGGAGCGCCGCCAACCGCGCCTCTTCCGGACTCATCCCGCGAGCGATGTTCTCCTCAATCTCCCTCTCCAGATGGAAACGCACTTCCTCATCCAGTTCCTCTTCCATCTTGGACTTGAAGAAGAGCGCCCGTAATCGCAATCTCAGCTTATTGAGCATGGCCATATCCTTTCATTCAGGGTGTCTTCAGAATCAGTTCCACCGCCCCGGTGAATCGCCTCCACGTCTCGGTCTCGGCCGACAATTGTTTCCGTCCGGCCGCCGTCAGCTTGTAATATTTCGCCTTCCGATTGTTCTCCGATGCCCCCCATTCGGAAGCAATCCAGCCTTGCGCCTCAAGCCGGTGGAGCGCCGGATACAATGACCCCTGGCCTACCCGCAATACATCCTGTGAGATCTGCTGTATGCGTTGTGCAATGTCCCAGCCATGAGTCGGCCCGGCCTGAAGCGTTTTGAGCACCAGCAGGTCAAGCGTTCCCTGTAACAAATCGGTCTGTGTCTTTTTCATATGCCCCCTCGACTGTCGACAAAGCGAAGAGTATTTGACGCTTTGTCGATTGTCAACAGGAAAGGAGAGTCTCCTGGCATTGGAATACAAAAATCAGTCGAGAATATATGCTAAGACCCAAGTCTTCTGGACTATAGAGAATGGCTGAAATATCGGCGACTAGAATCATTGAAATACAAAACTTGATGGCGAATATAATTCCAGAATTTCGCTATAGGTAGTTGCCAGCCTATCCGTCCTCGAAGATGGAGGTGATCGCTTCGGGAATCCCTATGCGATCACCTGTACTATTCAACGCAAAGCCTGTACCACATGCGCCACTTTGGCGCAGTCAAATCCTGAGTGTTACTCTTCGCTCGCCGGGGAGTTAACCGGCGCGACAGTTGGAGCGGCATTATCAGACAACATTCAGCGCAAACAATTGCTTGGTAGGCGCGCCCAGCGCATATCATCCAAGTTGTTTGCGGAACCTCCATGCGCTGACGCCCACCAGCGCGACCGCGAATCCGACCAGCGCCAGCATATGCGGCCAGATCGCCTCGATCCCCGCGCCTTTGAGCAGGACTCCGCGCGCGATCGTCGAGAAATGGCTGATCGGGTTGAGCAGCGTGAACGGCTGCATCCATTCCGGCATCGCCTCGATGGGCGTCGTCGCGCCCGACAACATCGAAAGCGGCGGATTGACAAAAAAGCTCATCAATTGCGCCTGTTGCTGCGATTTGCTGAACGTCGCCAGGAACGTGCCGATGCCGATCCCGGCCAGCACGCAGAGCATCCCGGCGACAAATAGCAAGACCAGGCTGCCACGAATCGGTAATCCGAAAACCAGACGCGCAACTACGAGCGCCAACACGATCTGTGTCGAGAGCAACACGAACAGCGGGGCGATCTTTGCCGTGACGATCTCGACGGCCTGCGCCGGCGTCATCAGCAATTGTTCTATCGTCCCCGCCTCCTTCTCTTTGACCATCGCAGCT
>DATCXQ010000653.1:0-3895 GCA_036565725.1 Blastocatellia bacterium
GGCCCGCCGATGGAGCCGGCCACGTTGTGACTGCGCGACTTGTTGCGCGGCAGTCCCTGGTAATTCCTGAAGAACGAGTTAGCGTTGAGCGCTTCGTTTTCTCCCTGGTATAGCACCTGGCCGTGGTACTGATCGGTGCCGCGCTTGGTCGTCATGCGGATCTGCATCGCGCCTTCGCCGCCGGCGTCCGCGCCCAGGCCCGTGGTCGAAACGCTCACTTCCTCGATGGCGTCAATGCGCCCTGGAGCGAAGGAGAAGAAGCTGGTCCCGCCGCTCTTGAAGCGCTGGGAGTTATTGTTCATGCCGTCGAGCGTAATGTTGAGTGAAGCGTTGGGCAGCCCATTGTACGTGCTGTTCCGCTGATTATTGCTTCTCGAATTGCCCGCGATCAGGCCTGCGAAGTTGAGGCCCTCGCGGCCAGCGAAGGGCAGGTTCTTGACCAGCTGGTTGTTGATCGTGCCGCCGACTTCAGTCGTGGTTGTGTTGAGTTGCTCCGCGCTCGCCGCCACCTGGACTGTTTCCCCCGTGGCTCCGACCTTCAGGTCAACCGAGACATCGGTGGTGCGTCCTGACTCGACGGTGATAGCGGTAATGACCGTGGTCAGAAAGCCGGCGGCGGTCACGGTCAGTTTGTATGAGCCAAATTGTAGGTTGGGGTAGAGAAACCCGCCGTCGCTGGAAGAAACGGTGGAGTATTCGATCCCTGTGGAATTGTCTGTCAATTTGATCGTGGCGCTCGGAATCACGGCCCCGGAAGGATCGCGGACGATGCCGCGAATACCGGTCGTGGTGATTTGGGCCAGGCCGGCGACGGCCAGCGCGGCGATGACAGCGATGTGAACAAACGCCCGTAACGGCAGGCCGGGCAGTGCGCGTTTTTTCATGGCTTCCTCCCCAAAGCGATCCAGGCTTTCCCGGAAGGCCCAGAAAGCGCGGGTTGCTTGATGTAGTTTCGATCAGGAGACAGGTCAGACGGCGACCTTCTTCGAGAGACACAGATGCCAATCACATTAGAACGCCGGGCGTCGCAATGAGTCTTGTATCCTTGAAAGGTCGCTTGAATCCCCTTAGGGCAGCTAAGGCTGAAATGGCTTTGACTGAAGCGACTAAACCGTTGTATACATTAGCAGAATTCAGGAATGGGGAGAGCAGGTTTTAGCCGCATTTCCAGTCTGACCGCCATTTAAGTACCAGCACAATTGAATTGAGCGCAGAGAAGTTTAGCTTTGTTCGGGAATTTCCGAGTCACTCCAACAGTATTCGGGCGATATTCGGGTCTTACTGAGAGGAGCCTCCTATGCCGCTGCAATTGCCGCCGGGCAGTCTGTATGGCGAGACTTTGAGAAGCCACAAGGTATCGGGCTTCGAGTTGTCGGAGCGCGTCTACCCGGCGCGCTTCAGGACGCCGCAGCACTCGCACAAGCAAGCCTTATTCTGCTACGTCGTGCAAGGGGATTACACAGAAACATACGGCAGACAGACCCGCGAATGCAGCACGTCGGCGCTGCTCTTCCATCCGGCGAACGAAACGCATTCGGAGCATTTCCACGATTCGGGCGGGCGATCCTTCATCATCGAGATCGCTCCTGAATGGTTGGAACGCGCGCGCGAATGCGCGGCCGGGGTGGACGACCCCGCCGAATTTCATGGGGGAACTCACGAAATGCTGGCCAGGCGACTCTACAAGGAATTCAACTTGCTGGACGGAGTTTCCCCACTCGTTATCGAAGGGCTGATGCTCGAAATGATCGGAGAAACCGCCCGCCGTAACACCTATAACTCTCAAACAAGCGCCAATGTAGCGCCGCGGTGGCTCCAGCAGGCCAGAGATCTTTTGCACGCGCGCTTCACCGAGCGCCTTACGCTTGCGGAGTTGGCGCGCGACGTCGGCGTGCATCCGGTCCATTTAGCCCAGGCGTTTCACAAGTCTTACCAGCGCACAGTCGGAGATTACGTGCGGCAATTGCGAATCGAATACGCCTGCCACGAACTCGCCGCGTCTGAAACGCCGATTGTCCAGATCGCCCTGTCGGCGGGCTTTTGCGACCAGAGCCATTTCACCAGAACCTTCAAACGCCACATCGGAGTCACGCCTACACAATACCGCGAATCCCTGCGCGGAATTTAAGTCAAAGCGCAAAAACTTAGCCACAGAGGCACAGAGACACAGAGGGAATGAAGAGAAAAAGAGTACCTCTATATGATCTTTATAGATTTCCCTCTGTGTCTCTGTGCCTCTGTGGCAAATTCATCTGAACTTGGCGACCCGGCCGCCTTCGCCAACGGCCCAGCCCGCGCCGGATCGCGCGAAGCTGACGGCGTGGTAACCGGCGCCGTTGACGGGAGACCAACTCGCGCCGCCGTCCAACGAGTAGTCTGCCCCTGAGGGACCGACCGCCACCAGCGTTGAAGCGCCTGGCGCGTAGGCGACTGCGGATCGGAAGCCTCCGGGCAGCGGACCTTTCACGAGTTTCCAGGTACGGCCACCGTCACTGGTCGTAGCCACATTGTCCCGCGCTTCGCCTTCCTTCTTGTAATCACCGCCCACAATCACTCCGTTCTTGGAGTCTTTGAAGGCGATCGAAAAGATTCCCGCCGATGGCTGGCCGCTCGGAATCGGCGTCGTCGCCACCTGCCAGGTATCTCCGCCGTCGGTCGAGCGAAGCACGCGCGCGGCGGTGGTCGCGATCCAGACGTTGTTTCCTCCCTCGGTAACGACGCAGGTTCCGCTGGCGGCGAATGCGCCTTCGCCGACGAGCGCGGGTGGGAGTTTCTCGGTCGGAATCTCTTTCCAGCTCGCCCCGCCGTCCGTGGTCCTGATGATCACGAAGCGGCCGTCCACAGAATCGCTCACGGCCACTCCGCGATCGGCGTCCCAGAAGGCCAGCGCGTCGAAGAAGGCCTTCGGATCGCGGTTGGTGAACTGCAAACTCCAATGCCCGCCTCCGTCGGTCGTCTTGTAGATTCTCGAACGTTCGCCCTCGCCGATGCTGAGCAGATAAGCCGTGTCGGCGTCAAAGGCCTCGACGTCCCTGAAGTCGAGAGCCTCGGCGCCGGACACCGTCGCCGCCTTCCAGGTCGCTCCGCCGTCGGTCGTCTTCAGATAAACGCCGTCGCCGCCACTCGCCCACGCCACGGTCGCGCTGACCGCGCTGACGCCGCGCAGCCTAGCGGTCGTTCCACTTGACTGTGAGAGCCACTCTGGCGCGGCGCGTTGGGCGACGCCGACGCAGAGCAATAAGAAGAGACCTCTTTTCATAGTTTTTTCCTGAGACACGTCTGCGAAAGCCTGACGACATTGTATTCGATACTTTGGCCCCTTGCTTGCGTTTTTACACTAGCAGCGCCGCGTGCGACTGCTGCGCTGCTTCGGCGCCGATCGGCTGCTTGCTTACGCGCACAGTACTGTTCGAAGGAGAATTGTTATGGACATCGAAGTTTTAAGCACCGCCTTTCGCGAAGGGGAAGTCATCCCGGTTCAGTATACCTGTGACGGCGCAAATGTTTCTCCGCCGTTGCGGTGGGGCCGCATTCCGAAAAACTCACAAAGTCTCGCGCTCGTCTGCGAAGACCCGGACGCTCCTTCCGGCCTTTTCGTCCATTGGGTCATTTTCAACATGCCGCCGATAGTTTCGGATTTGCCCGAAGCGACGCCGACCACGGAGGAGCTTGTGGAGAGCGGCGCCATACAGGGCAGGAACGATTTTGAGAATATCGGCTACGACGGCCCATGCCCGCCTCCGGGCAAACCGCACCGGTATTTCTTCCATCTTTATGCGCTCGACACTAGACTCCAGCTTCGGGCGGGAGCCACAAAGCAGGAGTTCGAGCGCGCGGCGGAAGGCCACATTCTCGCGAATGGGCATTTGATGGGAACCTACAAACGCGGGGCGAG
>DATCXQ010000749.1:0-2285 GCA_036565725.1 Blastocatellia bacterium
TCGTTTCGATGTATATGCAGCAGTCTTTCCATCTTTTCTCCGGGCGACTGTAAAGCTATGAATTGGCGGTTTGCACGGCTCCGATATATTGTGATAATTGGTTGAGTTTGAAACTGACTGAGATTGACCGTGAAATAGTTAAATAGAATGTTCGCTTCTTTCGCCGAGCGCAGCCGTGAAGCCGAGTTGATGGACGGCGCCGATTACACGGCCGCTGAGATGATCGAAAACCTGGCAGATTTGCGCCGCGTCAACCGATACCTGGGCGGAGGGCGCGCGCTGACCCGCCACTTATTCCCTATGATCCAAGCTGTTTGGGCCACAGGGGCGCGGCGGGTTCGCCTGCTCGACGTCGGCGCCGGGTCGGCGGACATTCCGGCGCGGATCGTCTCGTGGGCGCGCGGGCGGGGGATCGAGGTTGAATTCGTCGCCTTGGATCTGAATGAGATCGTGGCTACGGAAGCCCGGCGGCAGACCGAGGGCTATCCAGAAATCAAAGTCGTCCGCGCCGACGCGCTGGAGTTGCCGTTCGAAGATCGCAGCTTCGATTTCGCAATGGCGTCGTTGTTCCTGCACCATTTGGAGAGCCAGCAGGCGACCCGTTTGATCGAAAGCTTCGCCCGCGTCGCCCGCGAGGCCTTCATCATCAACGACCTGCGGCGACATCCGGTCGCTTATTACTCAATCAAGTTGCTGACGCGAATCTTCACGCGCAATCGCCTGGTCCGAAACGATTCCGCCGTCTCCGTACTGCGCGGCTTCACCGAGCGCGACATCGCGGAGCTCGCCGACGCGTCGCGAATCGGGCTGCAGGTTTTTCGCCATTTCCCTTACCGCTTTATTTTGATCGGGCGACAAACATCGGCGCAGCGCCGGGAGCGTTAGAGACCGGTTCGATGGCGACCAGCGCTACCGCTCCCGGCGCCGCGCCGCCGCCTTTTCCAAGCTTATGACTGTTGAAGACGTACTGAAGATTTTTGAAGAGAACGAGGCCTTGCTGAAAGGTCATTTCCTGCTCACGTCGGGGCTTCACAGCGACCGTTACCTGCAATGCGCGCTGGTGTTGCAACACCCGGCCGTCGCCGAACGCCTGGGCTCCGAGTTGGCGGCCAAGGCGAAGGCCGACCCGGACATCGGCCCCTTAGACCTGGTGATCGCCCCGGCGCTCGGCGGCGTGATCGTGGCGCACGAAGTGGCGCGCGCGCTCGGCGTGCGCGCGCTATTTACCGAACGGCAGGAAAAGACGATGACCTTGCGCCGGGGCTTTCAGATCAAACCGGGCGAGCGCTGCCTGGTCGTCGAAGACGTGGTCACGACCGGAGGCTCGACGCGCGAGGTGATGGAAGTGGTCGCCCAACATGGAGGCATGGCGGCGGGCGCGGGATCGTTGATCGACCGCAGCCTCAAAAAGGACGGGAGCGTGGTGAACCTTGGCCTCCCGCGGCTGGCGCTGGCCGCGCTTGAAGTCGCAACCTACGCTCCCGAAGAGTGCCCGATGTGTCGGGAAGGTTCGATCGCGATCAAACCGGGCAGCAGGCGGTGATTGGCGCAGCGCGGCGCCGTTCATTTGCGGATTGAACCGAACACATAATCTTTCTCTTTATCCTTCCTCAGACATTCAATCCGATTTGGCTGAACGCCAGGCGAAGAAAGCGATCGGGAGCCCGACGCAGATGATGTGCACGATTATCTGTCGCAACATGCCTTGTAAATTCCCCGCGAAAAAGAAAGGAGACAGCCGGACTCCCTCGGGGGGCCCCCCCTCGGGATACAGCCGGATCGCCGACAATGGCAGCACTATGATTTGCATGGCGAAATAGACTACTACCCCGTAAATCGGCCCCCATATAGCCGGTCGCCTGATCAGCGTCGGGAGTCTGAGACTCGCGCCGTAATAGATCGTCGCCCAGATGAACGCGATCAGAACATGGAGCGACACGCCGAGCAAGACGGTCGCCGATCCGCCTTCGAGAGACGCGCGCCCGATCAACCCGCTGGCGATGCCTTGAAACATACGACCCGGATTCCTCCCGTTTATTAGGGTGAGGATCACGGCGGCCATCCCGTCCAACACGCCGACGGCCAGGCCACCGTAAAGGATCGCCTTGTGCCAGTTATCACCGGGAAGCGTAAATACATTTTCAGTCATGATCTTTATTTCTCTGAATTGGCGCAGCGCCGGGCGCGAGCGGCTGCGCGGCTGACTGATGAGACTGCCTTGCAGCATCGCGCCCGATACTGTGACGGTTTTTCTCTCTCTGAGAAGGTTGATAATAAGGCTCGCC
>DATCXQ010000770.1:0-3369 GCA_036565725.1 Blastocatellia bacterium
AGCGGTCAATGATCAGATCGTGCGGCGCCTGAGCCAGCGAAGTCTGACCGGCGTCAAACGCGACCATGTTGTAAATGTTCTTGCCCTCGGCAACGCCGAATTCGACTCCGATGAACCGGTAATGATGGGCGCCCTCATCCGCAGACACCACCGGGTCGGAATTCGGGCTAATCAATTTGGGCATGACCGCGCTCTTGGCCGGGGTGACGCGCGTTCCGGGCGGCGGCAGATCAGCGTCCGCCGCCGAGGAGCGGATGACGATCCAATTCGAACCGCTCTTGTTGGGCAGCTGGAAATTGCCCCTGAAGGTCGCGCCCGCTTGAAGCATGATCACATCGCCGGGCTGCGCCTGGTCAATCGCCGCTTGAACGTCGCCGCCAGCCGCGACCTTGATGGTCTTACCGGCCGGCGCGATGTAAGTCGTATCCAGAAAAACGCGCGGCGGTTCCGGATCGCCCGGAGCGAGCGTCGCCGGGCGAGGTTGATTCATTATGGATTCGATAATGCTGGCGTCGAACGGCGTGCCGCCAGGCCGTCGGTTGCGACCCTGCATGGCCTTCATGGCGCCGAAGAGACAAATCGCCGATATTACGAGTGTCACTAACACGATTATTTTGGTCCGTTTCATACACTACCTCTCTCATACGTCCAGGCTTACTCCAAAGCGGTCACGCAATCACGAATTTTGTCCAGGCGCGCTTCCCAACTTTCGCCGCGCATCGCCTCGCTGCGCCCCACGCTCGGCCCCGGGTCGAGCAGGGCTTGCTCGACCCCGAACAAAAAACTTTCGCGATCTCCCCCGATTAGGCCGGCTCACAAATCAGCTAATCAGTCAGGTCCTTGGCGCAACCCAGAAGACGGCCAGAAAGCGCCTCCGGCCGTCTTGGCGCCGGGCTCCAGCGGCGACTCCGGCGCCCGGTTGTCGGGCGACGAGATTTCCATTTCTTCGGCGGCGTGAATCTGTCTGAGCGCCACCGCATAGGCGGCGGTGTAATAGAGGTACCAGAGGTACTGAATCGAGGCGAAAAGGCTGCAGACCATGTACGCTATGAAGGCCGCCTGTATGCTCACGCTCAACCAATACATCTCCCACGCGCTCTTCGATCGCCTGCCCCTGGTTTGACGTTCGATCCGGTGGAGCGAGCGCAATGGGGCGAAGATCAAGATCAAATAGGCGATCAGTCCCATCACGCCCAACTCGGCGGCGATCTCCAGGTAGGCGTTGTGAGCCGGCTTGTCGTGGATCGAGTAGATGTGGAAATTGCCCATGCCGACGCCGATGATGGGGTGTCTGATGGCTATCGAGGCGGCCCGTTCCATCAATTCGCGGCGCTGCTGGGCCGAGCCCGTCTGATCCTGTTCGGTGTTAAAAATCGTCGCTATCCTGGCGCCGTAACCGCCCGGCATGACCGCAAGCAGAGTTCCGCAGATCAGCACGGCCACCAGTATGGTTTTCAGCCGGCGGCCGCGCCCCAGCTTCCACAGTAGCACCACGCACAACGCAAGCAGCCCTAGAAATCCCCCGCGCGAGAGTGTGACCAGAATGCCGGCGGTCAGGATCGCCGCGCAGCCCAGATAGAACAGACGCGTGAGTCCCTTGGAGATGACCGTGAGAACGATGGCGAAGGGCAGTAAAATATCGAGCGCCGTCGCCAGGTCGTTCGGATTTTCGAACATCCCTCCGACAAATCCTTCGATGCGCAGCCCCTTCACGGCGAACTCGCCTTTCATATAACTCCTGATTGCGCCCACGCCGAGCGCCGCGCCGCAGACCACGACCAGTTTCCACAACGAGAAGATTCGTTGGCGCGTGTCAATCAGATTGACCATCAGTATGAAGATAATCACCGTCTTGAGATATACGTCGGTGAGCACGGCCATGGTGTGCGGCGGCGAGACCGCGATTGGCATGAAGAGCAGTCCAAGAGCCGCGATGACCACGAGCATCGTCATCTCCAGCGTCCAGACCGAAAACCTCTCGCCGCCGGAGATCTTCGATCCGATGTAAATCAGTAGAGCGCTGATCGCCACAATCTTGACCAGCGGAAAATCGCCGAGGGCCGGTAGCAGGTCGTTCGGGCGCGCATAGAGCATCAGGGTGAAGAGATAAACGCCCGCGAACGCCAGCCAGTGTTTGCCGCGCGGGGCTCCGGCGCCAGATGTGAGCGGAAGACCGATTTCGCCGCCCTGCTCAACGGCGTTCGGACTCTTCGCTTGGCGGTTGAAAAGCGCTCCAGGCCGGCGCTGAGAGTTGAGAACATCTCCCGATCGCGTCGCTCGCCAGTTGAAAAGCGCTCCGGGCCGAGTTCGATCATTGAGATTGGATCGCATCTTCATATCTATCTACTTTGGCGCCTTTGTGTCCTTCTTCGTGTTTTTCCAGTGGAATTTGCGGGCTGTACTGGTGTCAGCGTCCTTTTCCCATAGAGATGAATGAGAGAAAGCTTCCGAATCCTGCGAGGGACAGAATATAAGTCATCTTCTTCTTTGTGTTGCCGTTCACGATCACGGTGTCGCCGGCCTGCAGACTGACGTTTTCCTCCGCCCCCGCCTTTCCTTCGAGAATGCGTTTGACGTTGACCTTAAACGTTTGAGCGCGGCCGTCGCGCGTTTGGCGGAGAACAATCACGCCGGATTTGTCGCCCGAGTCGGCGACGCCGCCGGAAGCGGTGATGGCCTCCAGCACGTTCATCGGCTTATTCATGATCAGAATGCCGGGGTGTAGGACATCGCCGAGCACGCCAATCTTGGCGCTATTGGCCTCGAGCAACGACACGCTCACCTTCGGGTTGATCAGGTACTCGCCCAGGTCTTCGGTCAGCCGCTTGGTTAGTCGCGGGATGGTCATCCCGGCCACTTCCAAGTCGCCGAGCAGCGGGTGATAGACGCTCCCCGTAGGCGAGACCTTCACCCGCTCGACCGTGTAATCCGGCTGCGCGGTCACGCGAATCGCGATCTCGTCGGCGGGGCCGAGACGGTATGTGTCGTAAAACTCCCGGTAGATGCCTTTGAAGAATTGATCATCTTCTGAAGTCTGCCCGGCGGATGACGCCGGAGTTTGCGCGAACACTTGCTGGCGCTGAATCGCGCACGTCGGCACGATCAGCGCGACTGTCAGGCCAAAGCGTTCCATGTAATTCATCAATTTTCTTTTGTTCATAATTCCTCCGAACAACTTCTTCGCTTCAGCGCGAGAAACGCCCGAAGAGCACAACGCGCGCTGTTTCGAGCAGGATGAGAGCGTCGAGCATCGGCGATTGATTTTTGATGTAGTAAAGATCGTATTGATGTTTTTCCCGCGCGTCCTCGAGCGAAGCGCCGTACGGGTAGCGGACCTGCGCCCATCCGGTCAGCCCCGGTTTGACCAGG
>DATCXQ010000774.1:0-15528 GCA_036565725.1 Blastocatellia bacterium
CCGCCTGGCCGTGCGCATCCGCCAGAAGGAAGGCGTCAGCTACGGCGTCGGCTCGACTTTCAGCGCCAGCGCGCTCGATAAGACTGGCTTGTTTATAGCTAACGCGATCTACGCCCCGCAGAACGTGGCCAAACTCGAATCCGCCCTCAAAGAAGAGCTGGCGCAGGCGCTCAAAGACGGCTTCACCGCCGATGAGGTCGAAAAGGCGAAGTCCGGCTGGCTGAAATCGCGCCAGGTGAGCCGCGCTCAGGACAACGAGCTTGCCGGCGCGCTGACCAACGGCCTCTATCTCAATCGCGCCCTGGCCTGGGACGCCGAGATGGAAGAGAAGGTCGGGGCTTTGACGCCTGAACGGATACTCGCGGCGATGCGCAAGCACATCGACCCGGCCAGGCTCACGATCATCAAGGCCGGCGATTTTGCGAAAGCAGCGCAGAAACAGGCTAGTAACTGAACGGTAGAGATACGTCGCCATAGAGGGAGCGGAAGCGCCTGGCGTTTCGTTAGGTCGCTACCGCTCCCTGCGTCGTACCGGCGTCAATTTCTCGAAACCCCCGACGTAATCCTGGCGCTAAGTGATTACAACTTGAATCCCTCGCGCTTCTTTGCCCTATCGGCCTGTCCCCTATCCTCCATAATTTTTTTATACGTCGGATCGGTCAACACAATCGAAAAAGCGCCGCTTAATCCGCTCACTCGAAACGTAAACCCTTCGCAAGAAAGCGACGTGCCGTTCCAATATTCAGAATCTGGCCGGTCCTTGTATTCCGGCAAACCGAATTGCCTGGTGATGATTTCCATCAACTGTCTCGTGCTATCAAATTGAGGCGTGTTCCTATAATTAGCGATTATATTAACTACCTTCTTATCGAACAGTTCAAATCTAAAGCTGTCGATGCCCATGAACTGGTCTTTAATCGGATATTTGGAAGTGTGGAGATCAAGATACGTGTACCCATAGTTCGTGGGAAGTTCGGCGCTCCTCAACTGTTGGGCGCGGTCGAATTCTTCGCGCTCATTCCCCGGGAAAATAGCGAATAATTCATCACTCGTCATGCCCAAACGAAGCCCGCGAATGACGGGCGCCTGAGCCAGAGTCAATTTGCAGGCTGGTTTTTGCGGAAGGGGAGGTGGCTCGGGTCTTGGCATTTCTGAGGTCTGCGTCCCGAAGAGAGGGTGTGATTTGCTCCGCTTCAGAAATATTTTGTAATAACTGTTGCTATCACCACCGGCGCCGGCTGCGGCTGCAATTTCCCAACCTTCTTTTGCATGGTGGTTAAGAAGGGCGTCAGATGGGTTCTGAAGTTGCTTGTATTCCCATTCCGCCGATCGATCGTCCTTCTTCGGCGTTTGGCCATAGGCGGCGGAGCAATGAAAGATCAAAAAACAGAGCGCAACGAGACAGATGCGGACTTTCATGCGGACTCCTGTAATCGATTGGATAGTTGTCCGAAAGGGGTGTGCGCTTAAATACGCCGGAGGCCCTTGATAGTTTCAAAATCTTCACGAATTACAGGGTTAATTTGAGGAGCTTATAAACGTCTTCTCTACCTTTGGCCGTAATTCTGACGATGCGGGAAGAGCGAACCTGCGCAATCCATCCGCGCTGGAACATCCGCTCAAGCATCGCCGCGCCCAGCGCCCCGGCTATGTGAGGCCGTCGCTCGCTCCAGTCCTGACATTGACGCGCGAAGGCCCGCCGTTGGCGCCGTAATTTGTCGATTTCTATCCCGAGATCGCGAAACAGCTTTTCTCCTTTGCCCGTGATTTCGAAATCATCGCCGACCGGCGCGAGGTAACCTTTATCCTTGAGCGCCGCGCACACCTCGACCGCCACCCTTCCGGCCAGGTGGTCGTAACAGGTGCGGGCGTATTTCAAATCCGGCGCCTGTCTCGGCGGCAAACCGGCCACCTCTTTCGCCGACGGCGCCAGCGCCGCCAGGGCTTCAATGGCATGCGCCACGTCCGCGCCGGAGAGGCGGTAATAACGATGGCGGCCCCGCGCCTCGACCGCCAGCATGCCGGACTCGACCAGCCGGGCCAGGTGCGCGCTGGCGTTCTGCGCCGAGACGTTCGCGTAAAACGCCAACTCGCTGGCGGGTCTCGCCTGTCCACCCAATAGACTCCAGAGCATCATGACGCGAGTCGGCTCTCCGATCAGCGCGGCGACTTCGGCCAGGTCTTTTTTGACATTCATAGTTAAATGATAAATGAAACATTTCCGGCTGGCCAGAATTATGATGGGAAGCGCATGGCAAACTGGCAGTTTGCCTTACACAGTTCGTAGTCCCGCCTTTAGGCGGAAAGGGCAGCAAAAGATCCATTCCGCGATGCCAGACGCTTCCGCCTAAAGGCGGGACTACGAACTGATATTCCCAGGAAATTAAATGATGTTTCCACAAGATCCAATTACTGCTGTTACCCATCCTGATCCCTATGCCTATTACGCGTATCTGGTGGCCCGTAGGCCGCTCTATTACGACGACAAGCTCAGGCTCTGGGTGGCGTCGAGCGCTAGCGCCGTCGCAACCGTCCTGACCCACCACCTTTGCAGAGTGCGTCCGGCGGATGAACCGGTTCCCAAATCGCTGCTCGGATCACCCGCCGCCGAAATCTTTCGGCGCCTCATCCGTATGAATGACGGCGAAAGACATTGTCCGTTTAAACAAGCAGTGTCGGCGGCGCTGGCGTCGATTGACGCCGTTCAGGCCGCTCAACAGAGTGATAAGTGGGCGCGATTTCTTCTGGATGAGGGCGGATCGAAGCGTCTGTCGCGCTTCGTCTATCACTTGCCAGTCTATGTCATTGGCAGTCTTCTCGGCGTCCCCTCGGACCTGCTCCATCAGACCGCTTTGTGGATGAGCGATTTCGCGCGCTGCATCGCGCCGGCGAGTAGCGCTGAACAGATTGAGCGGGGCAAGACGGCTGCGGGCCATTTGCTGGAGACGTTTCGCGCTCTTCCGGAGCGTCAAGACGGTCTGCTGAGCGCCCTTGCGCGAGAGGCGAAGCGCGTCGGGCGTGATGAAACAGACGTCATTGTCGCGAACGGCATCGGCTTCCTCTCGCAGGCTTACGATGCGACGGCCGGTCTGATCGGGGCCACGCTTCTCGCTCTGGCTTCTCGCCCCGGGATCCGCGACCAGGTCAGCGCCGATCCCGAGCTGCTTCGCCCTGTGATTCAGGAGGTCTTGCGATATGACTCTCCCGTACAGAACACGCGACGCTTTCTGGCCGAGGACGGAATCGTTGCGGGAGAGAAAATGAAGGCGGGCGACGCGATTCTCGTCATCCTGGCCGCCGCCAACCGCGACCCGTCGGTCAATCCGAACCCTGAGCGATTCGATATTTTCAGAAAAGAGCGACGAATCTTCAGCTTCGGCGTCGGAGCGCACGCCTGTCCTGGCGAAGCGCTGGCCACGACGGTCGCGAAGGCCGGCGTCGAACGGTTGATCGCATCCGGCGTCGCTCTTGAAGGATTGACCGAAACAATAACTTATCGCGCCTCCGCTAACGCGCGTATTCCCATCTTCGAGGAGGAGTAATTATGATCGCTGTGATTTTTGAATCCTGGCCAAATGACGGCCGCGTGAAAGAATATCTGGACGTCGCGGCCAGCCTGCGCCAAGAGCTCAATACAATTGAGGGGTTCATCTCGATAGAGCGTTTCGAGAGTCTTACCGAACCCGGGAAGATACTCTCGCTCTCCTTCTGGCGGGATGAAAAGGCGATTGAAAATTGGCGGAGGATCGAATCGCATCGGGAAGCGCAGTCCAGAGGGCGCGCCGGGATCTTCAAGGACTATCGCCTGAGGATCGCCGGAGTCATCAGGGATTACGGAATGTTCGACCGGCGGCAAGCGCCGTCTGACAGCCGTAAATTCCACGGCTGACAATTTTGTCGCACGCTCTCTTTCAAACGACATTTTTGAATGGGCCGCTCGAAGGGATTCGAGTGGCGGAAGATTCATTCGTCAGATTGAAATCGCTGTCAAACAAGCTTTTCCCAGCGCCGTGTCATTATTACCCAAGCCTTCGGCGCCGAAGTTGCGGCTTGATTCCTGGTTTATTGAAAGCGGATTTAAGCTCGCGGCTTTATCATGGCGACGACTCGGATTTTACCGGCGGTAATTTTGACAGCCGGTGGAACTAATACACTGGAGACATTACATGTCGCGCCGCGGCGCAATGAAACAATAAAAGCGTTCCACGTAGTAACGACTTATGGTCTTTGAGAATTAAGCGCTACCACGCAATTCAACGTAGGGGCAGACACATAGGTCTGCCCCTACGTTGTTGCAATTAATTCTCAATCACCATCAACGCCGGGAATGGCGATATCTCCATTCGCCAGTCGCGGAGCGACGATTGAATGGGTTCTCAAAAACAACTAAAGGCGCCTCCGGTCAACCGTCGCTCCGCGACTGTGGGGAACTATCACGCGCTTCCCGGCGTTGAAACGCCGGGCTAGGCTTAAATGCCGCTCCGCGGCAAGGGGATCATAATTTCAAATGCTCAGTCCCCCGTCGCCAGTTCCTCTTCCGGCGCGCGCTTCTTCGCAGCGCCCGTGAGCTTCTCTACTACATAGAAAGTCACCGGGATGATGAAAATGGCGATCAGCGTGGCGGCCAGCATGCCGACGATGACCACAGTGCCGAGGATCCGCCGCCCCGACGCGCCTGCTCCCGACGCGATCCATAGAGGCGCGCAGCCCAGGATGAAAGCGAACGAAGTCATCAGGATCGGTCGCAAGCGCAGGCGCGCTCCTTCCAGCGCCGCCTCCGCCAGACTGCGGCCTTTCTCGAATTCGGCCTTGGCGAACTCGACGATCAAAATCGCGTTCTTTGCGGCCAACCCGATCAGTACTACCAGCCCGATCTGGGCGTAGACGTCGAGGTCGTAGCCACGCAACATCAGGCCGGCGAAGGCGCCGAAGATCGCAATCGGAACCGAGAGCAGAACCGAGAACGGCAGCGACCAGCTCTCATAAAGCGCCGCCAGGATCAGAAACACGAAGACGAGCGACAGCGCGAACGACGTGAAGGCGTCCCCCGAAGCCTTCCTCTCCTGGTAAGAGAGGTCGGCCCAGTCATAGCTGATCTCCGGCGGGAGCGTCTCCTTCGCCACTTCTTCGAGCGCGGCCATCGCCTGCCCCGAACTGTAGCCAGGCGAGGCGGCCCCCAGCACTTGCGCCGCGCGGTAGAGGTTGAAGCGGTTGGTATATTCGGGGCCGCTGATGCGGCGCGTGGTCACGAGCGACGAAAGCGGAACCATATTGCCGTCGTTGTTGCGCACGTAATATTGATTGATGTCCTCTTCGCTGCGGCGCTCGGAGCCTTCCGCCTGCAGGAAGACCCTCCACTGACGGCCGAAGCGGTTGAACTGGTTCAGGAAGAGGCCGCCCAGATAGGCCTGCAGCGTCTGGTAGACATCAGCCACCGCCACGCCCTGCTTCAATGCTTTATCGCGGTCGACGTCGGCATAGATTTGTGGGACGGAGGCAGAGAACTGTGAAGTGACTCCGGCAAGCTCTGGCCGTTTGCGACATGCTTCGAGGAACTTTTGAAGGTTCTGGGACAGAAATTCAACAGACCCGCCGCTGCGATCCTGCAGCCAGAACGAGAAACCGCCCGCGCTGCCGAGTCCCGGGATCGAAGGCGGCATGAAAGCGAAGGCCACCGCCTCAGGCGCCTCGGTCGCCAAAGCGCGGTTCAAGCTCGCGACGATTCCCTTCACTTCGAGATCCTCCGACGTGCGCTCATCCCAGGGCTTGAGGCCGATGAAGAAGAACCCCTGGTAGCTCGCCGAAGTGCGGGTCAAGAGGCTGAATCCGCCGATCGTGGTGTAATACTTCACCCCTTCGGTCTTTCCTAAAATCCCCTCGACCTTTTTCAACACCTGATCCGTCCTCTCCAACGAGGCCGGGGCGGGAAGTTGGACATTGAGGAACGCGTAGCCGTAATCCTCTTCTGGCAGGAAGCTGGTCGGGAGCCTCTTCCCTATGACGCCGTCCACGACCGCAAAGAGCGCGACGATCAACACACCTATCGCCGCTTTCCGGATCAGGGCGTGGCTCCAATTGATATAACCGCGCGTCGCCTTCTCGAACAAGCGGTTGAAGCCGCCGAAGAATCGGGCGAAAACGCCTTTGGATTTTTTCCGTGGCCTCAGCAGCAGCGCGGAGAGCGCCGGCGAGAGGGTCAGCGCGTTGAAGGCCGAGATGAGAACGGAGATCGCAATCGTCACGGCAAACTGCCTGTTCAAGCGGCCCTGGATGCCGCCCATGAAGGCCACCGGCACGAAGACTGAAGCGAGGATCAGAGCGATGGCGATGACAGGCCCCGAGACCTCTTTCATCGCCTGGATGGTGGCTTCGCGCGGCGACATCCCCTGCTCGATGTGGCTCTCGACCGCCTCCACGACCACGATCGCGTCGTCGACGACCAGTCCGATCGCCAGGACCAGGCCGAAGAGCGACAGCGTGTTGATGGAAAAGCCTAGCATCGGAAAGGCGGCGAACGTGCCGACGAGCGATACCGGGACGGCGATCATCGGAATGAGCGTCGCCCGCCAGTTCTGTAGGAAGAGAAAGACCACCAGCGTCACGAGGATCATCGCCTCGAAGAGCGTCCTGATGATGTCCTTGATGCCCTCGGTCACGGGCAGCGTCGTGTCGAGCGAGATCACATAATCGAGGTCGGCGGGGAAACGACTTTTGAGTTCCGCCATCGTCTTCTTGAGGCCGTCAGCTACCTCCAGAGCGTTCGACCCGGGAGCCTGAAAGACCGCGATGATTGCGCTGGGCTGGCCGTTGATGCGCGACCGCTGTTGATAATTGAGAGCGCCGAGTTCGATCCGCGCGACGTCCTTCAGCCGCACAACCGAGCCGTCGGGGTTGGAGCGGACTACGATCTGGCCGAATTCTTCGGGCGTCTGCAGCCGGCCCTGCGCTCGGATGGTGTAGGTCATCTCCTTGCCGGGCGGCGAAGGCTCTGCGCCCACCTGGCCCGCCGGGTTTACGGCGCTCTGCTGCCGTACGGCGCTGGCCAGATCGGGGACCGCCAAACCCAGCTTGGCCAGCGCGTCCGGCTTGACCCAGATGCGCATCGCGTAATCACTCGCGCCGAAGTTCCTCACTTCGCCCACGCCCGGCACGCGATAGAGCACGTCGTTGATGTTGATGTTCGCGTAGTTGGCCAGGAAGAGCGAATCGTAGGTGTTATTCGGCGAGTAGATCGAGAAAACGAACATCGGAAGTCCTGTAGACTTCCGGATGGACATCCCGAACTGGTTGACGTCGGTGGGCAGGTTCGGCTGCGCCTGCGCCACGCGGTTCTGCACGTTCACCTGGTCGGTGTTGACGTTGGTATCCACGTCGAACGTGACAGTCAACTGCTGCGTACCGTCGTTCGCGTTGGTGGACTGCATGTAGAGCATGTTGTCCACCCCGTTCATCTGCTGTTCGAGCGGCGTGGAGACCGATTGCTCGATCGTGACCGCGTCAGCCCCAGTGTAGGTCGTCGACGTGATGATCTGAGGCGGGACGATGTCCGGGAACTGCGCCAGCGGCAGCCTCCGCATCGAAATGAGGCCGGCGAGGACGGTGACGATGGCGATTACCATCGCCACGATCGGACGCCGGATGAAGAAGTTGGAAATCATAAGATCCTTGGGAATGCGGAATGGGGAATGCGGAATGCGGAATGCGGATTGTTCACCATGTCCATCCCAACCGGGCAATGATCAACGAGCTATTAAAAAGCCCGGTTCTAAAGGCTCCAATTACAATCCACATTCCGCACTCCGCACTCCGCATTCATTTAAACGGTAAGGGATTGACCACCGCGTCCGGTCTTACTTTCTGCGTCCCCTCGGCGACGACTCTTTCATCCGGCTTCAATCCGTCTTCGATTACCCACATCGTCCCGACTCGGGGGCCGACCTTGACGGGTCGAATGTTTACTTTGTTGTCACTGCCCACGACGGCGACCCGGTAACTGCCCTGCAACTCGGTGACCGCGCGCTGCGGGACGAGCAGCGCGCTTTCTTTCATGCTGGTTATCGCGCGGACTCTGCCGTACTGCCCGGGCCGAAGAGTGTTGCCCGGATTCGGGAAGATTCCGGCCAGCCGTATCACGCCCGTCTTTTGATCGACCTGCCGGTCGGCGACGAAAAATTTCCCTTTCTGCGAATAGCTCGAGCCGTCGGCCAATATCAGCTCAAGCTCAAGCCCTTTGGCGCCTGCGCCCCATTTTTGTTGAATCGAGTCGCGCCTTGCATAAGCGAGGTATTCCTGCTCGCTGAGAGTGAAATAGACCTTGATCGGGTCCAAAGTCGAAACCGTGGTCAGCGCCCCGCCATTTGGTTGTATGAGGTTGCCGACCTGAGCCTGCGCAATGCCCGCGACGCCGTCGATTGGAGAAGTGATTTTAGTGAAGCTCAGATTTAGTTCGGCGGTCTTCACTGTGGCCCTGGCCGCTTCGACGGCGGCGTCGGCCGCGACGATTGCGGACTTGGCCGTCTCGACTCCGGCGTTGGCGGCCTTGACCTGAGCCTTGGCGGCGACGTTGCCCTGGACCGCGTTATCGAGCTCCTGCGCGGTGACGGCCTTTTCCTTCGCGAGCGGCATGTAGCGATCCACGTCGAGCTGGGCTTTGACCTGATTCGCCTCGGCCTGCGCCAGTTGCGCCTGCGCCTGAAGGAGCTGGCTGTTCGCCTGCGCCAGTTGCGCCTGCGCCCTCGCCAGGTCTCCCTTGGCCTGATCGAGCGTCGCCTGGAAGGGCCTCGGATCGATCTCGAACAACAACTGCCCTTTCCTGACAAAAGATCCTTCCTTGTAGTTCTGTCTGAGCAAATAGCCCGGCGCCTGCCCCCTGATCTCGGCGTTCACCATCCCGTCGAGCGTGCCGATCCATTCGCTGTAGATCGGGACGTTTTGCGACTCGACCTGCGCTACCTCGACGTTGGCCGGCGGAGGCGCCCCCGCTGGCGCTTTCCCTTTGCTCTTCGACCCGCCGACGACAATCAGCAAACCGACAACGATCGCCGAGAACGTCACCCCAATGACTAGCTTATGCCTCAACAAAAAATTCATCGCCTCCTCCAAAGAACATCGGGAGTGGGGATTGCGGAATGCGGAATGCGGAATGCGGAATTTACGAATCCGCATTCCGTCCATTGAGGTCGCGATCTGCCGAGTTAGCGGGCAAGATGTTTTTCATTCCGCATTCCGCATTCCCTACCCTCCATTCCCCATTCCCGATATTTTCATTTTACCTGTTCACCATTTTCATCATCGCTTCAGGGTAACGCGCGCCCGCCGCAGTGTCGGGCGGGAAGAGCGCGTTGATCACGGCCAACTCATCTATGCTGAAAGTGACGTCCACCGCCCCCGCATTCTCCTCAAGGTATTTGCGGCGCTTGGTTCCGGGGATGGGCGCAATGTCGTCGCCCTGCGCCAGCACCCAGGCGAGCGCCAGTTGCGAAGGCAGGATCCCCTTCTTCGCGGCCAGCGACTTCATGTCGTCCGCCAACCGCAAATTTCTGGTGAAGTTCTCGCCCTGAAAGCGAGGGTTGTGGCGGCGGTAATCGTCTTCTTTCAAATCTTCCTGCCTGGTGATCGCGCCGGTGAGAAAGCCGCGTCCCAGCGGGCTAAAAGGGACGAAGCCGATGCCGAGCCTGCGGCAGGCCGGCAATACTTCACGTTCAGGATCGCGAGTCCACAATGAATACTCGCTCTGCAGCGCGGTGATCGGGTGCGTTTTGTGCGCGCGCTCCAGCGTCGCGGGCGAAACCTCGCTCAGGCCGAGGTAACGCGCCTTGCCCTCTTTGACCAGTTCCGCCATCGCGCCGACCGTCTCCTCGATCGGAACCTTCGGGTCGACTCGGTGCAGGTAGTAAAGGTCGACGCTCTCCACGCCGAGTCGATTGAGGCTGCTCTCAATCGACTTGCGCGCGTATTCGGGCCTGCCGTCAATGCCTCGAACAGTAGGGTCGTTGGGATCGCGCACGATGCCGAACTTGGTGGCCAGAAATACCTGATCGCGCTTCCCCTTGATCGCGCGACCGACCAACTCTTCATTGGCGTATGGCCCATATATATCCGACGTATCCAGAAAATTGACGCCAAGCTCCAGCGCGCGGTGAATAGTCGCGATGGATTCTCGATCGTCACGATCGCCGTAAAATTCGCTCATGCCCATGCAGCCGAGGCCGATGGCCGAAACCTCCGGGCCGCGAGCGCCAAGGCGCCGCCTCTTCATATGAACCTCCCTTTCGACAATTGAAAAACCGGTTACAGGCGCGCACATCGCCTTTTCAACCTCCGCGCAAATGAACTCCGCAATGAGTCCGACGCCGGTCAGTCTGACTCCGCTCCGTCGCATCCGCGCGACAAGTTGTTTGCCGATGTCGTCAATGAAAGTGACCTTCGCCAGGTTCACGAGGATCGGATTGCGCGGATCGACGGAGGCTGCGGCCTGCCAGCACTTCTCCAGTTCCTGGGCCCAGGGGCCTATCAGTTTCCCCTCAACGACGAAGACCGTCGCCGCATCCTCATTGTGTGTCGTGATTCTGAGCATTACCGATCACCTGAAACAATGGAAATCCCTCGGGCATTGTGAATGGTACTTATATGTCGCATAGGACCTATAAGTCCCATTCACAATGCCCAAGGAATTTCCGCAGAGAGCAACTGGCTTGCCACGTCGTCCGCGGGCCAAAACCCGCCGGGTCATATCTACGCATTTATTGCGGATACTTCAGATAATCAGGGAAAGCCGAAGGGGAGAATGAAACTTTTTGGATGATCATCCGCTGACCATATATTGGCGTCTGGCGAATAGTTGTCACTGAGCGTTTCTTGCGATCACCATGACGTCGCCGTCCATAATTCGCGCAATGTCGTCTATTGCGGGAACTTTTGCTTTCCATAAGCCACATTAATTACGTGCCAATGAGTTGTGGCAAAGTTATTGCAACTTTCATCTGCGCTCATAAGCAATGAGATCAACGTATCACGGCGCGCCACGGGGGGCGGCAACCAAAGTCCGAAACTACGCGACGCGTCAGTGGAGTGGAGAATCAAGCAGGAAAAAAAGGAGAAGGTATAAATGACGAGACTGAAGATTTTAGTCGCAGGACTATTCGCGACGGCGCTGTTCGCCGCGACCTCTAAAGCTCAAGAACTGCCGCCGAATGAAGTGAGCGTGCAGGGCATAGGTTTTTTCACCAAGGATTCCAACAACAACCAAGTCACGCAACACACAACCGATTCTGGCGGCCTGCTGGTCAGTTATCGCAACCGATTCAGTCGTTTGTTCGGCGCCGATCTGAGTTACGGGTACACTCGGAATACACAGCAAAACTTGACGTCCGCGGGCGCTTTCAACGTCCAGTCCAACATCCACCAGGCCACGGCCGCGCTGCTGGCGCACACTCCCGGCCGGGTCTTAGGCTTTAGGCCGTTCGCTCTGGCGGGAGTAGGAGCGTTGACCTTCAGTCCAACCAGTAACTTGGGAGGAATTGTGCCCGGATCTGATACCCAGGCGAAGGCGACGTTCGTATATGGCGGTGGCGCAGACTACGACATCAACGACCACTTTGCCTTGAGGCTGGAATACAGAGGGCTGGTATATAAGCGGCCTGACTTCGGGTTTACCCCGCTCAATTCCGACGCAACCGCACACACGGCGCAACCGTCGGCGGGATTCGTCGTTCGATTCTAAAGCGGTTTGCGAATCAGTAGGGGCAGACCTGCGTGTCTGCCCCGAATTGGGTGTACAGGCGCCCACCGGGGCAGACCTGCGTGTCGGCCCCTGATTGGGTGTACAGGCGCCCACCGGGGCAGACACGCAGGTCTACCCCTACCGTACTCGCAATTGCGAACAACTCTAAGAAGATTGAGGATGGAGGATTGAAGATCGAGAATCGCCTTTCGCGTCAGGAACGCGATTTTCGATCTTCAATCCTCGATCCTCGATCCTCGATCCTCGATCCTCCTGGCCATCTCCTTTCCTGCCTCAGGCCCCATAGTGTAATCTGATTCGCAGATGAGAAAGACTCTTGAATTGATTCAAGCGCAAAAGATGAAAATTATTACAGTAAGAATTGCGAAGAAATTCTGAACTGTGGTCGTTTTCCATTTATCGCCCTTCATTTCTCGCCGGCCATTCGCCATCACGTCCATCAGGCGCTAGATGACCAATGACTAACGAGAAACGACAAGCGGCGACGAAAAATGGAAACGAGTCGAAATGATTGTCTGATTGCTTACAGTCATTCATGGAGGAGAGGGAGAAAAAGACCTTGAGTATTAACGCTGTTCAAAGCCTTGACATACAACAACGGCAATACCTGACGCTGCACGAACTGTCGAAAGTCATCGCGAGGCGCCGCAACCTGTCCGACCTGTTCCACGACCTGGCCGAGCGTTTACATCATATCTTCGACTTTCAATCCATCAGCGTCATGCTCCATGACGAGTCGCAAAACGTCATGAGGTTGCACATTCTCGAGGCGAGCGAGCCCGCGTTTCAGCAGGCGCCCGCCGAGGTCCCGACTGACGGCTCGATCACCGGCTGGGTCTGGCGCAACCAGCAGCCCGTCGTCGTGAGCGATGTGGATGAGGAGACCCGCTTTCCTCTCGCGCTGGTTCTGCGCGGTAAATTTCCGGCGAAGTCATTTTGCAGTCTCCCCTTAACCACGGCCCACCGGCGGGTCGGCGTCCTGAACATCATTAGCGATAAAATCGGCGCCTACGACAAGCTCGACCTCGAATTCGGGCGTCTGGTGGCGGCCCAGATCGCGATCGCCCTGGACAACGCTTTCAATTTCCAGGAGGCCCAATCCTATCAGCGCCAACTGGCGCGCGAGCGTGACCGTTCCGAGTTGTTGTTGGAAATCAACAACATGCTGGTCTCGAACCTCAATCTGCGTGAACTCCTGTCGGCTCTCTCCGTCTGTCTGCGCAAGGTCGTGCCTCACGACGTCGCGGGTCTGGCCCTCTACGATTATTCGATCAATCAGTTGCGAATCTCGGCGCTGGAATTTCCTACGAAGGAGGACCTCTTCGTCGAGGGCGAGATCATCCCACTCGACGAGAGCCCGGCCGGACGGGCGTTTACGACGCGCGAGACCGTCATAATGAATGAGCCCGGCGCGGCGGAAACTCCTGTGGCCAAGCGCTTCGCCGCCGCCGGGGTTAAATCCTGTTGTCTCGTTCCGCTCGTCTCGCACGACCGAGCGCTCGGCGTCCTGAGCGTCGCCAGCCTGCGAGAGAACGCATTCGACGCCGAGGGAGCGGAGTTGCTGGGCCAAATCGCCAAACAGGTCTCGATCGCGGTGGAGAACGCATGCGCGTTCCGCAAGATCGAGGCGCTCAAGAATAGACTCGAAGAAGAGAAACTCTACCTCGAAGAGGAAATTCGCACGGAATACAATTTCGAGGAGATCATCGGCGGCAGCCCAGCCCTGAGGCGCGTGCTGCAGGACGTGGAGACGGTGGCGCGCACTGACTCCAACGTGTTGATTTATGGCGAAACCGGAACGGGCAAGGAACTGCTCGCCCGCGCCATTCATAACCTGAGCCTGCGCCGGGAGCGCACACTGGTCAAGGTCAATTGCGCGGCCATCCCAACTGGATTGCTCGAAAGTGAGATGTTCGGCCACGAGAAGGGCGCCTTCACCGGCGCGATCGAACGGCGGATCGGGCGATTCGAACTCGCCCATCAGGGGACGATCTTCCTGGACGAGGTCGAAGACATCCCGCTCGAACTTCAACCGAAACTGCTCCGCGTACTCCAGGAGCAGGAATTCGAGCGGCTGGGCAGTTCCCGCACCATCCGCGTCGCCGTCCGGATCGTGGCCGCGACCAACGTGGACCTCGCCCGGCTGGTGGCCGAAAAGAAGTTTCGCAGCGACCTCTTCTATCGCTTAAATGTCTTCCCGATCACGCTGCCGCCGCTGCGCGAGCGCGTCGCAGACATTCCCATGCTGGCGCACTTCTTCGCGCAGAAATTCGCGCAGCAGATGAAAAAACCGATCGAGAGGATTCCGGCCGAGGCGATGGCGGCCCTCACCGGTTACCCATGGCCCGGCAACATCCGTGAACTGCAAAACCTCATCGAGCGGGCCGTGATCCTCACTCGAGGCCGCGCGCTGGAGATTCCGCTCGCCGAGTTGAAACAGCCCGCGAACTCAATAGCGCAGGAAACGACGCAGACGGCGGAGGCCGCGGAGATGATGGATCAAACGAAGACAGGGACGCTCAAAGACGTCGAGCGCGAACACATTCTGCGCGCGCTGAGTGAATCGAATTGGGTGATCGGCGGACCCAACGGCGCGGCGACGCGCCTCGGACTGAACCGGACGACTCTCAATCACCGAATGCGCAAGTTGGGCATTACCCGACCCCGGTAGAATCACTACGGAAAAGATGATCTTATGAGTCGCATGAGCCATCTTCACCGCAGAGGCGCAGAGAACGTAAGGTTTAACTATCAATGCGTCGCACAGTATTAGCGCCTCAACGCGACCATCGGATCGACCTTCGCCAACAAACTGACAGCCACGCGTTTATGCCAATGGTCGTGAATCTCCGGCCGAGGAATGTGTTCGTTAGTGGGAAGCTGCGATCCCAAAACTGCGACATGTGGTGTTGCGACGCTCCCAGGGTGTTTGCCCTACCCTTTTCGGAGAAACCTGTTCAAGAAGTCTGGCGCTGGCGAAAGCGGCGCACTTTTGCCAGGTTGCCGCAGGTCTGCATATCGCACCATTGACGGCGGCTATTTTTACTGATGTCCAGAAACAACCAGCCGCAGTCTTCGCCGGGGCATCCGCGCAAGCGCGTCAGGTCGTCGGTCGTCAACATCTCGGCTGCCGAATCGGCGATCCGCCAGAGCATACGGTCCAGCGCGTTCTTCGTGTCCGTCCACTCCCAGACGAAATTCTCTTCGCCGACGCCCAACCGGACTCGGCCGTTGGCGACGTTCAGCTCCTGGTTGAGCAGATCGAGGTCGGAAGCGCGCGGGAGCGCCCCGTGAATGACGGCGGCGCAGACGCGATAGATCGCCCCGCGCAGCGCGACGGCGCGCTTGAGCGTCGCGGCGGCTTCTTTCTCGCGCCGCCCGGCTTCACGCGCGAGCGCCTGCGCTTCGTTCTCACTGAACAGCCCCGCATGCAGACTCCACGCCAGCAGATCGAAGTAATCATTCAGTTTGTCTGCGCGCGCGACCGCCGCGCAAGGGTCGTACTTCCCCCTCGCCGGGTCGGCGTTCCAGCCGCCGACCGTGTTCACAAAATCCAGGCACAACCGACCGCCAACCAGATTCATACGCGCCGCAGGCCGTTCATCGAAGTTCATGCGCGCCCCTTTCCCGGTAACCAACAAATAATCATTGACAGGTTACAGCGATCGGTTTATCGTGTAACCGTCTATTGCAGCTTAACTGGTTTCTCGCAAGATCGTCAAATTTGTATGTCGGCTACATGGAATTCTTCGTCTATTTCGCGATTTACTGACAGTACCGCGCGC
>DATCXQ010000801.1:0-13486 GCA_036565725.1 Blastocatellia bacterium
TGCAGGCGCGATTGAACTCTTCCATAGTGGATTTGAGTTCTTGCTCGGCTGTAGCGGCCATGACCAATTTCGCCTTTATCGACAGGTGAACACCCATCCACATAATATGCCACAAGTGTTTTACGTGAGACAAGCGTTTTATATGCGAAAGGGGCGGCGCATTCCTCTCCACCCAAAACGAAGCGTTTATGGGTGGAGTATCCTGCGCAAAGAAAGATGAATTCCGTAAATAGAACCATAAAGAGCTCGAGCAGCATTGAACCGGCCAGCGAGCGGAGCCGACATTCGCTCGTATTGCAGGCCTGGGAGGCGATCAATTCGGAGCGGGAGCTTGAAGGAGTGCTTGCGGCTGTGGCGAAGGTGCTTGTTCCCGCCGTGCCGTTCTTCGCCGTCGCCGTCATTGCGCCTGAGGCGAGGCAGGGAGCGCCCTGGGCGTTACATATCGTGGACTTGCCCGGAAGCGGAGATGAAGGCGCGGATAACGTCCATCGGCGACTGACAGGAACATTGCCTCCCGTAGCCCCGACTCCGCAAAAAAAGCTTACTCCATATGAAGGCTCCGAACTCGAGGCGGTCAAAAGGGCCGCTCAGCCCTACATCTGCGATGACCTGCTGAAAAAAGACGCATGGTTTCCACACGAATTCAAACTGGGCGCCGTCGGGATTCGCGCGTACACTTCGATACCCTTGCAGGCGCGCGGGAAGGGCATCGGGGTTCTGGTTTTTTCCCGCGTCAAGCCGGACCCTTTCAGGCCGGATCAGATGACGATTCTGGTTGACGTTTCGCGCGCGATCGCCGTGGCCGTCGCCAATGCGCTGGCCAACGAGGAGATCGCCCGGCTGCGCGATCAACTGGAAGCCGAAAACGTCGCGCTGCGCGATCAGCTTAGCCGCATCACGAAGTTTGAAGAGATGGTAGGCGACTCTCCGTCGCTCCGTCGCGCGCTGGAGGCGGTCGAGCAGGTGGCCGCGACCGACGCGACTGTGCTGATCGCCGGGGAAACCGGCACTGGCAAGGAACTGATTGCGCGGGCGATTCACCAGCGTTCTCATCGCGCCAAAGGGCCGCTCGTCAAGTTCAACTGCGCGGCCATCCCCGAGACGCTGCTGGCTTCGGAACTTTTCGGCCACGAGCGCGGCGCATTCACCGGCGCCATCGAGCGGCGCAAAGGGCGCTTCGAGCATGCGCAAGGCGGCACGCTCTTTCTGGACGAGATCGGAGAGTTGCCGCCGGAATTACAAGTGATGCTGTTGCGCGTGCTGCAAGAGCGCGAATTCGAGCGGCTCGGCGGCGATGATACGATTCACGTTGACGTCCGGATCGTCGCCGCCACCAATCGCGACCTGATGGAAGACGTGCGCGCCGGACGATTCCGCAGCGATCTTTATTACCGGTTGAACGTCTTCCCGCTGCTGCTGCCGCCCTTGCGCGAGCGGTCGGGAGACATTCCGCTGCTGGCCGCGCACTTCGCCGCCAAGCACGGCGAGCGCTTCGGTCGCGGCATCAAACGGATCGACCGGCGTTCGATGAAGCTGCTCGAATCGCATCACTGGCCCGGAAACGTGCGCGAACTCGAAAACGTCATCGAGCGGGCGATCATCCTCTCCCGCGACGGCGTCCTCCGCATCGAACGCGACGCGCTGCCGCACGCAAACCTTGCGGGAAATATGGATGAACGACTCCAGGCGCAGGAACGCGAGGCGATCGAGACGGCACTTCGCGCCTCGCGCGGGCGAATCTCCGGCCCGAACGGCGCGGCGAGAGCCCTGGGGCTTGCTCCGTCGACGCTCGACCTCCGCATCAAGAGCCTTGGCATCGACAAGTTTCAGTACCGCGTGATGAAATGACGATGTCGAGATACAATCGCATTCGCCTCGTTTTCTCGCTGCCATTGCTTGAGGAGGTCTCATGGAAAGATATCGCATTATGAATAAGGCGCTCGCTCTCACATGTCTCATCACACTCACCGCTTGCGCCGCCACCGCCACTTTAGGCCAACAAACGACGAACTCGCCCTTTGCTGAACTCGACAATCAGTTGAAAAGCCAAGGCGGATGGGGACGTGACAATCATCGCCTTGCGGAACTATTCAACATCGGGCGCAAGAGATTGGGGGATCGGTTTGAGCAGGAACTGATGAAGTATCTGCGACAAGACCTGGAGAAGCATTACTGGATTTCTTCGTTCCTGGAAGCCCCGTCCTACCTGCAAGGAGCGACGCCTCTGCCTCACCTATCACTACTCATCAAACAGCAGGCGCTTGCGCTTCTGGAAGGTAAAGAGGATGAGGAAAGCCTGTCTAAAATAGTAAGCCTGAGCGTGACAGCCGCGGTGCTGAGTGAACAACTAGGGTTGCGCGAACTGGCGGCGTCACATAAGGTCAGAGCTGAGCGACTGATTCAGAAGAAGCCGGATCTTGTGGGTTCGTTCCCGGCAATGAATGGGGAGGAGCGCAAGCTATACGAATCGCTCCCACCTCGATATGATGTGGGAGGGACGAAATATCATCCAACGTGGAAGGCGACTGAGGCTGTGCGCGACAGTTCTTCAGGCGCTACGCCTCCGAAAAAGCTCGTTGTATCAAATGGAGTGTTGCAAGAACGGGCTATCAAGAAAGCGCATCCAGCTTATCCCTCTGATGCGCGAGCCGCCAGGGTTTCAGGATTGGTTAGGGTCCAAGTGCTTATTTCCGAAGAGGGGCGTGTGATTGAAGCGAATGCCTTAGAGGGGCCAGAACAACTTCGCGAGGCTGCGATCGAAGCAGCGCGTCAGTGGCTATTCAACCCTGTGACCCTCGCCGGGCAGCCCGTGAGAATGTCAGGCGTACTGATATTCAATTTTGCGCTGAAGTAGGGGCTACGGATCGGCCAGCTCAAACTACTCACTTACTCTTTACCTCGGCTTGATCAACACTCAACTTAGAATCAATCTGCCCATGCGCCGTCTCAGCCGCCAGAAAGACCGAAACTGTGGTCACGACCGCCATCCCCACGACAAACAGCGCAATGGGCCAGGAGGCGCCGGTGCGCTTAAGCAGATTGGTGGCGATGAGAGGCGAAAGCCCTCCCGCGATGACCGATGCGAGCTGGTAGCCTAGCGAAGCGCCGCTGTAGCGAACCCGCGTCCCGAAGAGTTCGGAGAAGAAGCTCGCCTGCGGCCCGTACATCGCCGAGTGCCCGCCTACGAGCGCGGCCACGATGGCCAGCGTCATCAGACTCGTCATCGATGTTTCGACCAGCCAGAAGAACGGGAAGGCGAACAACCCCGTGAAGATCGCCCCGAATAGATAGATCGGCCTGCGCCCCAATTTGTCTGACAGCCAGCCGTAGGTCGGAATGGCGACGATTTCAACGACGGCTGCCAGCGCGATGGCGTAGAGGACTGACTGCCTGGAGAACCCGATTTGCGGCAGCGTTGCGTAGGTCAGGATGAAGACCGTGTAGAGATAAAACGCCCCGTTCTCAGCAATCCTTGCGCCCATCGCCAGGACGACGTTCTTCGGGTGCTGGCGCACGGCGTCGAGGATTGGCGCCTTCGATTCGGAGCTGGTCCGTTTGATTTCAGCGAACTCTGGCGGCTCGGTCATCGCCAGTCTGACGTACAGCCCCACACCCACGAGCAGAACGCTCAATAGAAACGCGACGCGCCATCCCCACGAGAGGAGAGCTTCCTCAGGCAGCGCCGAGATCAACGCGAAGGCGCCCGTTGAAAGCAGCAGACCTACGGGGACTCCGACCTGCGGCCAGCTCCCGTAAAAGCCGCGGCGGCCTTTCGGCGAATGTTCGACCGCCATCAGCACGGCGCCGCCCCATTCCCCGCCGACAGCGAAGCCTTGCGCGATCCGCAGCGCGACCAGAAGCGCCGGCGCCCAGACGCCGATCTGGTCATAGGTAGGAAGCAATCCGATCAACGCCGTCGCCACGCCCATCAACGACAGCGTGAAGATCAGCATTGACTTGCGCCCTATCCGGTCGCCGAAGTGGCCGCAGACCATGCCTCCGATGGGGCGGGCGATGAAGCCGACAGCGTACGTGCTGTATGAAGCCATCACGCCGGTCATTTCGTCGTATTTCGGGAAGAAGAGCCTTCCGAAGACGAGCGCGCTTGCCGTCCCGTAGAGAAAAAAGTCGTACCACTCGATGGTCGTGCCGATGAAACTGGCGATCGCCACCTTGCGAATTGACGTGTCGCTGGATGCTGGTGTTTTCAAATTAATCAGGCCTCCTGATGGGGTAAGATGGTACACGGATCTGACGGATCGCTACGGATTTTAACGGATCGATCCGTGGGCAGTCCGTGGCGATCCGTCAGATCCGTGTACCATCCATCATTTCATCTCAATCAATTCAATCGCAATCGCATCCGGCCCTTCGATCATCGCCGCGCGAGTTTTGCCGTCGCCGAACGGATGCGATTCTTCCAACACCTTCACTCCCGATTTCCTCAACCTGTCCAGCGCGCCTGTTAAATCAGGGACGCCGAGCGCGATGTGGTCGACGACGTGGCCGCGCGGGCTAACCAATGGGCCGGGGCGCTGGCGCGGGTAGATTATCAAACTGATCTCCCCGAACCTAACGGTCGCCGCCGGCGAACGAATTACGCCGAGCGGCTCGCTGGGCGCGGCGAACGGGACTTCGCACGGGCCGCTGCGTTGCGAGCGACTGGTCGCGCCGAGATGCTTGACGTACCACTCGGCGGCGCAGAGCGGCGCGTCGCTGTACAGGTGAACATGGATGAATGCGCGAGTGTTCGATGTGTTGATCTCGACCAGCGCGCCGTCCGGCGCTTTCATATAAGCGAAGAGCAGCCCCGATCCGAGTTTGGTTATCGGCGTGTGAAAAGTCACGCCATTCGCGAGATGCTTCTGGTAATCGGCCTCCATAGCCGTACTCCCCCACCCGAAATGCCAGATGGAGCTGTCGGGAGAGGTCGGCGGAGGAGAATTTACTTTGTTGAATAGCAGGTGGACATTTTCGCTCTGGATTCCGTCAAAGCCGGCGAGTCGCGTTTTCTTCGTCACGTCGAAGGTTCGGGTATAAAAATCGGTCGCCTTCGACGGATCGATCGAATTTAAATGGACGTGATGGAAGCTCGTGGCGTTCGACGCTTCCTGCGGCGATCCGCCGGTCGGATGCGGAACCAACTGAATCAGAGACAGCAAAAGGGCTCCTAGAAAAAGTCGTCGCATATGTTCGCTCCAACATTGGGTATGACATTGCCAGCCGCCGCTAATTTCACTATACTTACCGACCGGTAGGCAAGCATTTCGATCATCATTTCATCATTGAGCTTTTGGAAGGCGTCACAAAAGTCACGAAAGGGTGAAAAGCGCAGAATAAGGTCCCCCTTGTGTTTTTTTCTTTTTGTGACTTTTATGGCGCCTTGCTGGCTGCCTGTTCATCCATCCATCAACGAGGTCAACCAGGAGAGGCTATGGATAAAACCGACAATAATAACAGGGCTAAAAAGCCGGGGCCGGACGTCTCCAGAAGAAGGTTCATAACCAAAGCGGTGGCCGGCGCCGGGGCGACCACGGTTATCGCCTTCGGGGAAAACAATGCGAGCGCCGCTGACACGGCTGAAAACAGGCCGATCAAAATTCCCAGCGAGTTCGCCCAGGCCGCCCAGGCGGCTCCGGTGAAGGCTGGCTTCCCGATGACCGGCGCGCAGGTCTTCGCGCGACTCTGTAAGGAAGAGGGACTTGCCGCGCTCTTCTCCTGCCCCGGCAATTACTCCGTCGTCAACGCCATCGCGCTCGAAGGCATCCCGACCTATTCCGGCCGCCATGAAGGCGCGATGTGCCACGCCGCCGATGGCTTCTGTCGCGTGACGGGCGAGATCGCGGCCGCGTCAGGCACGGAAGGGCCGGGCTTCACCGATATGATCAACGCCATCGCCGCCGCCAACGCGGCGCGCTCGCCGGTGCTCGTGCTTGCCAGCAACATGACGATCGCCAATGAAGACACGGAGGCGGGCATTCAACTCGGCTATCAGCAGCCGACCACCGAGGGGCTTAAGAAGTACGGCAAGCGGTTGATCACCCCGAAGCGCATTCACGAGTATGGCGCTTATGCGTTTCGGCAGTTGCGCACGGGTGTCCCGCGTCCGGCGCACCTCGATTTTCCGGCGGAAGTCACGCGCGCGCGCTTCGAGAAACCGGGCGATGTTGAGTACTACTACGACAAGGCCAAATATCGCACGACCGCCAAGCCTCATCCGGGGCCGAAGGACGTCGCGGCGGCGGTCGAACTGCTCAAACAGGCCCAGCGACCGATCATCGTTTCGAGCAACGGCGTCTTTTACAGCCGCGCCTGGGATGCGTTGAAGAAACTGGCCGAGAAGGCTCAGATTCCGGTCGTAGAATCCGGCGCGATGAAGGGGCAATTTTCTGATGCGAGTCCGCTTTCGGCCAACGCCTCGCCGGACGCGCTCGCCAGCGCCGACGTCGTCGCGCTGGTCGGCCAGTATTGCATGCCGAAGGTCGGCGAATTCGCCTTCGGGCCAGACGCCAAATACATCCGCATCGACCTTTGCGCCGAAGACATAGGCCGCAACATGCCGGTAGACGTAGGCATGGTGAGTTGCGAAAAGGCGGCGCTCGAAGCCCTCGCCGACGCGATGCCTGCGATGAAACACGAAGCGTGGCTGGCCGAGGTCGCGGCGGCGCGGAAGAAGTTCGAAGAAGAAAACGAATCTCACTATGCGAAGGGCTTGAGCTACACCGACGCCGTTCACCCGGCAGTGATCGCCAAAGAGCTGAGCGATTTTATGTACCGCGGCAAACTGCCCAAAGAGCAGACGACATTCGTCTCCGGCGGGTATGGCATCGCCAGATATGTGCGCCGCTGGTTGCGCGGCTATCGTCCGGGCCAGATTCTGAACGGCGCATATCAATACGGCGCGATCGGGCCTGACGTCGGCTACGCGTTCGGCGCTGCGGTGGCTGTGCAGAACGGCGTCAGCGTACAGGCTGCGTACAAAGGCGCTCCGGTGATCTGCGTCACGGGCGACGCGGGCATCGGCTACACGATCATGGAACTCGAGACGGCCTCGAAATACCGCATGCCTATGGTCGTGATCGTTTACAACAACAACGCCTGGGGCACGTGGACGGGCAACAGTCGCAACCCCGTGACGTTGACCCTCCACCTGTTCCAGGAGAACGTACGTTATGACAAGGTCGCCGAAGGCCTGGGCGCGCACGGCGAGTACGTGACACAGCCGGGAGACTTTCGCGCGGCGCTCGAACGCTGTTACCAGATCGCCGTCAAAGAGAGCCGGCCTGCGCTCATCAACTGCCAGGCGAAGAAGGAATTCTGGTCCGGCCAGCAGTACCCGCCGGGATTCCTCGGCACTGTCGAACCCGGGTGCATGTCCTACAACCACTGATTTCCGAGGGGGAACTTATGCATTTCGGTATAGCGATGTTTGCGACGGAGTACGCGATCAGTCCGGGCGCCCTGGCGAGCGAGATTGAGCAGCGTGGATTCGAGTCAATTTGGTTTCCGGAACACACCCACATTCCCGCGAGCCGCAGAACTCCGTGGCCTGGCGGAGGCGAATTGCCTCGTGAGTACTGGCACACTTACGACCCTTTTATCTGTCTCACTGCCGCCGCGTCGGCTACTACACGGCTCCGTTTGGGCACGGGCATCTGCCTTGTGATCGAGCGTGACCCGATTGTTACCGCCAAGGAGGTCGCGACTTTAGACCGGCTTTCGAACGGAAGGGTCATCTTTGGCATCGGCGGCGGATGGAACGTCGAAGAGATGGGGAATCACGGAACCGATTACAAGCGGCGTTGGCGCGTGCTGAGGGAGAGAACGCTCGCCATGAAAGAGATCTGGACCGAGGACGAAGCCGAGTTTCATGGCGAGTTCGTCAACTTCGACCCGATCTGGTCGTTCCCCAAGCCCGTGCAAAAGCCTCATCCTCCGATCCTGATGGGAGGAGACGGGCCGACCACATTCGACCGCGTCATAGAATTCTGTGACGGGTGGATGCCCATCGGCTTCCGGTTAGTTAACGTCGAAGAAAAGATCGCGGCGTTAAGGAGGAGGGCCGAAGAAGCGGATCGAGACCCGAGTTCCATTTCTGTTACTATTTTCGCGGCCAAGCCCGAGCGCAAAGCGCTGGAAGATCTGGAGCGCGCCGGGGTGGAGAGGGCGATTTTCTACGTGCCGTCTGATGGGCGGGATAAAGTCCTGCCTGTTCTCGACCGATATGTTCAGATGATTGGATGACTGGTTCCGCATGCGGCGCGGTAGGGTCCGAATGCTGTCTGATCGCGCAATGACCATTGCCCAAAGACGAATGACTAATAAGCCATTGAGTGTTGTCCGAGAGAATTTGCAGGCCTATGCCGACCGGGGCGTCTTTCGCGGCTTCAGCGAAATCAAAAATGGCCACTTCCAATTCATCTGGGTGGTCAATCACCGGATGGAACTGAGCGTGGACACGGCTAAAAATGAGCTGCGATTCAAAAGGCTTCTGCACAATGTTCCGGCGAAATCGCCCCTCTACGCCGAATTGAAGAGCTTTATCGAGCGGCGGCACGACGAGGAGTTGCCTGAACATCGGCGGATTGACCGGAAACGAGCCGAGGTCTCCTGCGCGAATCGCGGAGGCTTCGTTTCCGTCGCGCTCAGAGTCAAAAAAAATCAGTACGCATACGGGGTTAACCGCATTGTCAACCTGGCGCACGAATTATTCCTGCACCTGCGCGAGCGGCGACCCGAATATCTGATGGAGAATTTCGATGTCCCTCAGGAATAGTAGGATCATTTGGCTGTCGCTCGTTCTAGTCATGCCTGGACTTTGGCCGGCGCCTTACGCGCAGGAGCAACGCCGTAATCCTGAGGCGCAGAAGCTCAAGAACCCCGAGCCGCAGAACGCCGAATCTGCCGAAGCCGGAAAGAAACTCTACCAACGGTATTGCGCCGCGTGCCATGGGCCGAACGGCAAAGGCGACGGCGGTCTGGCGCTTTCAGGCGGAGAGCCGTCCGACCTGACCGACGCCGCCTGGGATTACGGCTCGACCGATGGCGAAATCTTCGTCGTCATACGCGACGGCGTGTCGGCTGACATGCTGGCTTACAAAACGAAGCTCACAGAGAAGCAGATCTGGCAAGTCGTCAACTACATTCGAAGCATCGGACCAAAGCAATTGAAAGAGGGCGGTGAAAAATGAACAGGCGTCTTCCCATCTTCTTGTTTTTGCTCCTTCTTTCGTCGACCTCGTCAGCGTTGGCGCAGAACGGCTTTCAGTTCAGGGACTGGAAACCGTCGCTCAATGACGGCGCCGCTGTTAAGCCGAAGCGGGATTGCGGCGCGCTTGTGAGTCTGACTAGCTATGAGTTCTCGATCGAGACGGCCGCGCTGGTTCCCGCTTCCGGCGACCTGCCTGAGTATTGCCACGTCACCGGACAGATTCTGCCGGAAGTGCGCTTCGAACTGACCCTGCCCTCGTCCTGGAACAACCGGTTTTACATGTTCGGGAACGGCGGGTATGCGGGCGAGACGCTTTCGACGCAAGGGCGCGTCAACGCCCGCAATACGGCGCTCAAGGCCAACTTCGCCGTCGCACAGACCAACACCGGTCACGACGCCGTCAACGAACCGTTAGGGACCTTCGCCGTCAACCGGCAGAAGTTGATCGATTACGCGTTCCGCGCCGTCCACGTCACTGCGGAGACCTCGAAGCGAATCATCCGCGAGTATTACGGCAATGCTCCCACGAGATCTTATTTCGACGGGTGTTCTACCGGTGGGAGGCAGGGGCTGATCTCCGCGCAACGTTTCCCCGACGATTTCGATGGAATAGTCGTCGGCGCGCCAGTGCTCGAGTTCACAGGAACGATGATCAACTACGTGTCGATGGTTCGCGCGCTCGAAGCTGCGCCGGTTCCACTAGAGAAACTGAAGATCATCGCCGAACGGGTCTACGCGAAATGCGACGGCGCCGACGGCCTGGTCGATGGATTGATTGACGACCCGCGGCGCTGCAATTTCGATCATGCTAAGGAGCTGCCGGTTTGCGCCAATGACGTCGATGGAAAAGATTGCTTCACCGCGGCGCAGATTGGCGCGCTCAGCGTCATCTATCGCGGCGCCGAGACCGCCGGCAAGCGCCTTTTCTGGGGACAGCCGGTCGGCGCTGAAATCGAGGCGCCAACGCAGGGCGGCGTGGCAAGCATTTGGGCGAACTGGATCATCGCGCGAACGGGGCGCTCCATCTCTTACAACTTCGCCGAGACCTTCTTCCGCTATCTCGCTTTTCCGAAGCCCGATCCCAATTACGACATCAAGTCGTTCAAGATCGAGACCGATCTTCCGAGGCTTCAGGCGATCAGCGGCGTCCTCGACGCGAAGAATCCCGACCTTACGCGCTTCAAAGCGCGCGGCGGGAAGATCGTCATGTATTTCGGCTGGGCCGACACGGCGTTGAACCCCCTGATGGGCGTTAATTATTACGAGAAAGTGAGCGCGCGCTTCGGGGCGTCAACTGCAGACTTCTTCAGGCTGTTTATGGTTCCGGGGATGTCCCATTGCCGCGGAGGAGTCGGTACGGATCAATGCGACTTTCTGACCGCGCTGATCGAGTGGGTCGAGAAGGGAGTCGCGCCCAAACAGATAGTGGCCTCGCAGAGCCGTGACGGAAAGGACATCAGAACACGGCCGCTGTGCCCATATCCGCAAGTCGCGAAGTATAACGGGAATGGAAACCCTGACGACGCCCGTAGCTTCGTTTGCGAAAATCAGGAGAAACGACCTTGAGCACGAACTCACCATTCAAGCTGTCCGCCTCGGACGAAACGAATCGTCTGGCGGAGATTTACCGCGCGGCGGCCTCGCTCATTTGCGAAAAGGGCTATGACGCGACGTCCATGAACGACATCGCCGAAGCCGTCGGGCTTACCAAGGCGGGCATCTACCATCACATCGAGGGGAAAAAAGACCTGCTCTTCCGCATCATGAATTTCGGCATGGACGAACTGGATGAAAACGTGATCATTCCGGCGCGCGCCATAGCAGACGCCGAATCGAGGCTGCGCGCGATCATCGCCAACCACGTGTGGTTGATCACCAGCCACATCACGCCGCAGGGATACAACCCGGTCACGATCATAGTGGAAGAGGTAGCGGGACTGACCCCCGAGCATCGTCGCAAGATCGACCAGCGGAAACGCGCCTACGTCGATCTGATTCGCGACACGCTCAATCAACTCAAGAAGGAAGGGAAGTTGAGAGAGGTCGACGTGACGGTGGCGACCTTCAGCGTGCTCGGCGCGATCCTGTGGCTCTCGCGCTGGTACCGCCCCGACGGCCGGTTGACGCCTGAACAGATAGTCGAAGAGATAAGCAAGATCACGATCTGCGGACTGCTGCGACCGCGCCTCGCGGCCCAGCGTTAACTGACCTGAAACTAATTCAAAAAACGAAGTAACTACTCAGCCCCTATGCCGCGGTAGCGGCATCTGAATTTAACCCGGCGTTTCAACGTCGGGGAAGCCTACCGTGGGTTGATGGTCTTTGAATAAATAATGTAACAACCTCGTAGGGGCAGACCTGCGTGTCTGCCCCGGTACGATTAGACGCCTCGGGCCGGGGCAGACACGCAGGTCTGCCCCTACGATGAGACGCATTGTTACATTTATTTCTCAAAGACCATCAACCCCCGGCTAAATTTAAGCGCCGCTAACGCGGCAGGAAGGCCTAAACAGTTACAAAACGAAAAGGATCAACGCTCCACATATTTCGGGGGCGTTGACGCCGCAGCGTGTGAGCAAGCGGATGACGCGCATAGAACCGTTTGCTCACTCGCGCGCGGCGGCAGGGATCTTACTTGGCGGGCTTGCCGGCGGTTCCGACTTTAAGCTGATTGACGACGCGCCTGACGCCTTCCGTATCCCTGGCTATGCGCTCGGCCTCAGCCCTTTGTTCGGCGGTTTCCACCGTGCCGCGCAAAGTGACGACGTTGTTAACCACGTCTACATTGATATTGCGCCCCGGCGTATCGGCGTCGCCTATGAACTTGGCGACGAGTTTCGTGTGAATCCAGGCGTCATCCAGCGAAGCGCCTAGCTTCTCGCCTGCCCCCCTGGCTCTCTCCCGTTCCTCACCCGCGCGCTCTTCGGTATATTCCTCGCGCGCCATCTCACGCGGTTTGACTTCAATTTTGTCGGTGAGGATCAGTCCCGGGCTGGCCTCTTTGGCCAGATCGACCGCTTTGGTCCGCAGAGACTGTGTCCCCACGACGCCGGAGATGGTAGCCTCGTTTTTTTCAGCGTCGGCGCTGACACTCAGATCCGCCACTTTGAGTTGCGCATCCGAATCGAACTTGGCCTTGATTTTGTTCTCCAATTCCGAGTCGGACATATTCGCGGCCGGTTTGTTTGTAGAGTCAGTCGATTCAGTCGGGGAGCAGGCCGTCAGGATCAGGCCGAAAGCCACGACAACGAATGAAGCTAAAAACAGTTTTCGCATATTCCCTCCTTGGTTCGATTGATTGATCTGTCTCACGCGCTATCTCTCGGCTTTCGCTTTGCGCGTGGAGTAACGGTTCAAGGTTGCCGGAAACTCGCGCACCGCCGCTGGCGCGGCGACCTTGCCTTCCTTCAACACAGCCTTGGCCGTGACTTCATCGCCATACACGTCACGCATGTCACTTTCATCAGGAGTGATCACGACGCCCTTCAATTCCAACCCGGCAAACAAGCCGCGGCTGCGAGAGTAGGAAAGAATTTGAGCCCGCATGGCGGCGTCCGTATCCGCTCCGGCCGCTCGACCAACCGGACCTGCGGCGACTGACGCGTCGGCCCCCAGCGTGAGCTTGTTCGAGAGCAGGCTGTTCAAGCCGTCCCTGTTCATAAACAGCAACACGAAGTCCGTGGATTCCGCCCCAATTTGCAGACCGACGCTGCCGCCGCCCAGATTGAAATAAGCCGGCGCGCTCCAACCAGTGGCGGTGCGACAGCTTGCCACTCCGCGCCCGCCGCGCCCGCCGACGATGAAGCCCGCTTTGATCACTGATGGAAAGACCGCCACGCATTCCGCCTTGGCCAGCAGATCCTCAGGTATTTCTTTATCGGGCGTGTCCATGATTTCACGTAGGACTTTAGCCGCTTTCGACGACTGCTCCGCTTCATCTTCCAACTTCTTGCCTACCTTTTCCTGAGCGAAGGCAGTAACTCCGAGAAATAGGCTAATCGCCATCGTCGTCGTCCAAATTGACCTTTTAAACATGTATCCTCCCCGTACGAATTATGGTGGTAAGCAAATGCCTTTACGGTGTGGGGCGATTTATTTAATCGCCCTGTTTGTGGTTTCGTCTGATTGGGGAGCGGTGGCGCGAGTAAACAACTCGCGCCACTGATTCCCTACACGCATTGCTAGCCGATCTAATACCTCGGCGCGCTTGACCGAACGGTGATCTCCGCGCCGCTCGGCAGTTCCAGGTCGGCGCGACCTTCAATGAAGACCGAG
>DATCXQ010000812.1:0-6908 GCA_036565725.1 Blastocatellia bacterium
TTAGTTGCGGAGTGACGGTTGAGCTTAGTTTTAACGCCGGTTGAGGGGCGAATGATTATCCAGTCGCGGAGCGACGGTTGAGATTGTTGTGAGTTCGTCGCTAGATTCAACCTTTTTTTCTTCGCCTCTTTCAACCGTCGCTCCGCGACTGGATAATCATTCGCCCCTAAGCCGGCGTTAAAACGCCGGCCTAAACTCAACCGTCGCTCCGCGACGAAGAAGCGTCTCCCTGGGAACGCAAAAGATTTAGGTGATGACAATCCTCACGGTCAGGCTACCGCCACGTTCCGTACACTGATCTGATAACAGCTCTAGTTCCTCTGAATGGTAACGATTCGGAAACCGCGCAAACTGCCAGTTTGCGCTACTCGCGCCTAATGTTGCGCGGTCCGATTCAGGCGCCAACGCCCGTAGCCTGAGCGGGCAGGTAGACTTTGAACTCCGTTCCTTTCCCGACTTTGCTGAAGAGGCTAACGAAGCCGCCGTGTCCGCGAACTATTGCCAGGACGGCGCCCAACCCCAATCCGGTCCCTTTTCCCTTCTCTTTCGTCGTGAAGAAAGGGTCGAAGACGCGCGAGATGACTTCGCGCGGAATGCCGGCGCCGGTGTCGGCCACAGTGACGCGGACATACCGTTGATGCGGCTCGCCTGGCGCCAGCAGTCGTTCCTCTTCAACCAGGAAGCGGTTTCTGGCCCTGATCATCAGCTTTCCTCCGGCGGGCATCGCGTCGCGCGCGTTGATGCAAAGGTTCATCAGGACCTGGCCGATCTGCGTCGCGTCGCCGATGACGCTCCACAAATCTTTCGGAACGCGAACCTGAAGTTCGATGTTTTTCGGCAGAGTGTCTTTAAGAATTCTGGCGACGTCACGGATCATCTCGGCCGCCCGTAAGGGGACGCATTCGCCAACGCCGCCGCGAGCGAAAGCCAGAACGCGCTCGACCATGTCTTTACCCCGCTCGGCGCTCAGACGCATCAGCGACAACCACCGGCGGCTCTCCTCATCCGCGCATTTCTGTTGCAGAGCGCCCAGACCCATCAGAATCGGCGCCAGCGCGCTGTTGAGATCGTGCGCCAGCGCGCTGGCCAACGCCCCGACGCTTTCCATCCGCTGCGCCTGCAAGACCATCGCCTCCAGACGCTTCTTTTCGATGTCTTCTCTATCCTCATTATTCGGGCCGCGCTGAGCCGGGACGAAATACGCGCGCGCTCCGCGACGGTCACAATTCGGAGATACGCGCAATTCCAGGGAATACTCGGACCCGTCTTTGACGAGGATCGAATCGAGGGCGGTCACCCTCTCGACATCAATGAAGTCGCGCGGCGCGCCGTCGGCCAATGCCGTTCTTCCGCCGGCCAGGGGGCGCGAACGATCGTCTTCGACAATGAGCTTTGTCGCCTGTGACGCAACCATTTTGAGGGCCGCCGATCAAATGAGGCCTACATCCCTTATGAGACTTATAGGTCCCATTCGATAGGCGGGCCATGACTTGAACGAAATATGAGAAGAGGAGCCAGCGGGAGTGCTTGTGATTCTATGCCCCTCAGTTAAGTTCCGCAAGACCATGTCATTCACAAATCTTTGGTAGGACTTCCTTCCCAGATGGTCGAGCCGCAGCCGCCGAACTACATCAACGTGCCAGATAAGCTGCGCGGGATCGAGGCGCCTTAACCAAAATGGGCGCCCACGACTATCTGTAGAACCGCCAAATTGGCCTCTTGCGACGATGTATGCCCCATTGAACCCGTGTAATAAATGCACTGCGGGTCCGCATTGTTGGAGGCTACTTCAAAATGTCGAATGTAATTAACCCTGTCCCTCCTCCCTTAGGGTCTGGCTACATCCCGGAATAGTAGGAAAAAGTTATGGGAAGTTTGCGTCCTCGTCAGTTAACAGAACTCATCGGCGTACTGTGGCGAAGAAAGAAGCTAGTTCTATTGATGTTTCTTGCGATGTTGCTCGCAACATTAATTGTCATCCGCCGGATACCGAACTTGTACGAATCCAGCGCGCTGATCGCAATCAATCTGCGCAATGATGCGGAAAGCATGCCGGAGATGAACTGGTTCGCCAAATTGCAGCAGGAGTTGACCAGCCGTGAGGTCTTCGCCACTTTGATTCGCAGACACAACCTCTATCCGAAAGCTCAGAACGAGGAAGAGGCCGTCGGGGCATTACAAAAAGCCCTCAAGATCGAAACCAAGATGCGAAATTATTCGCCTCAGGTTCCCGAAGCGGTCGAGATCAGCCTCCGCCATTGGGAGCCGAAGATGGCGCAGGCCGTCGTGACCGATCTGGTCAGGATGTTCGAACACGGCAACGAACAGAAGAAGACCGAAGCATCGGCCGAGGCCGGGCGTCTGACGAATCAAATCACCGAGGTCGAAGAACGGCTCCGGGAGTTGGCCCCGGAGCGCGACCTGGAGATGATCCGCCTCGAATCTTCGTACCGATCGAGGACGGGCGCGACGATCGATTCGAGCCAGCGCCGGGCGGTCGAGTCTTCGATCGAAAGTCTGGGCGACACCGAATACTCGCTCAAACATCAGGTCGAAGAAAGGCGCAAGGAGGTCGCCGAGTATGAAAAGATCGTCAACTCTTTGCCGGCGACGACGGGCAGCGCCGCTTACGGCGCTCTGCTGACCGAAAAATCCAAGATCGAGGCCGACATTCAAAGCTACTCCGATCAATACACGGACAAACATCCGAAAATGATCCAACTGCGCAACCAGCTGGCGGAGATCAATCGCCATATCAACCGCCTGGAGGCGCAGACGGCGGGCGCCTCGCCACTGTCGATGACGCCCGAAGGCCGAGATTTAATCGCCATGCGTCGGGACCTCAGACGAATGGAGGCGGATCTTGAAGTGACGCAGATGCGACTACAAAGAAGGAATCAGCAACTCGGCGACCTGCCGAAAGGCGACATGCGGGCGGCGCCTGACAGGCCGGCGAGCCTGATCGGCAGGAATGACATGGCCCGCGCGGAATACGACACACTGGTCAAACGCTACAACTGGCTCCTGGATAAACAGGATTCGCTGTTGAAGTCGAGAGCCGAGGGGAACGAGTCTCGCGCGATGTTCTATGTGATCGACAAGGCGAGTTTGCCACGGCTCCCGTCCGCGCCCAATCGGATGTTACTGCAAGTCTTCGCGCTGGCGATGGCCGCCGCCTTCGGCCTGGCGGTCGCCTTGGCGATCGAGACGCCGCGCATGTTCAGGATCAATGACAGCCGCGACATCGAATATTTCCTGGGCGCGCCAGTGTTGGCGGCGATTCCCGAATCGCTCACCGCGGCTGAACGAGCCCGCAAACGCAAACTGCGGTTGACGCGCGGCGCGCTCGTCATGACGGCGGCCGTCGCACTGGCGCCGGTCCTCGTTTTCTTGCTGACATACCTTAGGGTGTTTCAGATCATCGCGAGCAGGTAGTTCGGAGGAGGTTGAATGGCTCAATCAGTTTCTGAAGGTTTTCTCGAACTCACCGGGTTAGACGAAAACGGCGCAAGAATGCCAAGGAGCGGCGTCCAAGGAGCGGCCGCGGGGGCGGCGCCGGGGATGCAGCCCCAACGCCCGGTGATGCTGCCGTCGCGCGAAGTCGAGTTGACGCTCGCCAGGCTCGACCCGCATCTGGTCGCAATACACGAGATGGATCCACAGGCAGTTTCGCAATTCACGCGCCTGGCGATTTCACTGATCTCGGGCTCGGCGCGTCAGACGCTGAAACGCGTCCTGCTGACGTCGGCCCACTCCGGCGAAGGGCGCACATGTGTGGCGCTCAACCTGGCGGCGGCGCTGGCGCGGTCGCGCCAACGCGCGCTGGTCATCGACACCGATCTCAGACGGCCTTCGATCGGGCGCATGCTGGGGCTTGAGTCGGAGATCGGGTTGGCCGAAGCGATCGCGCTTGGCCTGCAGCCCGAGGAGGTGATTATTCGGATACTGCCCAACGATTTTCACGTCATGCTGACGCGCGGGCAGGTCGATAATTCGGCCGAGCTTCTGGTCTCCCCCAATTTCAAGCGACTGCTTTCAGAACTCGACGCTTATTACGACTTTATTTTGTTCGACTCAGCGCCGATGCTCAAATCCGCCGACGCGAGCCTGCTGGGTCTGTTGACCTCCACAACGATCCTCGTGGCGCGTCCCGGCGCCACCTCGACGGAGGAGATGCGCAAATCGGTCTCCCTGCTCAACGAGGAGGCCTTTTTCGGCGTCGTGATGAATCAGGTCGACGATTAATGCTGACGAAAACCATTCGGAGGTGTAATCGTGTTTCATTTTCCATCACGGCTCGCTGAGCGCGTCTTGATTCTCGGAACCGACCTTCAGGCGGTCGCCGTCGCGCAAGAAATAATTCGGCGCCGCGGGCGGGGATATGAGGTCATCGGATTCGTCGGTCACGATTTCGCCCTGGTCGGTAAGAGCTTGCTCAATCCGCGCGTCATCGGCGTGATGGACGATCTGGAAGAGTTGGTCCGGCGGCGGCGCCCCGACCGCATCGTGGTCGCGCTCTCAGACCTGCGGGACAAGGCGCCGCTCGACCTTTTGCTCAGGCTCAAGGTCCGCGACGAGATTCAGGTCGAGGAGGCGTCAGGATTCTTCGAGCGGCTTACGGGCAAGGTCAACACGGACCATTTGCAAAACTTGCGCATGGTCTTCGCTGAAACGGGCCGATGGGCGCGGCCCTATCGCCGCCTCCGGCGCGCGTTCGACGTCGTCTCTTCCTTGATCGGGATGGCGGTCTCGTTACCGCTCATGATCCTGACGGCGATCGCCATCCGGGTCGAATCTTCGGGGCCGGTTTTCTATACACAGGAGCGCGTCGGCCTGCATGGGCGGAAGTTCAGGATCTTCAAGTTCCGCTCGATGCAGGACGACGCCGAAGCCCATGGGCCGGTATGGGCTTGCGAGAACGACCCGCGCGTGACTCGAGTCGGGCGGATCATCCGCAGGCTTCACATCGACGAGACCCCGCAGTTTTTCAACATCCTGCGCGGCGAGATGAGTCTGATCGGCCCGCGCCCGGAGCGCACGGAGTTCGTCGAGCGGCTCGAAAAGCGCCTCCCTTATTACTCCGAGCGCCACCTGGTGAAACCGGGGCTGACCGGCTGGGCGCAGGTCAGTTACCCCTACGGCGCATCGATCGAAGATGCGCGGGAGAAACATCAATACGATCTTTATTACATCAAAAACCAATCGCCGCTTCTCGACGCGATCATTCTGCTTGAAACGGCGCGCGTCGTGTTGTTCGGACATTCTTCGCGGTGAATAGGACTTATGGGACTTATAGGACATATGAGGCTTGTAAATTCGTATGTCCTACAAATCCTATAGCTCCTATATGTCCTATGGGAGACTTTATGACTATACAGAAATCATTGTTCGCAGCGGCGGTTTGCCTTTTCACTGTGGCGCCGGCCGCGGCGCAAACGAACACCGTGGCGCCGAACGACGCCAACGCCGTAGAGGCGAAATACCCGTATCTCGACAGGGCGTTTCGCATATACAACGAAAATTATCGCCTCGGCCCCGGCGACGAGATTTCGATTCGCGTCAAGGGTCAGCCGGCCTATTCGGTGGAGAAGACGAAAGTTTCGCCGACCGGGTCGATCTATCACGAGTTAGTTGGAGAGGTCAGTGTAGCGGGGCTGACGACCACCCAACTGACCGAGCGGCTGGCTAACGACCTGAGCGAATATCTGAAAAATCCGCAGGTCAGCGTCCAGTTGGTCGAGGCCGCGAGCGCTAAGATCAGCGTGTTCGGAGAGGTGCCTCGCCCGGGAATAGTCGTCATGTCGAGACCGATGAGACTGCTCGACGCCATCTCCGAGGCGGGCGGATTCTCCGATACAGGAAAAAAATCCTCGGTCGAGGTTCTACGTCAACAACCGGACGGAACTCGCGTCCCGATGCGGGTCGACGTCAAAAAATATCTCGAAGGTAAGGGCAGCCCGGAAAGCAACATAACGTTGCAAGCCGGCGATCTGGTGGTGGTGCACGGAAATACGAGAAAGACACTCGGGACTATCGGCGCATTAGCCGGTCTTGGAAGTTTCGTCGGCGTCATCGCCAGGGGTTGGTGAACGGCGGAGCTCATGAATGCGACTTATGGGCGACGCAACGATCAATAACCACAAGTAGGGAGAATTATGGCAACACGAACGCGAAATATGTCCCCGACGCCGCTAGCGATTTTTGTGCGTGAACGACTGGCCGAACTGGAGATCAGGCAGTCCGACTTCTGCCGCTTAAGTATGTTCGACCAGGGGTTGCTCTCCAAGATTCAAAACTCGGTGGTGACGAGTCTGAGTCTGGAGAGCGTGCTCAAACTCGCGGTCGGCTTGTCGGTTCCGCCGCAGCGAATATTCAATCTTCTGGATCGGATGGATATGCACGATCTGGTGATTAAATCCTACGCCAGCGAGTTCTCGGAAATGGTGACCGACAACTTACGCGACGAGGCGCCGGAGATCGCCGACCGGCTGCGGGCGGCGCTCAAGGAGGCCGCCGGCAAACTGTCGCTGGAGAACGGCAAAACTCGCCGCCGCCGCTGGCGTCCCGATGCGCTTGCCAAAGCCATGACCGGCGCGGAGACGGGGGCGTGATCAAACAGGCGTCGCTCAACCTGCTGCGAGTGTCAGGCGCATTCGATCTGATGCGCCTGGCCCATCGCCGCCATGCGCTGATCCTGATGTATCACCGCTTCAGTTCCGGCGGCGAAGAGGCCAACGTCTGGCCAAGCTCGGGGGATAAGACGCCGGCCAAAGTCTTCGCCGAGCAGTTGGAGTATCTGACTAGGCGTTACAACGTCGTCCCACTGAGCCGATTGGCTGAGAGCATGAACCACCGGGGACGGCCGCAAGCGCAATTGGCCGCCGTCACGATTGACGACGGCTACCGCG
>DATCXQ010000816.1:0-12411 GCA_036565725.1 Blastocatellia bacterium
AATGGCGACCGCATCAAGCGTGGCCAGCGACAGGGTGATCGAATGCGCGACCGTGAACGAACTGATTATTTTGACGGCTTCACGCAGCGTCCCGCCCGCGATCAGCAGCGCGAACAGAAAGGCCAGATGGTCGAAGCCCAGAAGAATGTGTTCGACGCCGAGCAGTATAAATCCCCAAAACGCATGCGGACGCGTTTGAGAAATCGAGAGCGCCGCCAAATCACACTCGAACGAATTGTTGGATGCGTCGAGCGTCCGCTGGCCGAGTGAGTCCCCTTTCACATCGCGCAGCGCCAGGAACTGGCGGTGGCCGCGCGGGAGTTTGCCAATCAATAGGGAGCGCAGGCTGAGCTTAGCTCCTTGCGGCAGTGTGAACTCCAGTTCGAAATGGACCGCGCCACTTTCGTCAAGACCGACCGCGACCGCCGACGGCGAGGCCTCTTCGCCGTCGACGCTCAGGGCGAACGACTCTTTAGCCAGAGATTCGAGGCGTCCCTCGACCACCTCGAACTCCGGTTGAGTAACACGCCCGTCGCGGTCGGCATCCATCGGCGCGACAATCTCGATATCGCCGCGCGCGAACGTCAGCCGCGCGACCGCCTTGTTTCCGTCGAGTCTCACCTCGGCGGCGCTCAGTCCCGGATCGTGCGCGAAGGCGGAAGCCGTCGCCAGAATCACCAGAAGCAGCAGCAGGCAAATCGCCGGCCCGAAACGCGAGAGCCAATTAACTAGCGCCGAATAAGTATTGCGAGCGGTAGCAAGCGCGGCCCCCGTAAACAGCTCTTTATTGGAGCCACGCTCGCTACCGCTCGCGGTACTTATTCGACGATGCGTCACTTGACTAACCTTTCAATGCTACGGCCATCAAAAACAAAGCCCGGGAGCGCGCGGCTCCCGCGCGCTCCCGGGCCTCAATACGCCTCATTGGGCGAATCCGACAATCTTGCGGCCGTTTTGCGGCGTCGATTCATAGGGGAAGACTTTGTTATAGCCCAGCTCGTTGCCGGTCACACCGTCATAATTCCCCTTGAAAGGATCATTGATCTTCAGATTAGCCGGATCGCGCAGATCGCTGAGCAAGGCGATGATCGCGATATCGGTCACGTCGTCGCCGAAGCGGCGTCCGTTCGGCCATCCACCGGGCACGAAGAAGTCGCCCTGGGGCAGTCCGAGGAACTGGCTCGGCAGACGGAACGGATGCCCGGCGGCCTGACTCTTCAGAATGTCTCCGCCGAAGATGCTCAAGCGGGAGAAGCCCATGTCGTCAGGGTTGTCCGGCGCGCCTGGCCCGTTGCCGGCCAACCGAACCGGGTCAGTCGAGAGGTCGACCTTGATCAGGTCGGGAATGAAAATCGCCCCCAGATCGGCGCGCCCCGTGGGGATCGCCAGTTGCTGGCCGCCGCCGATCAGCAGATTGATCAATGTGGCCAGTTCGGGACTCTCGGCGTATTTGCGGAAAACCTTGCTATCAACGTTCGGTAGCGTGCGGTTGTAAAGGTCTTTGTCTTCCAGCGCAATCAGCCCTTCACTGAAGAGCGGATTGCCCTGGCGAGCCACCTGCGTATACAAGGAGCGGCGGCGGATCAAGTCGAGCAGGACACGATTGCGGCCGATGACGCTTTGCACGGGAAAAACCGAACGACCCGTGGTCCCGAATACGCCGACTGTCTGTTTATCGCCACCTAGCTCGCTGAGCGGGATGCGCAAGGCCATCATGTGTATGTTGAATCCACCTTGCGCGTCTTTGCCCGGGTTACGCAGTTTGAGCAGGTCGAAGATAGATTGCACGTCGGCATAGAAGCCGTCGTCGCGCTGTCCGGCGAACGCCGTGTAGCCGTTGGGGAAGGTGAAGATCGATTTCCGGGTATACCTGTCCAAATCCGCCGTCTTCGCGACGCCTTTGCGCGCCGGGTTCTCGCCGTTGTCGCCCTCGTTGTAAAAAGGCGTGGCGTTGCCCTGGTTGTTCGGCGGAACGACCCCGACGCCGAGCGTCGTCGCCCGGCCAGAGCGGCCGTCGATCTTCTTGACGGTGTAGGTCTGGGTCAGATTCTGGTTCGGGTCGCCGACGCCGTTGACGACGTCGTTGACGACGCCGATATAAGATTGGAGTAGCGTCTTGCTGTTTTTGAACTTCGTATCGAATTCGAAACGGTAAGTGATGCTCGGGCGCCCGGCGGCGACATCCTTACCGAGCGCGACATGCAGGTCATAGCGCACGTAGTCGTCGAAGTTGTATTTGTTGGGGCCGATGCCGGGGTTCTCCATCGGGTAGACGCTCATCGCGACCGTCAGAAATTTCTTGCCGTCCTCATCCTGGCTGACGAACGCGTAAATGTCGGTCGTGTTGGCCGCCGGATCAAGCGTTATCAACGGAGCGTCCATGTGGCTGGAAGCGAACGTCGGTACAGACAGCGCGGGCGCGAACCCCATCAAGGCGATGAGCGCCAAGGTTAGCGCGCGCCGCGGCCTGAGAGCAATTCTATTCATCGGTTATTCTCCTGTAGGAAATCACTGGGAGCGACGGGAATATGACTTTAGGACCTATAGCGATCACAAGTCCTCTAGATAGTTAACTTAAACAAGATTCAGTAGTTTGAGCCGAATCCTTTCGCCTGGCAGCAACGAGAATGCGGACTTGGCCGCCATTCGTGCGTAAATCTTTGCCTGTTTGTTTTCGCCGGCCTGAGCCGCGATCGCGGCGGCGTGTAGGTAAAGCCGCGCGTCCGCAGTGCCGAGCGCCAGCGCCGTTTGCATAGTCTTCCAGCCCTCAGCCGCGTCGCCTTTCGCGCTCTGCGCCCAGGCAAGCGCGTCGAGCGTGTAAACGTCGCGGCGAACTTTCAGTTCTTCTTCCGCGAGCCGGAGCGCTACGTCGGGGTCGCGGCCGCGCGTGGCGAGGAAGAGCGAATAGGAACGGGGATCGTTCGCCGCCCCAGTAGCGGCGATCTGCCGCTCGACCTCCTCGGCGGCGGCGCCGCGGTTCGCGGCGCTCAGCGCGTCGGCCAGCGCCCATTGATATTCGGGCAGCGGGTTGAGATGGGCTGCGCGCTCGAGCGCGTCGACAGCTTCGCCGACTTTGTTTTCGGCGAGCAGAACGCGCCCGAGAGCGAACAGCCCCGGGGCATACGTAGATCGCGTCCTCAATGAGGCGTCACAGGCCGCGCGGGCGCGCTTAACCTCGCCCGCATGCAACTCATAAATCGCCAGCTTGCTCCAGGCCCAGGCCGCCGACTCGGTCTGTCCAGCGGATTGCGCCGACAGCAGCATCAACGTTCGTGCGCCCTCCGTGTCGCCTTTCAACCACCGCAGGTGCGCGGCGCGGCCGTAGGCCTCGGGCCCCGGACGCGTATCCATCATTTTTTGATAGGCCAGGGCCGCTTCATCCGTCTTGCCCTGTTCGATCAACGAATCGCCGAGCAGCCCGAAGTCGTAGGCCAGCCCTCGCGTTTCGACCAACTCCCGCGCGATCTTTTCGGCCTCGCTGAAACGATGCAGGTTGTGCAGCGCGTGGCCGCGCAGCAGCAGCGCCGCCGAGCGGATTGAACGGGCCGTCGAGAGCGGCCTGTCAGCCGGTTGGCCGCCCCGCTGGTTTTCTTCTTGTTTGGAATCGAGGCAGAGAGCGCACTGCTCTGCCAGTTTGTAGAAACCGGGGTCAAAATTCTCGCGGGCCTTCTCAACAAAGCTCCAACCGAGCTTTTCAACCATCGCCACCGTCTGAAAAGGCCTGGCGTTTGATCGAATCTCTTGCTGGAGGCGCGCGATCTCCTGATCAATCTTCGCGTCGCCAGAATGCGCGGCGAGCGCGACCTCGCAGGGAGCCGCAACGGCCGGCGCGCCGCCGGAAACCCGATGGCAGGCGTTCGCCGCGATCGTCGAGACAATGACCAATGTAAAACAAGTCAATCGACGCATTTCAATATATTGTTTGATTAAATGATGATCAGAGACAGTCCTCTGAATCGCGTTTCGTCTGACTTTACGGAGGGTTGTGAAGATTTGGATTTATGAAGCGGGAAGAAAAGACGGGGGGACGGGGAGACGGGGGGACAGGGAGACGGGGCGACAAATTGTCGCACCATCGCCCCGTCTCCCCGTCCCAATTTAACTGCGTCCGTAAACCGGAATGGCAGCGCCGTGAATCGCGCGGGCGCCTTCGGAAGCCAGAAATAGGATCACGTCGGCGACGGCTTCCGGCGCGACCCATCTGCCGAAATCGGCGTCGGGCATCGCCGAGCGGTTTTGAGGCGTGTCGATTATCGCCGGCATTACGCAGTTGACGTTGACGCCGCGATCTTTCAATTCCGCGTCCATGCTTTCGGTCAAACGGACGACGGCCGCCTTCGACGCGCTGTAAGCCGCATGCCCTGCATCCCCACACAGGGCTGCGCGCGAAGCGACGTTGACTATCCGTCCATGATTCCGGCCGAGCATATGCGGAATCACCGCCTGGCACATCACTAAGACCGAACGCGCGTTCAGGTCGAGCATGAAATCCCAATCGCTCAAAGGCGTCTCATGCAGGGGCGCGCCCGCCCGGTAGCCTCCGACTGTGTTGACGAGAATGTCGATGCGCCCGAAGCGCCGGTTGATCTCATCGACCGCCGGCGCGACCGCGCCAGGGTCGGCCCCGTCCGTCGGCGGCGCGAAGAAACAATCCGGCGATTGCGCGAGATCAGGGAAGACGCTCGGAAAATGTTCGGACGAGAGATCGATGAGCGCAAGTTTCGCGCCGGCGACCCGAAATGCGCGGGCGACGGCGGCTCCAAGATTACCTGCCGCGCCTGTGACGATGGCGACCTGGCCACTAAAGTCGAATTTCATAATTGGCATGGCGCCGTTCCCCCCAGAAAAGCGTTTGTAGTTCCGCCGTCAGGCGGTTTAAGATCACCGCCTCTGTCAAACATATTCCATAATTGTATAACTCATATGTCAACTTGGACGAACATTCAGGAGAGCCGGTGCAACTAGCGATTGACACAGCCGAAACGCGCGCGCGTGATCAGGATTTGGTCTCGCTGGTCGAGCTTGTCGCGACTGGCGATCAATCGGCGCTAGCCACGCTATACGATGCGACAAACCGGTTGATCTACAGCCTCATTCTGCGCGTGCTCGGCGACGTGAGTTCCGCCGAAGAGGTTTTGGTCGATGTCTACACACAGGTCTGGCGCCAGGCGGCGAGTTACGACGCCAACCGCGGCGCGCCTCTGGCCTGGATGGCTACCATCGCGCGCAGCCGCGCCATTGACCGCCTGCGTTCGGGTTGGCAGGACCAGCGGCGAAAGGAACCTCTCGAAGTCCTGGGTGACGCCCCGGCGAACGCGGCCAGCCCCGAGGAGACGACCGCCGCCTCCGAACGTCAGAGGTTCGTCCGGGAGGCCCTGAATTTACTGACGCCCGAACAACGCGAAGTGATCGAACTGGCATACTACTCCGGCCTCAGTCACAGCGAGATCGCCGAAAAATTGAAGCAACCACTGGGTACCGTCAAAACACGCACCCGGCTCGGAATGATGAAATTGCGCGAGGCTCTAGCGCCGTTGCTCGGTGATGGTTGAAGGAGATGAAGAGACGGGGCGACTCACGCGGTGGGGCGACGGGGCGAGTGGGAGACAAAATCTCCCCGTCGCCCCGTCGCCCCATCGCGTGAGTCGCCCCGTCGCCTTACCTGCTCGCCGTCATCGCCTTCGCCCGTTTAACCTGCATTTCATTGAGCAGATGGCCCGCGCCGCCGAACTTCTCGGTCAGGAAGAGCACGTAGCGGATGTCCACCGCGATGGTGCGATTGGAGCTGATGTCGTAAGCGTAATCGCCGCCCAGCCCCTCGTAATTGCCGTCGAACGCCAGTCCTGTGATTTCGCCGCGCCCGTTCATCATGGGCGAGCCTGAATTGCCGCCGGTGATGTCGGTGGTGGTCAGGAAATCTACAGGAACGTCGTTCAGCCGAGGGTCGGCGTAGCCGTCGAAGTCCTTCTTTCTGAAAAGCTCTTTCAGCTTTTCGGGCACGTTGAAAGGGTCTTCACCGGTGTCTTTCGCGATAACGCCGGCGAGCGAGGTCTGGTAATCGTAGGTGATCGCGTCGCGCGGTTTGTAGCCCCGGACGTCGCCGTAGGTGAAGCGCAGCGTGAAGTTGGCGTCCGGATAGTAGGGCAAGCCCCGATTCGTAGCCTGCCGAAATTCCTGAATCGCGGCGACGTATTGCGGGCGGACTTTCGCGATCGTATTGAGAATCTGAGTCTGCTTCTTGGCGAGCGGCGAGTTTTCATCGACCACCGCAATCACCAGTTTCATGGCTGGGTCGTCGATGGCGCGAAGATCGGCCGCCGAAGCGGTGAAGAGCTTCTTGAGCTCGTCGAAGGATTTGAATTTGGAGCCCTCGATAGTCTTGCTCGCGAATTCCGCCTCGGCGTCTCGGCGCTCTTTGCCTGATTTGCCCTCGAAGAGCTTATCGACCGCCTGAATCTTCCTGTCGGTTGGCAGATCGGCCAGGCGGGCCAGGGCGGCCACCATCAGCTTCGACTCCGCTTCAGGCTCGCGCTCTTCCCAATCGGAGCTGAGCTGTTCAGTCACCATCGGCAGGGCCTGATCGGAGAACCGGAGCGCGCGCTCGTTTGCGGGCAGATCGCGGCTGAGGGCCCGCTCGTAGGCGAACTCGAGCGCCTCGATCAGATTGCCCGAAATGAGCAGGCCGTTGAGCGCGTTCTGTTTCAGACTGTTCGCGGTCAGCTCCTGGTAGAGCGATTCGAGTTGCGGCAGCGTCTCGCCGTATTTCGCCTTGGCCGCCTGGTTGGCGCCGACCCACTTTTTCATGTCGGATTCTTCGGCGCGTTTGCGCGCGACCAGATCCATTCTCTTCAACCCCACGACCGCTCCTTCATAAGCCTTGAGCGCGTTGCTCAGGCTGAAGATCCGATCGGCGAACCTGATCTTGAGCTGAGGGTCTTTCTCGCTGACCTTCGTGAGCGTGTCGATCTGCTGACGGAGCGACGCGATCTGATCCGGCAGTTGAATGTTCTGGCGGTATTCGACTGAATAGGACTCGCGCAATCTGAAGGTCGTGCCGGGATAGCCCATGACCATCGAGAAATCTCCCTCTTTGATCCCTGTCGCGTTGATCGGCAGAAACTTTTTGGGCTTGAACGGCGCGTTGGCCTTGTTGAAACCGGCGGGATTGCCGTCCGGACCGACGTAGGCGCGCAGGAATGCGAAATCGCCGCAATGGCGCGGCCACTCGAAGTTGTCCGGATCGCCGCCGTAATAACCGATCGATTTGGGCGGGGCGTAGACCAATCGAACGTCCCTTAACTTCAGATAAGTGTAGAGAAAATATTGATAGCCGCCCGAAGCTTCGACCACCTGAGCGTCAATGCCCTCTTTTTCGCGGCTGTTGGCCTTTCCTATTTCCTCTTGCTTCAGGCTGATCGCGCGCAAGCGCGCTTCGAACGACATTTCGGGTTTGACGGCCGAGAGGACCTCGGCGGTAATGTCCTTGAAATCCTGCGTGATCTTGATGGAATACCCTTGCGCCGGAATTTCTTCGGCGCGCGATTTGGCCAGGAATCCGTTATTGATGTAATCCTTCTCGGACGTGCTCGCGCGCGTGATGGCTGTGAACGCGATATGGTGATTGGTCAATATCAAGCCCTCCGGCGAAACGAACGACCCCGTGCCGCCGATGCTGATTTGTACGATGGCGTCCTTCAGACTCGGCTTGGTCAGGCTGTAAATGTCTTCGGGTTTAAGCTCGAACCCGCGCTTCTTCATCTCCGCGAGCGGCAATTTACTGACGGAGTCGGGGAGCCACATTCCTTCGTCAGCCAGCGATGAGAGCGGCGATATCAACAGCGAAACGACAAGCAACGCCACAGTTAGCGGTTTACGAAACATCGAATCTCTCCTAATATGAATTTTCTACGATTGCGATTAAGGGATAACACGGGGGCAATTATATATTGGATTTGTTATTCAGGTTTGAACCGGACTCCTTGGACGTAAATTTTTCGTAAAATTTCCCTCGGAAGACTCTCTTTGCGTCTTCGCGCCTTTGCGAGAATCAGGATTCTTATATACATGGCATGGCGGATTCCGGGGAGAGTCTCTCGCAAAGGCGCGAAGGCGCAAAGATCGCAATGGGATATGACTTTCACCGAGAGCGCAGGAACTCTGCGCGACTCGACTTCAGCATCCTGCAAGCCGCCTCGTAAACATCCTCTTCCGAGACCAATGTGATATGGGGCGCGCGGACGTGTTCGACGCGAGCGCCGAGCAGATCTTGCGGCGCCGGGTGAACGAAAGTGGAGGCAACGACCGTCGGCGCGCCCGCCGCCGCCGCGACGTGCGCCGGGCCGCTGTGATTGCCGACGAACAGGCTCAGCCGCGCGGCGGCCGAGACGAAATCGATTATTTTCGGCGATTCGAAGGCGATGGCGCTTCTTGCGGGCAGCATCGCCGCCAGCCGCTTAGCCTGTCCGCGTTCGCCGGGGCCGGCGAAAACCAGGACGCGCGCGCCGAAATTGTGAGTCATCCGCGCGGCGATCGAGGCGAATCTGTCGATAGGCCATCGTGGTTTGCCCGCGCCGGCGCCCGGGTGGACGCCGATGAGCAATTCGCCGAATCCGACATTGTGTTTGACTAGAAGTCTTTCGATCCGTTCGTCAGACTCGCGCAGAGTGGCGATTCGCGGCTCGGACTCGACTGGGCGCACGCCCAAGGTTTCGAGCCTCTTAAGATATTCATGCGCGTCATGCCTGTGCGCGGCGCGCGTGTGGCCTATCGCCTTAGACAACCGATCCAGCGCGGCCTCGACGCCTTTCTTTTTGCCGGTAAGCCGCTCGCGTGAATGAACGAATTGCAGGACAAGGCCGGATTCGGCGCCGGTCTTGAACTCGACGGCCAAATCGAAATGCTCGCGGCGCAAATCCCTAAGCGATTTCGCGGCGCGATAAAATTTGCGCGGGTTCAAGAACTCGGCGTCCCGGAATCTGGCGACCGGCAGGATTTCATCGGCGCATTCGGCGAGCCGCAGCAGGTCGGCGGCCACAGGGCTTGAGACGACAGTGATGCGGGATTTAGGGAGATGTTGGCGAAGGGAACGAAGCGCGGGCAGCGCCAGAGTCGTTTGCGCCAGCCCGGCGACGTGAACAATCAAAATATGTTGAGGATCGGTCGGCATTGAAATGACGGGGGGCGGATTCAAAATATAAAATATAAAGCCGCTTCGAGCCCCTCTCCTATATCGGTTTTCAATTGGGTATACGGGCCAGCAATTAGTTTGCGGTAAAGAACGCGTCAATAGAACGCTGATGACGCGGACGGGCGCGGATCATCGCGGATAAATCCAAAAAAGATCAGTGTCAATCCGCTCTATCAGCGTTATCCGCGTTCTATTAACCCGTACACTGATCTGAAAACCTAACTAAATGTCCCTTCACCGCCATGAAATAATTTTCCACACAGCGACTACGCCAACAGCAGACTTCGTCCCGTCATTTCAGGCGATTTTTCTATACCGAGCAATTCTAACATTGTCGGCGCGATGTCTTCGAGCGAGCCGCCTTCGCGCAAAGTCCCTTTGAATTCGGGGTCGCAAAGGATGAAGGGGACCGGGTTGGTCGTGTGGGCGGTATGTGGCTCCCCGCCGGTCGGCGAGATCATCTGTTCGCAATTGCCATGATCGGAAGTAATGATCGCCGCGCCCTTGACGCGTTCGACCGTCCCGACGACCCAACCGAGGCAGGTGTCGAGCGACTCGACCGCTTCGATCGCCGATTTCAGATTCCCGGTGTGGCCTACCATGTCGGCGTTCGCGAAGTTGACGACGTAAACGTCGGTCTCGCCGTCGTCGATCGCGCGCAGGACCTTGTCGGTGACTTTGAACGCGCTCATTTGTGGCTTCGAGTCGTAGGCCGTCGCCTGCGACGAGGCCATGAGGATGCGGCTTTCGTAAGTAAATTCCTTTTCGACGCCGCCGTTGAAGAAATAAGTCACGTGCGGGTATTTTTCGGTCTCGGCGACGCGCAGATTGGTGACGCCGTGTTCGGCGAACAGCGCCGCAAGCGGGCGCGCCGGGGCGACAGGCGGAAATATAATCGACGTGTTGATCGAGCGGTCGTATTGAGTGAAGGTGGCGAAGTGTAAATTTTGAATCCGCTCTCGCACGAAGGAGTCGAAATTCAGCCCCGTAAACGCGCGGGTCAATTGCCTGGCCCGGTCTGCGCGCAGGTTGAAAAAGATCACCGAGTCGCCGCCTTGCGTAGTGGCGAGCGGGACGCCGTTTTTCCCGGTGATGACCACCGGCTCGATGAATTCATCGGTCACGCCGCCGTCGTAAGACGCTTCGATGGCGGCGCCCGGGTAAGCGAATTTCCGCCCCTCGCCGAGGGCGATCGCGTCGTAGGCGCGTTTGACGCGTTCCCACCGGTTGTCGCGGTCCATGGCGTAATACCGCCCGGTGACTGTGGCGATGCGCCCGACGCCGATTCCACGCATCTTCGCCATCAACTCCTCGACGTAGCGTTGGCCCGATTTAGGCGGCGTGTCGCGCCCGTCAGTGAAGATATGAACGAAGACGCGCCGGACGCCGCGATCCGCCGCCATCTTCAAGAGCGCGTAGAGGTGCGTGTTCCTCGAATGTACGCCGCCGTCCGAAAGGAGTCCCATCAGGTGAAGCGCGGAATCCTTGCCCGCGTCGATCGCGGCCACGAGCGTCGGGTTCTCGAAAAACTTGCCCGTCGCAATCGCCTCGTCGACGCGCGTAACGGTCATGGGGGAGACATGGCCGGTCCCGATGATCATGTGACTGATCTCGGAATTCCCGGCCTGGCCCAACGGCAACCCGACGCGTTCGCCGGACGCTTCCAGGAGCGTGTGTTTGTATGTGGAAAGATATTTGTCCAGAAACGGCGTGTAGGCTTGCGCAACCGCGTTGCCCTCGACGAGCGGCGACCAGCCGAAACCGCTTAGGATGATCAGCGCGACCGGGCGCTTTTTCAGATTAATGTTTGCCATCTCATAAGATGCCAGATGTCAGATGTCAGATATCAGCAGATGTCAGATGCCAGATGTCAGAGGACGTCAAATGTCAGACACTGACATTTGCGTGGCGCATCAGCGGCCAGTAGCCTGCCGGCAACTCGCAAGCTGACATCTGACATCTGACATCCGGCATCTATTCAGTTCTTCTTCTGCAATTGTCCGGCCACCGCTTCTGTGGCTCTTTTCACGGCTTCGGGATCGCCGAGATAAAAATGGCGTATAGGTTTCAGGTCGTCATCGAGTTCGTAGACGAGCGGAATGCCCGTAGGGATGTTCAATCCGACGATGTCTTCATCAGAGACGCCGTCGAGATATTTGACCAGCGCGCGCAAAGAATTGCCGTGCGCCGCGACCAGTACGCGTTTGCCTTCGCGGAGCGCGGGCGCGATGGTCTCCCGCCAATACGGCATGAAGCGCTCGACGGTGTCTTTCAGGCATTCGGTCAGCGGAATTTCTTCGGGTTTGAGCGCGGCGTATCGCGGGTCTTTAGCCGGATTGCGAGGGTCGTCGGTGGCGAGCGGCGGAGGCGGAATGTCATAACTGCGACGCCAGACGTTGGTCTGCTCCATGCCATGTAGCGCCGCCGTCTCGGCTTTGTCCAGTCCCTGCAGCGCGCCGTAATGCCTTTCGTTCAACCGCCACGATTTATAGACAGGGATCCAGAGCAGGTCCATCCGTTCAAGCGCCAGGTTGAGCGTCTTGATCGCGCGCTTGAGCGCCGAAGTATACGCCAAGTCGAAGGCGTACCCGGCCTTTTTCATCTCGTCCCCGGCTGAAAGGGCCTCCTGAACGCCCTTGGCGCTCAGGTCAACATCCGTCCACCCGGTGAAGCGGTTCTCGCGGTTCCAATCGCTCTCACCGTGTCGCAACAAGACAAGGGTCTTCATCAATCAACTCCTATAGGACTTATAGGACCCCTAGGACAAAAGTCCCATAAGTCCCATTTGAACGAAGCCGAATGATATCAATCAGCGGCGGTTTGTAAAGCTTCGACCACCTCAAGTTTTGGTTTTCATCCGCACAGTTTTGATTTAGACTACAGGAGCTTTTGGTCAGCCTAATGCCAGATCACTCGGAGACTGCCAGGGCGCCAGGTTAAGGAATCTTCTGCACAGAATAAGAGAACGATATCCATGACGTTTTGCATAAACTGCGGTAAGAACTTGAGAGCAGGCACTACGCAATGCGACGCCTGCGGGGCGGTCACATCCGCCGTCAGCCCAAGTCTGTCAGACGCCCCAACGTCGCCAAACCTCGACGCTGAAAAGACTCAGATATCTACCCCGACCGACATCAGCGCCTCGCCCGGGGCCTCGACCAGCGCGCGCGCGCCCATGCCGATATCAGCCGCGGTCGGCGCGCAAACCGGGCGCTTGCTCGGGG
>DATCXQ010000822.1:0-4827 GCA_036565725.1 Blastocatellia bacterium
GTTGACGCTTTCGCTTCAGGAATCGAAGCTGGAATCGGCCCGCAACTTCGCCAACAAAATCTGGAACGCCACGCGGTTCGTCCTGCTCAATTGCGACGACGTGCTCGACACACAAGGCGGCGCCCCGCTCGATTGGGAGACCGAGATTGCGCCGCCGGAGCTGGCCGATCAGTGGATTCTGAGCCGGCTGAATCGGGTCGGGCTCGAGGTCCGCGACGCGCTGGCCGAATTCCGTTTCCACGAGGCGGCCTCGACGCTCTATCACTTCTTCTGGAACGATTTCTGCGATTGGTATATCGAAATGTCGAAGCCGTTCGTGACCGCCAAGGAGCCGACGCCGCAATCGACAGCCGTCAAGCGCAGGATCGTCTACGTCCTCGAACACAGTCTACGCCTGCTACACCCGGTCATGCCGTTCATTACTGAGGAACTTTGGCAGCGGTTGCCGCATAAAGGCGAGACCATCAGCCTTGCGGAATTCACCCCGGGCGATCCGGCTCGGATAGACGAGCGCGCCGAACGTGAGATGGCGCTGGTCATCGAAGTGATCACCAGGCTGCGCAACATCCGCTCGACGTTTAACATCGCGCCATCGATCCCGTTGAAGGCGCAGATCGCGCCCGCCGACGCCTCGACGCGCGACTTGATCGCGCGGATGGAAGACCACGTCAAACGCCTGGCGCGAATCGAGGAGTTGCAGATCGTCGACAAACTCCCTGCCAGGAAAGGCTCGGCGCGCGCAGTCGTCGGGGCCTCCGAAATCGCGGTCCCGCTCGAAGGGCTGATCGATTTCGAGAATGAGCGCTCGCGCCTCGAAAAAGAGTTGAACAAATTGATCAATGAACGCGGAGGCCTGGAAAAACGCCTCTCCAATCAGGACTTCATCAGCCGCGCCGCCCCCGACGTGGTCGAAACGACGCGCGCCCGCGCCGAAGAACTGGACGATCAGGTCGCGAAGCTTCGCGCGGTGATCGAAGCCCTATGAAAAGATGTCGGATGTCAGATGTCAGATGTCAGTGAGGAATAGATGCAAGACGTCTGCATTGCTTATCGCTGACATCTGACATCTGACATCTGACATCTGCCTGCTATGCTTAACCCACTAGATCTATTTATCGCCGGTGAAATCGTCAATCGCGCGCTCGACGAGGATGTCGGGCGTGGAGACGTCACCTCCCGCTCTATAGTGCGCTCGGGACTGAATGCGCGTGGCGACTTCATCGCCAAACAGGACCTGGCGCTGGCCGGGCTCGAGGTCGCCGACCTGGTCTTCGGCTGGTTTGACGAATATATTCAGATCGAATCCACAGTAGCCGACGGCGACGAGATCAAATCTGGCAAAATCTTCGCACGCGTGATCGGCGACGCCCAGATGCTGCTCTCGGCCGAGCGCGTCGCGTTGAATTTCCTTCAACACCTTTCCGGCGTCGCCACCGTGACGCGCCAGTACGTTCAAGCCGTCGCGGGCACGAGGGCAAAAATCGTGGACACGCGCAAGACGACGCCCGGATTGAGGATGTTGGAGAAGTACGCGGTGAGCGTCGGCGGCGGGAGCAATCATCGCATGGGGCTGGACGACGGCGTGTTGATCAAAGACAACCATCTGGCGATGGCTGGCGGCGTCGTCGAGGCCGTCCGCCGCGCGCGAGAAGCCGCCGGCCACCTGCACAAGATCGAAGTCGAGGTCGCGACGCTCGAACAGGTCAAAGAGGCTCTCGGCGCGCGGGCCGACATTCTGCTGCTCGACAACATGACGCCCGAGACGGTCGCGCAGGCGGTCCAGATCGCGCGCGAACGCGAAGGTGAAGGTGATGAGCGCCGCACGTTGCTAGAGGCTTCGGGGGGAATCAACCTTTCGAACGTGCGCCAATACGCCGAAGCCGGAGTCGATCTGATCTCGATCGGCGCGCTGACCCATTCGGCCCCATCCGTAGACATCAGCTTCAAGATTCGACCGGCGTAGAGATTTTCGTACCCTCCCAGTTTTCTCGGCGGAGCTTAATCCGTCTTAAGTTGAACTTTGACCGGCACGCGGTTGGTGACGATGTCAAAGACCGGTGAACGCTTCTGCGCCAGTTCGCACAACTCCTTCAGCTTCTCCTCCGGCGCGTCAGCTTTGATCTTGAACGTGACGCGAATGTCCTCGTAACCATTCCTCACGTCCTCGTTCATCCCCAGAAATCCGCGCAGGTCGAGATCGCCCTCGAACGTTGATTCCACAGCGTCGATCTTGATGCCCTGAGCGGCGGCGTGATAGACGAGGCTGGTCGTCAGACATCCTGCCAGCGCGTGCAACACGAATTCGACCGGATTTGCGCCATTGTCTTCTCCGAGTAACACAACCGGTTCGTCGTTGTCGAACACGAAGGTCTGTTTGCGCGAGGCGTCTTCCCGGCCGGCGCCGTAAAAATCTTTGACGCTCGTGCGATTGTGACCGCCATTGATCCACCGGTTGTTCGCGCGAAATTCGAACTTAGCCAATCCGGGGGTCTCCTTGATCGCGTCAATCGTCGAGAACAACTGGTCAACATCCACTCCATTGATATTTCTGTTCGCCATAATTTTCCCTCCTTCAACATATCAAGCTTAGCGCGCCGCGCTTAGTCAATCCAGTGGCCTTCAAGCAGGCTCTTGAACTACGGGCCGAGACTCCGGGCGCCATGAGCGCCGCCCGGATAACGGCTCCTTTCGACGCGCAAGATCGTCAAGGCGGCCGCTGGAGCGCCGGGCTGGTGAGGCTTATAAAACTATGATAACTTGCGCGCCTTATGACTCATCTCAAGACTGAGAAGGAAGCGATGAGCGCGCAATCGCCCAACGGAATGGTCATTCATCGCCCTCCATTCATTATTCATCATTTCACCTCACTCAGTTCCACCAACGATCAGCTCAAAGCGATGGCCGCCGCGCCGGAGTTCACGTGCGTCGTCGCCGACGAGCAGACCGCGGGTCGCGGACGTCGCGCGCGGACGTGGTATTCGGCGCCAGGCGACGGGCTTTACCTGTCCATTCTATTTCTACCACGAAACGATTCCTCTTCGAGGCTCCCGCTGACAGGGCTGTTGGCCGCGGTCGCCGTCGCCGAGACGCTGATCGAGCGCGGCGTCGCGGGCGTCGACATCAAATGGCCCAACGACGCGCTGGCGGGCGGGCGCAAAATCAGCGGCGTCCTCGCCGAGGCCGTGAGCGCGGGACCGGAATCGCTGCGGCTCGTTCTCGGCGTCGGGGTAAATCTCAATCATCGATCATTCCCGTCCGAACTGAGCGAATCGGCGACGTCGCTCGCGATCGAGACCGGCGAGCGAGTCATCGTCGAAGAGTTTCGCGACCGGCTGCTCGAAAAGATCGCGCAATGGTATGAACTCTGGCGGCGCGGCGCCTCGGCGTCGATCATCGATCGCTGGAGCAGGCTTTCGACTTATGCGCGTGGCAAGCATGTCGTGGTTATGATCGAGGACGAAAAACTCACCGGCGTGACCGACGGGTTGACCGAAACAGGGGCGCTGCGACTCGTCACAGACGACGGCGCCGTAAGAACGATTCTAGCCGGCGAAGTGACAAAACTTCGCACAGGCGCCGACCTTTCCTTACGACATTCTTCCGCCTGATATTTTTCTATCCGAATCAACGCTGCGGACGCCCGCATGCGCGGTTCCCAAAATTTTCTTCATCATCGACGCTCAATCACACACTCGCAAGTTGTACAGAGATGATGTGAGAGTTAAGATGTCATTGCTGTCTTCCCCACATATGAAAACACATGAATGAACGAGACCGAGTTGGGAGAGTGTGACGCCTTGGCATTTCGATGATGAACTACTTCAACTATTTCACTGAAATCGAAGAAGAGTTTGTTAAGCGGCGCGGCAGCCACATGCTGGTCTCGCCGCTCGACTGGACGTTGATCGAGACGTGGAAGCGGCGCGGCATCCCGTTGCACATAGTGTTGCGCGGCATCAACTCTTCGTTCGACGGGTACGAGCAACGACTCAACCGCGGGCGCAAAGTCAATTCGCTGTTCTTCTGCCAGCAGGAGGTCGAAGCGCTGTTTCAGGAATATGTCGAATCGCGCGTTGGCGCGGCTAACGGCTCCGGGAACGGCGCGTCGCAAAACGGCAATGGCGCGTCGCAATTCGCCCCCGCCGCGGCCGTCGAGTTTTTGAAAGCGCAATGCGAAGCGCTGTGGCGTCTTGAGGCGAAACATCTCGCCCCTTCGATCAAAGAGACTTTCGCCCGCGCGTCGGAGCGACTGTCGCAAATCATCGAAGATCTGGAGACCTCCGGCGCCGTCTCGCCCGAACTGCTCGAAATGGATTTGATGATGATCGAAGAAGTGATCCTCGACGGGTTGAAGGAACAGGCCGGCGAGGAGAAACTCGGGCGGCTGCGAGAAGAGGCCGACGGCAAGCTGCGTCGCTACAAACAAAGTATGGAGCGGGAAGTTTATGAACAGACGGCGGGCAACTTCGTCGCCCAGCGGCTGCGCGAAATCCACGAGGTTCCGCGATTGAGTCTGTTCTATCTCTAGTTATGGCCACACCAGCGGAAATCATCGACTCGGAGAAAGACGCCGGCAGATCGGCGCCGATCGGCGAAAGCTATGAGGTCGCGATCGAGAAGCTGGTCTATGGCGGCGACGGGCTGGCGCACGTCGGTTCGCAGGCCGTCTTCGTGCCTCTGGCCGCGGCCGGCGACTTCGCGCGGATACGGATCGTCGAATGTGAGCGCAACTACGCCCGCGGCGTGATCGAAGAGTTGTTGGATCCCTCACCGCTGCGCCGCACGCCGCCTTGCCAGTACTTCGGCTCCTGCGGCGGCTGCCAGTTG
>DATCXQ010000834.1:0-4139 GCA_036565725.1 Blastocatellia bacterium
GGGCTCGCTCCGACTCCAAGGGCGTGATTCATCACAGCGACCGGGGCTGCCAGTATCTCTCGATTCGTTACACTGAGCGTCTGAAGGAGGCTGGCGTCGAGCCGTCGGTGGGCAGCGTCGGCGACTCTTACGACAACGCCCTCGCCGAGTCGGTCATCGGATTGTTCAAGTCCGAGGTCATTCACCACCGTGGCCCTTGGCGTCAGTTCGACGATGTCGAGTACACCACACTCGATTGGGTCGATTGGTTCAATAACCGCCGGTTGCTCGAACCGATTGGCAATGTGCCGCCGGCGGAGTTTGAATTGATGTATTATCGCCAGCAAGACGAGTCGGCCGCCGCGGCCTAATTCAACGAAAACCGTCTCCGGGATTCCGGGGGCGATTCAGTATCTTGGGCCGGAGTTGGTCAAGACGGCCTAACCTCTCATATCATCAACAACATTAAGTATCGGAGATGGGTTCCAAAGTTGATCCGCCATATGTGCCAGTGATGTCGATGTCCACCGCACGACAGGGATATAGCTGTACACGCCGGCGCAAAACACATGATAGGCAAAGCCAGGTTAGGAACGATCACTGTGGCCGAGATCCTTATCAGGCGCGATGCGGTCTCGAACCTTCTGCTTCAACTCCTTCGACTCCGGGAAACGCCCCTCCTGCTTACGGGAAAAGATCGTCTCCCCATCGAGTCGAACTTCAAAAATCCCGCCCCTGCCAGGGATCAACGCCACTTCTCCGATGCCGTTCTCAAAAGTAGTCAACAGCTCCTGAGCCATCCATGCCGCTCGCAAGAGCCAGCGGCATTGAGTGCAGTATTCAATTTCCAAACGAGGCGTCATGGCGATCTATTTTTTTTCAAGATGAGAAACCAATCCAACGCCATTACTTTCACATTTCCGTATTAGCCGTCCGCGACTAATCAACATTTCATTCCTCTTTTTTGCGGCGCCGGGGGCTTTCTTTTGACGCCGTATAGCTTGTTACGTAATATGTTGCTATGTCAACTATCAATTCTCAAAAATTCGACCGCGAGTTGAAGAAGGGCGGCGCTGAATTGCTCGTCCTATCTTTGTTGGAGGCCCGCCCGCGCCATGGTTACGAACTCCGCAAGTTGATCGAGGCGCGCTCGGACGGCGTGCTGAAGTTCAACGCCGCCTCGCTTTATCTCTTGCTTTATCGGCTGGAAAAGCGCGGCTGGATCGAGGGCCGCTGGGTTGAGAAAGCCGGGCAACGGCGGCGGCGTTTTTACAAATTGACGAAAGACGGCAAGAAGGCGCTGGCCGCGCAACGCGGCATCTGGGAGTCATTTGTAGCCGCCATCAATCGCGTAACGAGACCGGAAAATGCCTGACTGGAAACATGAGATCAGACAGCGGCTGGCAAATTTACAGCTGGAGCCGACGCGCGAGGCAGCAATCGTCGAGGAAATTGCGCAGTACCTCGATGATTGCTACGCGGAGTTGTTGGCCGGTGGCGCGACTGAAGAAGAAGCCTGGCGCCAGACACTAACCGAATTGGACGACAGTGAGTTGTTGACGCAGGAACTGCGAAGCGCTGAGCGCCGGGTCACGCCCGAACCTATTGTGCTCGGAACCAATCGGAGGACAAATATGATTGCAAACTTATGGCAGGACCTGCGCTACGGCGTGCGAATGTTGATGAAGAATCCAGGCTTCACTTTGATCGCTGTGATGACACTGGCCCTCGGGATTGGAGCGAACACGACGATGTTTAGCGTCGTCAACGCCGTGTTGTTGCGGCCTTTGCCCTACTCGGAAGCTGAGCAACTGGCGCTCGTCTGGCACCGGAACACAAAGCGGGGAGACGATGCTTTCCTCACGTCAGGCAACTACCTCGACTTGCTCCGGCAAAATCAATCCTTCGCGCAGATGGCAGCCATCAGTGACCACGATTTTAGCTTGACAGGCCGAGGCGAGCCGGAACGCTTGCAAGGCCAGTTGGTCTGTGCTGCGTACTTTCGGTTACTCAAGATTACGCCAGTCATCGGGCGCGACTTCACCGAAGCGGATGACCGTGATGGCGCGCCGCGCGTCGTAATCCTGAGCCATGGGTTGTGGCAGCGGCGTTTCGGCGGCCAGGCTAATGTCATCGGCCAGGCGCTGACGCTGAATGAACTGCCCTACACCGTCGTGGGAGTGATGCCGCAGAGCTTCACTGTCCCTGAAGGGAACGCGGAGCTTTGGGCGCCCATCGCGTTTGGCGCAGAGGCTGCGAACGACCGAGGCTCCTTTTATCTGAGCGCCATCGCGCGGCTTAAACCCGGCGTGACGCTGGAGCAGGCGCAAAGCGAAGCGGATGTCATCGCGCGCAACCTGGAGCTGGCTTATCCAAAGAGCAATACTGATCTCGGCTTCAGCATTGTGTCGCTGCACGGATTTATGGTGCGCGGATTCAAGCAGTCGTTATGGGTGCTGTTGGGTGCGGTGTTGTTCATCCTGCTGATCGCCTGCGCCAATGTCGCTAACCTGCTGCTGGCGCGCGCTGCGGCGCGCGAAAAAGAACTGGCCGTCCGCGCGGCGTTGGGCGCGGGACGCCGGCGCTTGATTCGGCAATTACTTGCCGAGAGCGTTTTGCTCGCATTTTGCGGCGGCGCGTTGGGGGCGCTGCTGGCGGTCTGGGGCGTCCAGGCGTTGAAGTTCATTGGCCCTACCGGGCCAAACGCGATTGCGCGGCTGGAGGAAGTCAATCTGGATTGGCGCGTGCTGGGGTTCACACTTGGGATCGCTTGTCTGACTGGCATCATCTTCGGCCTGGCTCCGGCGCTCCAACTTTCACGGCCAGATTTGCAGCACACCTTGAAAGACGGTGTGCGCGGCTCGTCGAGCTCAGCAGGACAACGTTTGCGCGGCATACTGGTCGTAGCTGAAGTGGCGCTGTCGCTAGTGTTGCTCATCGGCGCGGGATTGCTGATCCGCAGCTTCACCCGATTGCAGAATGTTGATCCTGGTTTCCAAACGGAACGCCTGCTGACAATGAACATTGTGATGTCTCAGGCCAAGGCGCGGGATTTGGCTAGCGTCACAAACTTCTATCAACAGGTGGTTGAACGTGTGGAGTCCTTGCCGGGCGTCGAAGCCGCCGGCGTCGCCACGGTTGCGCCAATCGTAACGTCGGGCAGGCGCTCCCCCGTCGCGATTGAAGACAAACCCGACCCGCCGCCAGGTGTATTTCAAGTCGCCAACAATCGGGTCGTCAGCCCCGACTACTTCCGTACGCTGGGCATCCCGCTGCTACAAGGGCGTCTGTTGTCGGCGCAGGATCATGCTCAGGCGTCCGCTGTCGCAGTCATCAATCAGGCGATGGCGCGCCGTTATTGGGGTGGGGAAGACCCGGTCGGCAAACGCTTCAAGATCGGCGCCCGGGCGTCGAACGCTCCCTGGCTAACGGTGGTTGGCGTGGTCGGCGATGTGCGCCAGGCGGGGTTGAACTCCGACTCGTTGCCGGAACTGTACACGCCCTTCACGCAAGATCATCAACGTTTTGTCAGACCGCGCGTGCTCTTTGTCCGCACTGCGGGCGATCCCCTGAACTTGATCGCGGCGGTGAAAAGCCAAATCTGGGCGGTGGACAAAGACCAGCCCATCAACGATGTGCGCACGATGGAAGAAATTGTTACCCAATGGCTGGCGCCGCGCCGTTTCAATCTGCTGCTGCTCGGCGTTTTTGCGGCATTGGCGCTGGCGCTGGCAAGTGTGGGGATTTACGGCGTCATCTCGTATGCGGTTAGTCAGCGCACACGCGAAATTGGCGTGCGAATGGCGCTCGGCGCCGGACGCGCCGACATCCTTAAACTGATCGTCGGTCAGGGACTCGCGCTGACGCTCGGCGGCGTAGCCACGGGGCTGCTCGCTTCACTCGCGCTGACGCGCTGGCTGGAGAGTCTGCTATTCGGCGTCAGTACGACCGACCCGCTGACGTTCACAGGCGTCGCGTTGTTGTTGACGCTCGTGGCCTTGCTGGCCTGCTACGTCCCGGCGCGGCGGGCGACGAAGGTTGATCCGCTGATCGCCTTGCGCAGTGAATAACGACGAAAAGCGACGAGGCCACTTCAGATATGAAGCCGCAATGGAAATCAGAGATCAGAACACGGCTCGCAGGCTTGCATCTTGCGCCAA
>DATCXQ010000841.1:0-3252 GCA_036565725.1 Blastocatellia bacterium
GACCTGATTGCTTAAGGCGGATACGTTGCCCGCCGCGTCTCTCGCCCTCACCCGGAAGGTATAACTTGTCCCCGGCGCGAGCCCGGTCACCGTCAGGTTGGTCAAGGAGCCGCCGCCGATAGACGCGCCGTTTTGCAACACCTCATATTGGGTTACCCCCACATTATCCGTGGACGCGTCCCACACTAGCGTTACGCCCGTCGAAGTGACCATCGTCACTCGCAGGTTGGCGGGGGCCGTCGGGGCCTGCGTATCGGCGCCGGACTGCGTTCGGGCCGTGACCTGATTGCTCGCGGCGGACACGTTACCCGCCGCGTCTCTGGCCCGCACGGTGAACGTGAAACTCGTGTCGGACGCGAGGCCGGTCACTGTAAAGCTGGTCGCGGAGCCGCCGCCGACCACCGCGCCGTCGCGCGACACGTCATACCGAGACACGCCTACATTATCAGTGGACGCGTTCCAGGCGAGCGATACACTCGAGGCTGTCACGCCGGTTACGCGCAAGTTCGTGGGAGCGGACGGCGCCTGCGTGTCCCCTCCTCCACCTCCGGGTATAACAAGCCACAGCGCGGGCGTGTTAGGCGGCTCCCAGGTCACGATTGAAGTGTGGGCCTGCCGGCACTGATACAAGACACCCTGATAGGTGACTTGCGCTCCGACCGCATAAGCTGTGTTCGGCGCCCAGGCCGGAACCTGTGGCGCGACGCTTGCGGACAATGCAGAGGGCGCCGACGACGACAAAAACAGCGCCTGAACCGTAATCATTATAAGGAATAGAGTCCAGGACGGACGAAACCTGATTTGCAACACAAGATTTCCCTTTCTTTAGTTGTCTTCGAATTTCTATTTTCTATACCGCTTGTGGCGCCCCAGCCCTGAGGCCAGGCGAGATAAAGAAGCCACTTCAACCGTCGGTAAGATTAGGGGGACGATTTGGATGGGGAACCTTCAATGTCGAATTTATGGCTGAGTAGAGACACAATCAAGTAAGTATACGGATACTTAACAGTGGGGATAACTGTTAACCCCCGCTATTTACTTGAATCACAACGCATTTGAAACACTGCTTGCGCGCTGACTTCTACGATGGGATCCGCTAAAATTCGCTACGACGGTTCGGATCGAAACATGAACCGTCGCCCCCAATCTCATTTACAGAGTGTAAACACTTCGCCCCGCTGGGGCTGAAACTAATGAAGATATTGGGAGTGGGGAATGGGGAGTATGGAGTGGGGAATAGGAAATGACTTCCTTGGTCCCCATTCCCGATTCCCCACTCCCCACTCCCGATGTTCTACGGAGGAGTTCAAAAATGGTAGGAGGTTTGGTCAAGACGTCTGAGAATTGGGCTATGTTGCCGATTCGTCTCGCCCTCGGAGCGATCATGTTTGCCCACGGAGCGCAGAAGGTTTTCGGCGTGTGGGGCGGTCCAGGTTTCAACCAGTGGATCAATCGAGACGCGCCGTTCCCCGAGATGCGCCCATCGTGGCTGTGGCTGGGCGCGGCGGCCGTGTCGGAGTTCCTAGGCGGGGCGTTGGTGATAATCGGGCTGTATACGCGAGTCGGCGCGTTCCTCATCACCTGCGTGATGCTCACCGCGATCCTCGGCGTGCATTGGAGGTCTGGTTTTTTCATAAACGCCGGTGGCTTTGAATATGCGCTGGCGCTGCTCGGCATGGCGGCGGCCCTGATGGTTCATGGCGGCGGCTCCGCCTCGATTGACGCCCAAATGTCGGGCGGGAAGAAGTAGTGACATTGCGGATTGCGGACTGCGGACTGCGGATTGAAGAGAATTGGCGAGCGATGATTTCATTCAATTCAATGATTTGAGACGTCGTTACCTTGTGAGTTCGAATCACGATAAGTCAATCCGCAATCCGCAATCCGCAATCCCATCTGGCGCTTACTCCCCTTTTCACCTATACTCTGCTCACCCCTTTGAAATCCCCAATTGATCAACTTTACGACCAGAGGAAGTAGAGTTATGAATCTGTGCTCGCGCTGTTCTGGTGAACTTCCGGCGTTCGCCGTCTTCTGTCCTCATTGCGCTCAAGCCCACGAGCCGAATTTCGACATTCTGATCAACCTGACGCTCGACGGGCGTTATCGCATCTACCGCCGCCTCGGCCAGGGAGGCCTTTCGACGATCTTCGCCGCGACCGACCTGGGGACCGACAGCGTCGTCGCGATCAAGGTCAGCGATCCGGCCCAACTGGTCGTCCGCGCAATGAACTACGCCATGGACACGGCCCGGGCGCGCGACTACTGGGACGAGATGCTCGAACGAATGCGGCGCGAGGCCGAGACGCTGGCCACAATCGCTCATCCGAACATCGTGCGCTTCGAGGGAACGGGCATGATAAATGACGATCTGCGTTATGTGGTGATGGAGTTTCTACGCGGGCACACGCTGCGCGACGAGATAGACCGCGACGGCGCCTTCGAACCGTCGAAGGCCGTCGGCATCGCGCTCGAAGTCGCCTCTGCGCTCATCGAAGTCCATGCGCGCGGCATCGTACATCGCGACATTAATCCGAGAAACATTATGATTGCGGATTGGGCAATCAAACTGATCGATTTCGGAATCGCAAAATTCCCGCAGCCTCCCGGGGCGCCCCCGTTCACACAGCATTCAACGCTCTCCGGGACGGTCGCTTACGCTTCGCCGGAGCAGTGCGCCAGCCACCCGGTTGATCATCGCAGCGACATCTACTCGCTTGGCGTTGTGCTTTACGAAATGGCGACAGGACAGTGTCCGTTCACCGGGCGCACGCCGACCGAGGTCGCGCTGAAACAGATTCAATCCGAACCGAAGCCTCCGCGATCGATCAATCCAGCGATCTCCGTCGCCATGGAAAAGGCGATCCTGCGTGCGTTGGCCAAGGGCCCCGCCGATCGGCAGCAAAGCGCCGAGGAGTTGAGCGAGGAGCTAAGAACGTCGTCAAATCAGATACTCATACCGCTGGCTGTCGCAACCCCGGAGTCCGAAGATCAATATGAACCTGGAAACGGAATCGCGCCTTACGTCGACCCCGTCGAAAATGAGGAAACGGCCGAATCGAATTTGAGGCTGGTCAGAAGGCGGCGGCGAAGATTCGCCGTCGCGGCGGCGGCGACGCTGATCGCCGTCGTAACGGCGGCGGTTCTTTTCGGATGGCCTTCAGCCTTGTCGAGTCGCAAGGCCGCGGACGTGTCGGCGAACATGGTCGAGGCGCCGTCGCCATCGCCTGAAGCCGCTCCGGCCGTCGGCAG
>DATCXQ010000848.1:0-11984 GCA_036565725.1 Blastocatellia bacterium
AAGCGCAAGTTGCAATCGCTGCCCAAAGAAGTGTGCATCTGGTTGCATCGGTCTATACAAACGACAAACAACACTTTGAGAAGTACGGTGTGAAGTCATGGGTTTAATTCACTTATTGTTATCCTGGCGCACATGGCTCCCTGTACCGTACCAGTTTATACCTCCAACACGACCGGGATGATCATCGGCCTGCGCCCGGTCTCTCTCTGAATATGCCGTTTGAGGTCAAGTCTGATCTTCTCCTTGATGACTGACCAGTCTACGCGCTCTTCGTGGGTGGCGTTGGCCACCGTCTCGCCTACGACTACTCTGGCCCTGTATAAGAAATCGGAGCCGTCGTCGCTCAGAGCCAGCCCGCGCTGAATGACTTCGGGGGCGGACTCCATCTCGCCCGACGCCTTATTGATGGCGACGATGGGCAGCACGATTCCGTCGTAAGCCAGATGCTTCCGGTCGCGCAGCACCAACTCGTCTATCCGGCCTGTGCCCGAATCGTCGATCAGGGTGCGCCCAACGGGGGCTTTGTCGCCGACCTTCGCGCTGTTTTCGTCAAGCTCGATGATGTCGCCGCTTTCGGCGAGCACAATGCGGTCGCGAGACTGGCCCCATTTGCGCGCGGCTTCGGCGTGGCGGTAGAGCTGGCGGGTTTCGCCGTGGATCGGGATCAGGAATTTCGGCCGCACGGCGTCGTACATGATCTTCAGGTCGCCTTCGCGACCGTGGCCCGAGACGTGAATCCTCGCGATGCTCGAGTCGATCACGTGGGTGTCCTTCTTAAAGAGGTGGTTCATCATCCGCGAGATTGCCCGCTCATTGCCCGGGATCTGGCGCGCGGAAATCACCACCGTGTCGCCCTTCAGCACGCTGGCTTCCTTGTGCGAATCGACGGACATTCTGGCGAGCGCCGACATCGGCTCTCCCTGGCTGCCGGTGACCAGCAGGCAGACCTCGCTCGGCGCCATCCTCCTGGCCTGCGCTGGGCTGACGAGCTGTCCTTCCTCCACGTCGAGGTATCCGTAGCGCATCGCTGTCTCGACGTTGCGGATCATCGCGCGGCCCACCAGGGCCACGGCCTTCCCCCTTTCGGCGGCCAGGTCGAAGACTATCTGCAAGCGGTGAATGCTGGTGGCGAAACAGGAGACGATGACGCGCCCCGCGGCATCGTCAAAGATTTTATTGAAGGCCGGGATGACGGCCTTCTCCGACCCGGTGCGGCCTTCGCGCTCGACATTGGTCGAATCGGCGAGCAGCGCCAGGACGCCTTCGTCGCCGTAAGCCGTCAACCTGCTCAGGTCAATCGGCCCGCCGATCACCGGGGTGTCGTCGACCTTGAAATCGCCGGTATGCACGATGACGCCCACCGGGGTGCGGATCGCCAGCGCGACGCATTCGATCAGCGAATGCGAGACATGAATGAATTCGATCTCGAAAGGCCCGAGCGTGAATTTCTGCCGCTGTTTGATCGTCTTCAACTCGACCTTGTCGAGCAGGCCGAACTCCTGCAACTTGCCCTCGACCAGCGCGAATGTGAATTGGGTAGCGTAGATCGGGACGTCCACCAATTGCAGCACGAAAGGCAGCGCGCCGACGTGGTCTTCGTGCGCATGCGTCAAGACTATGCCGACCAGTTCATCGCGATGGTCCTCGATGTAGGTGAGGTCGGGAATCGCGATGTCGGCGCCAAGCAAGTCCTCGTCGGGAAACATCATCCCGCAATCGACGATGATCATCTGACCGTCGTACCTGAACGCGGTGATGTTCATTCCGAACTGCCCCAGGCCGCCCAGGGGTGTGATTTGTAATTTGCCCATGTCCATTAGTCGTTTCCGCCTTCAAATTAATAGCCCTAAGTATAGCCCAAAATGGCGCGGGGAACAGCGCCGAGCGGGTAGGGGAGACTTATTCCCCGCCCGCGTCCGTGATCGAGGCCGCTTCAGCGCGGGATGCCCGTCCTACGCGCGCCGCGCCGTTATAGCGTCGGCTAACCGCGCGATCTCTTCGACGGACAGCGTTTCGGCGCGCCGTTTCGGGTCGAGCCCACAGAAAGACAGCGACTCGGCGGCCTCGAATTCGCCAGTCAAACCCAGTCTGTTCAGGCCGGCGCGCAAATTGTTGAGGATGGTCTTCCTGCGCTGCGCAAAGAGCGTCTTCGTCAGTTCGACCATCAAAGCCTCGTCATTGACAGGCGCAGCCGTCCGCGCGCGCGGGCGCAGCCGTAGCGCGCTCGAATGGACCTTAGGCGCCGGTCGGAACGCGCCAGGCGGAACGTCGAAGAGCTTTTCGACCTCGCAATAAAACTGCGCAAGCACCGATAAGAAACCGTACTCCTTGCCGCCGGGAGGCGCCGTAATCCGCTCGACCACTTCGCGCTGCAACATCAGCGTCATATCGCTGAGACAGCGACGATGTTCGATCAGGCGCTGCAGTATCGGCGTCGAAATATAATAAGGCAGATTCGCGACCACCCTCGCCGAGACGTCAGGCGCGATCAGGTCGCAGTAATCGACCTTCAGCGCGTCGGCCTCTATCAGCCGGAAATTTTCGAGACCCGAAAACATTCGCGACAGGCCTGGAATCAGCTCTGTGTCGAGTTCGATGGCGATGACGCGGGCGCCGCTTTCGAGCAGCAAGCCGGTTAACGCGCCGCGCCCCGGCCCGATTTCGACAACGGTCTCGCCCGCCCGTGGCGCCACCGAATCAACGATACGGCGAGGGTAATGCGAGCCGACGAGAAAATTCTGCCCGAGACTGCGTTTGGCTCGCATAAGCTTCGATCATTGTGGGGATAGGTGTGGGGGGAATGGGGAATGGGGAATGCGGAATGCGGAATGAAGAGAGTTGAGGAAATGATTTGAGATATCGTTGCACTGTGAATGCGAAGCATGAATTGGTCTTCTTGCATTCCGCATTCCGCATTCCGCATTCCGCATTCCCCATTCCCCATTCCGCAATCCGCAATCCGCAATCCGCAATTATAGGTCTGCCTCCGCCGGCTGAACTTCACTCCTCAATTCGATGGCCTCTTTCTTCGTCAATCTCGTCGCCAGTCTCAGCCGCGAAATCATCAGTCCGGTGATGATCAACGCCGCGCCGACGCCGCGCCGCCAGCCCAGAGTCTCACTCAGATACAGATACGCGAAGACGGCCGCGATGACCGGTTCGAGCGCGTAAAAGATCGCCGCATGCGTCGAATGGACTCGCTTTTGCGCCCAGGTCTGCGCCAGGGCCGCGATGAATGTCACGACGACGGCCATATATGCCACCTGCTCGGCGAAGCGCCAGTTGATGGGATTCGATCCCGCCTCCATCGCCACCAGCGCCGGAAGAGATTTCGGATCGGCGGCCGATCCCGCCCACCAACTCAAAATGAAATAGGCCGAGATCGAGAGCGCGGCCACGACCATTACCTGCACGGCGGCCAACGTCCTCACGTCCGACTCACTGGCGAACGCGCTCGTCGCGGCGATGTGCGCGGCCCAGGCCACGGCGGCGAACAGGATAAAAATGTCGCCCCAGTTGAACGACTCGCCGGTTTGCGGATAACTGAGCAAGGTAAACCCGCCGACCGCGATCACAAGCCCGGTCAGATGATCGCGCGTCGGACGCGAGCGGAACAAAAGATAGCCGATCAGCGGCGTGAAGGCCCAATAAAGCCCGGATATGAACCCGGCTTTGGAAGCCTGTGTGTAGACTAGCCCGGATATGTAAAAGGCTATTCCGACGAAACTGAAAAAGCCTAGCCACGCGCCTTTTACGATCTCCTTCCTGTCGCTCCGCAACAAGTGTTTGGCGAACAGCAACCCGAAGCAGAGCGCCGCGATCCCGAAGCGCACGCTCGTGTAAAAAGCCGGCGAATGCGTCGCGACAATGTCCTTTTGAATGCCGTGCGACGTCCCCCAGGTCAGCGCGAGCATGATCAGAGTTGCATCCGATTTCCAGAAAGAACCCTGATTCGTTTGTGTGTTTTTCATCGTTAGAATTCAAGGAAAAGAGTTTCAGCCACGAATGAACACGAATGAACACGAATCTTTTTCTCGACCTGTATGGTCCATTTGTTCTCCATCATCTCTATCACCATTCGTGAGGATTCGTGTTCATTCGTGGCTGATTTTCTATTCGAACAAACCGTCGACATAGGCCTTCGGGTCGAAGACGACCAGGTCGTCGGCCTTCTCGCCGATGCCGCAATACCGGATCGGCAGGTTCAAATCTTTGGCGATCGCCACGGCGATGCCGCCTTTCGCTGTGCCGTCGAGCTTCGTCAAGACCAGCCCGGTCACGTTGGCGACTTTCAGGAATTCGCGCGCCTGGATCAGACCGTTCTGCCCCGTCACAGCGTCGATGACCAGCAGCGTCTCGTGCGGCGCGCCCGCAACTTCGCGCCCCGCGACGCGCTTCATCTTTTCGAGCTCGGCCATCAGATTGGTTTTGGTGTGAAGTCGCCCGGCGGTGTCGACTATCAGCACGTCGGCGCTGCGCGCTTTTGCCGCCTTCAACGAATCGAAGAGCACCGCCGCCGGGTCAGTTCCCTGTTTCTGCTGGATCAGCGGGACGCCCGCGCGCTCGGCCCAGATCGCCAATTGGTCGGAGGCCGCGGCGCGGAAAGTGTCCGCCGCGCAGATCAGCACTTCGTAACCGTCGGCCTTGATGCGATTGGCCAGTTTGCCGATTGTGGTCGTCTTGCCCGCGCCGTTGACGCCCACGACCATCACCACGTAAGGCCGCACGCTTTCGCCCACGGAAGCCTCGGAAGCCACGCCGCGCGCCCGCTCGGCCCGATCGAGAATATCAAGCAGGCGCTCTTTGATCACCCGTTTGAGTTCGCCGACGTCCTTCAAAGTCTGGCGGCTGACCTGGCGGCGCACGTCTTCGATGATTTCCAGCGCCGTCTGCACTCCGATGTCGGCGGCGATCAAAGCCTCTTCAATCTCCTCCAGCGTCGACTCGTCAATCTGCTTCTTGCCCTTGACGACGTCTTCGATCCGCGAGGCGATGTTCTCACGAGTGGCCGAAACGGCTTTGCGGAACCGCGCGAAGAAGTTCTCCTCTTCGACTGGCGCTTCGACCCGTTCCACAACCTTCTCTTCAACAGCAGGCTTCGCGGCGACGGACCGCGAACCTTGGGGCGCGGGCTCAAAAAGTTTCGCCGCTTCGGCGGCCCATTCTTCGACCGCGATCTCAACCGGCTTAACCGTCTCAGGCTCCGCCGCGACCGGCGCCACAACTTCGGGCTCCGCGACCACCGGGGCCGATTCCGCCTTCCATTGCGCAACCCGCTCGATCCGCGCGGCTTCTTCTTCGACTCGCGCCTGATCCTCAAGACCACTCGGGGCCTCATCCGGCGCGCTCAATCCCAGCGAAATAAAATCTTCCTTCTTACGTCTCCAAAACAAACCCATAAATCCCAATCTCAACTCTCGAAATCTTACAGCGCGCGGTACTGCGCTGGCGCCGATCAATCCGCGACCGCGAACGCCTCACGCGCTCGCGCGACGGACCTCTGTTCGTCTTTGGGGTAGAACCAGAGTAACGCCGCGGAGGCCAGCGGGACCACCGCGGCCATCATCAATGCGCGGGCGAATCCGAACTTCTCGCTCATCGCGCCGGCGATCGGGGTCATCAAGGCCCCAGCGCCCCATGCGAATCCCATCATCAGCGCCGAGACCGTGCTTGCGCCACCGGGAACCAGCCGCTGAGCCATTACCACGCTGACCGGGATCGGCAAATTCAGAGCCGTCCCGCCCGCCATCAACAACACATTGCTCAACGTCCCGCGCGTCGAGAACGCCGCCATCAGCAAAGGCGCGGCGACGAGCATCGCCACCATCGAGACGCGCCGCGCGCCCAGCCGGTCGGCAAACACTCCTCCGAAAAATCCGCCCACCCCACCAAAGAAGAGGAATCCGGCCAGCACGGAGCCGTATTCCATCTCTGTCATCCCGAAACTTTTCAACGCGAACGGCCAGTAGGTTTGCACGCTGACCGCGACCGCCGAACGCAACACGACGGCGAAATAGAGCAGCGTCAACGGGACCCAGGCCGCGCGCAGCGCGTCTGTCAACGCGGGCGCGCCTTCCGCTCTGCCACGTTGTTCGAGCGGCGGGCAATAGCGGAACAAGATCACCCAGAACGCCACTCCCCAGATCGCGGTGTACCAACTGTTCTCAAGCCCGTACCGGTTTACCGTCATCGCCACCAGCAACGGCCCCAGCGCATAACCGACCGTCCCCGCTGACGAAAAGACAGACATCATCATCCCCTGACGCCTGTCCGAACCGTCAGAAGAAGCCGCGCGCGAGACCAGAGCCGCCCCTTGCGGGTGAAACATCCCCACGCCGACGCCGCCTAAGATCACCAGCGCCATCAGGCCAGGCAGGCTATCGGCCGTCCCCAGACAAGAGAGAAAAACCGCCGCGATCAGAGGCCCGAAGACCACCATCGAACGCTTCAAATAACGGTCCGAGATTATTCCGTAGACCGGCTGCATCAACGACGACGCCACGGTCAGCATCGGAGGAACCAGCCCGGCCTGCGCCGGCGTCAGTCGCAGTTTCACCGCCATCAGCGGCAACAGTTGAAATAAGAAACTCGAATACGAATCCAGCGCGAAATGCGCCGTCGACAGCAGGGTGATTGTCAGTTTGTTCTTTCTATCCATTTCACGGGCGATTTTGTTTTAGCCACGGAGACACAGAGACACAGAGACGGGACAAGATGTCTTTCCACTTTGTCTCCTTGCCTCTATGTCTCTGTGTCTCTGTGGCAGTATCATTATCCCAACATTGTACGCTTTGATTCAGCTGCTTCTATAAACTTTTTGAAGATGGCCTGCGAAAATTTATCTTTCTCCCATCCGATCTCGGGATGCCATTGCACTCCGAGCGCGAAACGATCCGTGCGCGTGTCGATAATCGCCTCGATCACTCCGTCGGGCGCGCGCGCGATCACCTGAAGATCGCGCCCGACACTGTTGACGGCCTGGTGATGAGAACTGTTGACGCGCGCGGTTTCGCCGCCGACGAGTTCGGCGAGCATCGAACCGGGCTCGAGCTTGATGTGGTGTGACGGCCGATTAATGGTCTGCCCTTGCTCGTGTTTGATCGCCTCGGGCATTTGCGACGACAGGTCCTGGATCAACGAACCGCCGCGCGCGACGTTCAGCGACTGCATTCCGAAGCAGATGCCCAGCACGGGCATCGCGCGCCTTTCGGCCACTTCGAGCAGGATCAGGTCGGTCTCGTCCCGCTCCGGGAGCACCGCGCCAAGCCTCTGATGCGGCTCCTCGCCGTAAAAGACCGGGTCGAGGTCGCTGTTGCTGCCCGACAACATCAGGCCGTCGAGCCGCTCGCAGAGCGCCGAAAGGTACTCGTAATCCGCAATTAGAGGAATATAGACGGGCGCGCCGCCCGCGCCTTCCACGGCCTCGGCGTAATAACGGCGCAGGTAAAAAGTCTCTTCAGCGCCGAGTCGCGTGGTGACGCCGATCAACGGACGTGAGGTCGCAGATAAAGCCGACCTGGTCAATCTCAAGCTCCTGTTATGAATTTAGTAAGTAAATCGTGAGTGTAAACGGCGCCTTGTGGCTTGTCAAAAGAGAGGGCTGAACGGCATTTGAGCGTTCTCTATTTACTTACGGCGCCAACTTCCTACCACAAAAGACACACGGCGAAGGGGGAATAGATCCGTAATCTCATTTCCTCTCTTTGCCCCTCCATTGGCATCGCCTATTCTTCTTCCGCCCTGTTCTGAGCGATCAATCTCAGCATCTCTTCTCTTCCCTTTTTCTTTTCGTTGTATCCGCGATCCCCATAAGGCTGCGACTTTTCCAGCCATAGATCTTCCAGAAAGGCCAATTCCTCTCGATGGTCGCGCCCTTCCTTTGGCGTGATTTCGTCCAAGATCTCAAAGGCGAAGTTCTCGCCGCCGAATTCATTCCACTCGGCCTGAAGAGCGCCGTTAGGATGATTCCCCATCTTTAACTGGAATTTGTGCCGGTTGAGAATGCCGGGAAGATCGAGCGCGGCGCCGATCAACACTTTCTCGTTGACGACATTGCGTAACTGGTAAACGCCCATAGGACGATAATTCAGTTTATACTCTCTCTTCAGCTCTTTCTTTTTTGCGCTCATATTTACTCCGAGGTTGCGATGGAATCAGCGGTAGAAGGCGTTGATTATAACAAATTGGGTATCCCAGTAATTGATATCAGCCCGCTAATCTGCGGAACAGAAAGCCGATCTGCCGTAGCCACCGAAATCGGGCAGGCGTGCCGCGAGTGCGGATTCTTTTACGCCGTCGGACACGGCGTTGGCGAAGACTTGCAGCGGCGGCTGGAACGTCTCAGCCGGCGATTCTTCGCTCAGGACCTTGAAGCGAAGATGGAAATACGGATGGCCCGTGGCGGCAGGGCCTGGCGCGGCTATTTCCCCGTCGGAGGCGAATTGACCTCAGGCCAGCCCGATTTGAAAGAAGGCGTCTATTTCGGCGCGGAGCTTGGAGACGATCACCCGATGGCGCGCGCCGGCGTCCCGATGCATGGCCCGAACCTTTTTCCTTCGAACATCCCCGGATTCCGCGAGGCCGTGTTGGAATACATGGCGGCGATGACCGGGCTTGGCCACGCGTTGATGCGCGGCATAGGGCTCAGCCTGGGCCTCGACGAATCGTATTTCGCCGAACGCTACACGGGCGATCCGCTGACCCTGTTTCGGATATTCAACTACCCCGCTCAGCCAGCCGCGACCGGATGGGGCGTGGGCGAGCACACTGATTACGGGCTGCTGACGATTTTGATGCAGGATGAATCGGGAGGACTACAGGTCAAATCGCAATCGCGCTGGATCGAGGCTCATCCCATCCCCGGATCGTTCGTTTGCAACATCGGCGATATGCTGGATCGGCTGACCGGCGGGCTGTACCGTTCGACGCCTCATCGAGTGCGGAATGTGAGCGGGCGCGACCGGCTGTCGTTTCCATTCTTCTTCGACCCGAACTTCAACGCCAAGGTGGAGCCGCTTCCGCTCGACACAAGAGCGATTGATGACCGGGACGAGCGCTGGGATCGGGCCAGCGTCCACGAATTTCGCGGGACCTACGGCGATTACCTGCTCGGCAAAGTGGCGAAAGTCTTCCCGCAGTTGCGGCGCGAGGTTTTGACCGAACCGGGTCAATAGGCCCTGAGCCGCCGAATCATTTATTCAATGCCGCTTTGTGGCCTGGGCTTGAATCAAAACTTTGAGCGCGCGCCCGATCAGCCCGCGAGCGTATTTGACATCGAAATCGAACCGGTCGATCTCAGCCACAGCCGCGAAGTAGAGAATCTCGTCGCCCTGCGGCGAGCGGCTGCGGTCGGTTATCGTCACGTCGAGCGCGACCTCGCGGGTCTGGCCCTTGATCGTCAGCGCCCCGTTGACGCGCAGCATGTCTCTGTCTTTTCCCCGCCCAACGCTGGCGCTCTGAAAATGAATCTCCGGGTAATTGACGGCGTCGAGAAAATCCTTCGAGCACAAGTGCTCGTCACGCATTTTGACTCCGGTCGAGACGCTCGCGGCTTTGATCGCCGCCTCGACCGACGAGCGGTAAATGTCGTTTTCGTCGAGCGTTATCTTTCCGCCGAAGTCGGTGAGACGGCCTTTGATCGTGAAGAACAACATCTTGGCGCTGAACTCCACGGTCGCGTATTGAGGGTCAACCGTCCAAACAGTTGTGGCGCTGTCAGCGCCGGTTGTCTCTGACTTCATCTGACATCTCCTTCATATTCTTTCTTCAAATATCTGACAGCCTTGCTGAAAAGAAAGGTCAGCGAATTGACATAATATCAATTGATGCGAAACCCAAATCCCGTGCCATTTGAAACCACAGGCTAATTGCTGAGTACAGTGAACTTGTTCGATAGAGCTTTGCAAGATCGGGAAATAGAACGTCCGCTTCTGGGAACTTTTAATCCCAAAAGCGGACGAGATTGAAAGAGAACTTGCGTTACTGCTGCCCGCTGCCTGCGGCGCCTTCTTTGACCCTCTTGTAACGGCCGACGCGGCCGTTTTGCTCTATGAGTAGTTCGATGACTTCGCCCTTTTCATCCTTGACGAAAGTGAATTGCTCTTCGAAATCGGGTATGGAGAACTGAGTCTCAGTAACCGGGAACATTTCGGGTTTAAGACCGGTCGGCGTCTGGGAGAAATAGCGGTTGCCCTCCCTGGTCACGACAATCGCGCGGTTGTTACCGACGTCGTATCTGCCGGCGTAAGTGTCGAAGACTTGCGGATCGATCCTGGCCGGTTGTTTAGGTTTTTCGGCGACGTATTCCATAAAGCCCATCATCATCTCGTCATATGTCGGTTCGCCGTGGCGCACCGGCTTCGTCGGATCGGGATTGAGTTTGTTCTTCGCGGAATTGTCGAAATACGCCGTGACCTCGATCTTGCTTCCCGCTGGAATATGCAGTAACCGTTTCGGATTGTAAGTCATCTGCCAGTTAAAACTGTACTTCGGCACATTCAATAACGTCTCCGATCTGCCGTCGGGATAAACCGCCTTGTATTCCATCGCGCTACCACGATAGTGCATATGCGGTGAAAGTGAATGGATCGTTATGTCAACGGACGGCTTCCAGAAGGCTGTGACCTTGTGGCGTTCGGCGCCAGGCGGAATCTGGAAGAAGATGTTCGAGGCGGCGCGAGACTTGATCGTCTTTTCGGGCGGCTGTTTGGCGAAGATCAATCCGATCTTTGAACGATCCTTCTGTTCACTACCGGCGACTTTCGAGTAATGAATCTGGAAGCGTATGGTCGCGCCCGCCGGAATCTTCTTGGCGACGCCCGGATTCCACACGCTGGGTATGCTGCCTGGCGCGTAACCGGTCAGGAAATCGCCAATGTTGGCGTCTCCACGCACGTTCGGAGGGAATTCGTTGGCGTCGTTGTAAACCGGCTGGTCTGGTTTAAGGCGGATCAGGTAGCCGTCGCGATAGAAAGGGCTGTTTTTCAACGACATTTCCAGCATCTTGTCCCGTTGTTCTTTCGGGATTTTGGTCATGTTGGGACTTCCGGGCCGGACTACGAAGGCGATGACGTGATGAACGACGCGGCGGTTGCCCGGACGCGCTTCGGCCATCTGCACGTATCTGTCCTCGGCGAAATTGGTCGGCGCGTCGAAGTACTGATATTCGTCCGGCCCGCTGGCGCCTAGCGTGAACTCTTCGGGCATTTCAATGACCACGTCGGGTTTGCCGATTGTCCAGCCTTCGGCGAATTGCGGCGTGGCGGGCAAATCCCTGGCGTCGCCTTCCTTCGCTCCGCTGTCAATCCAGGCAGTGATGGCGTCAATCTCCTGCTGTTTCAGGCGACGGTCGTTGGCCCATTCGCCGGTGTGCGGGTCGGCGTGCCAGGGAGGCATTTCGCGGTTGGCGACCTTTTCGCGGATTGATTTCGCCCACGGTCGAACGTCTTTGTAACTCAGGACTGAAAACGGCGCGGATTCGCCCGGGCGGTGGCATTCGGCGCAACTTTTGAAAAAGATCGGCGCGATGTCTTTATTAAATGTGACGTTCTTCGCCGAGGACTTGGTTTCCGTCGCGTGGCTTGCGGGAAACGCGAACAGAACTCCCCCAAGACCGATCAACACAATCAATACGACACGAGATTTGTTCATGGCTTCAACTTCCTCCTGAAACAAAATGATCAGATTTGTCGGGATGTGGAAGAATTGGTTTCTTTACAAGAATAAGGATGGAGTGATTCCTCCCCTCGCGCAAAGATACGATGATCAGCCGCAGAAAGTGCGCAAAATTTCTTGCCACGCAAATGGCCGTAATCAAACGCCGCTCCGCTTTTAATTAGGCGGCGCGGTACGGTACCGGGAGCCATGTGCGCCAGGATAACCGTAAGCTCTTTGAAATGAGATAACAAAGGATGGCATTCTGCACATAGAAACAAAACCCTCTCCAAAGGAGAAGAAATTTGTGCAGATACCATCCCGTGATCCAG
>DATCXQ010000851.1:0-13604 GCA_036565725.1 Blastocatellia bacterium
CATAACGTTACCATTCAAACCCCACCCGCGCGAACCGATGTAGGTAATCAGTTCGATGAGTTCTCGACTGATCGCGGAGTTTCCGCTACGCGCCGTCAGATTTATGCTCTCGCTCGAAAGCAACAGCCATCCGCGCGAGCCGATGGCGGCGACCACGTCGATCACTTCAGGCATGAAGCGTCTTTTCGAATTCTTTTGAGCGAAGGTCGGGAGTTTCCAGCTCGGATTGGAACTGACTTTGTTGGGAGGCTCATAAGCGGCGATCGCGTAGGACGCGAGCAGCCCCGCGCCTAGCAACTTCTCGGCGTAAGCGCTGGCGCTGGCAATGGTCGGAAAATTGCCGATGCGCACGCGATGGAGCGCCGACGTTTTGCCCAGGCCAGCCGACGTTTTGCCCATGCCATATGACATGCCCCCGATGCGGTATGCGTTCATCCCCCGAACGCTCAACCCGCGCACCAGTTCGTCAGCGGACTTCTGAGAAGTCAGCGCCGCGACCTGTACCGCGTAACCGTTAATCCGGCGCGCCTGCGCGTTCGCCGTCAAAGGACATAAGCACAAGAAGAGCGCCGCGAGCGCCATACATATTTGCGGCGATGTGGTTTTCACTCTCTCCGTAAAGATACCCTCGAAATCGAAATACCCGAAACGCATGTCGACCTACCTTACTACTTCTGTGAGGGATGATCTGTACTTCTTACGAGGCTTCAGTGTTAGGCAACGAGCGATCCCTGGCAAATTGAATTGCTGGATACATTAGATTCTGGGGATGAGCCAAATGATCCCAGGGTCAAGATCTTTGGCGGCGGCATCATAGCAAAATTCATATGAAAAGCTCAATGCCGTATAGAACTTTTGAGAAATTTCCTCGCTGTGAGGTGTGGTTGACAAACCCCTTACCCAAACTATAATTAGGCCCTTTGCCGACGCAGGGGGATTTATGATCATCTCACTAGCGCGAATGCCTCCCGACGGGCTTGCGTTCAAGCGCCAGTACGAGGCAGGCGAACTGGACACAAGAGAGTACGATTTTAAGTTAGAGGAGCCGCCTCTGGTCGGTGGCCGCGCGATACGCGCCAGGCAGGACATACGGTTGCGTGGAGAAATCAAGGCCAGTATTTCCGCCCCCTGCGACAGGTGCTTGAACGAAGTCATTATCCGGGCCGAGATCCCTTTCGATCTGTTCTATACGCCCGCCGACGCCACCCGCGACCAGGGCGGTGAGCGCGAGTTGTTCGAACGCGATCTGGATTTTGCCGTCTACGAAAATGACCAGATCGATCTGGACGAGATGATCCTAGAGCAACTGGAATTGAGTCTTCCCAGTCGCGTGTTGTGCCGCGAAGACTGCTGCGGGCTGTGCCCCCAATGCGGCGCCGATTTGAACGTCGAACAATGCCAGTGCAAGCCCCAGATTGACCCGCGATGGCGGGCCTTGGCCGACCTCAAGGCCGAGATGGAAGAATGAAGAATTGAATATATTAGGTCTCACCTGATTCCACCGAATCAGCTTGCTAATTAATTTTGGAGATATGTCATGCCGAATCCTAAAAGACGCCACTCGAAATCGCGCAGCCGCAAACGACGCGCGCACGACGCGCTGAAGCCCATTAATTTGACAGCATGCCCGAACTGCGGGTCGATGAGAAAGCCGCACCGAGTCTGCGCGAGTTGCGGTTTTTACGCCGGGCGCACTGTGATTTCAAAAGATTTATAGGAATATTTTCAATTATCGTTTCACGTGTTTCAGTTGCCGTTGAGTTTCCTCGGAAAACAGCCACGTAGGCGCCGAATTTATTTGTCATGGTACGAATATTCGGCGCCTACGCGGCGCTTTAACTGTTTCAGCGCGTCGCTCACCGCGACATGAACGAATCCTTCCCCATGCTCACCACCATCGCCGTTGACGCAATGGGTGGGGATAACGCCCCCGCCGTAGAGGTTGAAGGCGCAATCCAGGCGGCGCGCGACCTGCGCGCCCGTATACTCCTTGTCGGCCAGGAAGAGCGCATCCGCGCGGAACTGCGGCGGCAAGGCGTAGCGAATCCGCGCCGACAGCGGCTGCACATCGAAGTAGTCAACGCCTCGGAAGTGATCACCATGCACGATCCGGTGGCGCAATCGGTGCGCCGCAAACGCGATTCTTCCATCCGCGTGGCGGCCCGCCTTGTGCGCGAAGGCAAGGCGCACGGCCTGGTCAGCGCCGGCAACACCGGCGCGGTCATGGCCACGGCCAAGCTCGTGCTCGGGACGCTGCCCTCCGTAGACCGCCCCGCGCTGGCGGGCATCTTCCCCACGATCACCGGCCAGGGCACGGTCCTGCTCGACGTCGGCGCCAACGCCGAATGCAAGGCGGAGCACCTGGAGCAATTCGCGATTATGGGTTCGATCTACTCGCGGTCCATCCTGGGCGTGCGAGCCCCGCGAGTCGGATTGATGAGCATCGGCGAGGAGGACATCAAGGGGAACGACCTGACCAAGGAATCGCAGATCCTTTTGAAAGACGCCCCAGTCAATTTCATTGGGAACGTCGAAGGGCGCGACATCTTCACCGGCGATGTCGACGTGATCGTTTGCGACGGTTTTACCGGCAATGTCATTCTGAAAACCAGCGAAGGTCTCGTCGAGGCGATCATGGGTCTGCTCAAGACCGAACTGGGGCAGACGGTGTTGACGCAGACCGGCGCGATCCTGTCGCGACAGGCTTTCCGCAGCGTTAAGAAGCGCCTCGATTATTCGGAATTCGGCGGCGCCCCGCTGTTGGGATGCAAGCAGGTCGTTTTGATCTGTCACGGCAGTTCGACGCCCAAAGCCATTCGCAATGCGATCCGCATCGCCAAGGAGTTCTACAAAGCCAACCTGAGCGAGCGCATCGAGAATGAGTTGAGCAAAATGGCTTTGACCAGCGGCGAAATCGAAGATTGAGGAGCGAAGGTTATCAGCCACAGAGGACACAGAGAACACAGAGGGAGCCACTGATTTCTCGGTGTTCTCTGTGATCTCTGTGGCTGTTTATCTCACTATTCTGATTTAAATGGGCAAGCTAGCATTCATATTTCCGGGCCAGGGGTCACAGCGCGCAGGAATGGGTCGCGATCTGGCGGAGAGCGTAACCGCCGCGCGCGCCGCTTTCGACGAGGCCGATCTGGCGCTGGGATTCGGGCTGAGCGACCTCTGCTTCAACGGACCGGAAGAGGATTTGCAGCTCACGGCGAACACGCAACCGGCGATTCTGACGGCTTCCACCGCCGCTTTTCGCGCGCTTTCTGAAAAAGGATTCAAGCCGGACTTCGTCGCAGGCCACAGCCTCGGCGAATATTCGGCGATGGTCGCGGCCGGCGCTTTGAGTCTTGGCGACGCCGCGCGTCTGGTCCGCCGCCGCGGCGAATTGATGCAGGAGGCGGTTCCGGTCGGCGTAGGCGCGATGGCGGCGATACTGGGAATTGGAGCCGAGAAGGTCGTCGAAGCCTGCGAGGCCGCAGCCTTGGATCAGGTCTGCGCGCCGGCGAACTTCAACTCGCCCGAACAGGTCGTCATCGCCGGGCGCAAAGAGGCCGTCGAGCGCGCCGTCGAAGAGTGCAAGGCGCGCGGCGCGCGGCGCGCTATGATGTTAAAGGTAAGCGCGCCATTCCATTCCGCGCTGATGCGGCCCGCGCAGGAGAAGATGGTCGAGCCTCTCAATGCCGCGCATTTCAGCGACCTTTCGTTCCCAGTCGTCAACAACGTCGACGCGGCGGTCGTGACCGGCGGCCCGCAATCACGCGACGCGCTGATCCGCCAGATCTCTGCGCCCGTGCGCTGGACCGAGAGCGTGATGAAGATGTTCGACGAAGGCGTGGATACCTTCGTCGAAATCGGCCCCGGTAAAATTTTGATTGGATTGGTTAAAGCTATTGCAAAAGGCGCGGGCAAGGAAGTCAAATTGCTCAACGTGGAAGACCAGGCGAGCCTGCAGGCGACAGTCGAATCCCTGCGATCGCAATAAGAAGCAGACAAAGCGTTTGATGCTCTTTCATTTTTCATTGTTCAGAACAATGAAAAATGAAAGACGATAATCAATATGTTTAGTTTAGATGGACAAATCGCTCTAGTAACCGGCGGCTCTCAGGGCATCGGCCGCGCCACGGCTCTGGTTCTCGCCCGATGTGGCGCGGACGTGGCTGTGATGGCGCGTTCGCTGGATAAATGTGAGGCCGTCGCGGACGAGGTTCGCGCCGAGGGCCGCCGCGCGCTGGCCGTCAAAGGCGACATGGGCGACGCGGCGGAAATCAAAGCCGCGGTAGAAAAAGTTTCATTGGAGCTCGGACAGTTCGGCATTCTTGTCAACAACGCCGCCATCACGCGCGACGGGCTGATGCTGCGCATGAAGCGTGAGGATTGGGACAACGTAATCAACACCAATTTGACCGGCGTCTTTCTGATGACCCAGGCCGTTCTGCCGATAATGGTCAAGGCGCGGCGCGGGCGTATCATTAATCTGACCTCGGTCGTGGCTCAATCGGGCAACGCGGGTCAGGTCAACTACATTTCCGCAAAATCCGGGCTCATCGGGTTTACCAAAGCCGTGGCGCGCGAATACGCGTCGCGCAACATCACGGTCAACGCCGTGGCGCCCGGATTCATCGAGACGCCGATGACCGCCGCGCTTAACGAGGCGGCGCGCAACGCAATGCTCGAGCAGATTCCGCTAAAACGCCCCGGGACCGATCTCGATGTGGCTAATACAGTTGCATTTCTGGCCTCGGATGAGGCAGGCTATATCACTGGTCAGGTGATCAACGTTAACGGCGGAATGTATATGTGATTTGACATTTGCCCCAAGACAAATAATTTTCCTGGAGGAATTCATGGCAGAATCAATTGAGGATAAGGTTAAGCAAATCATTGTGGATGAGCTCGGCGTCGAGGAATCAGAGGTCACCCCAAACGCCAGATTCATTGACGACCTGGGGGCTGATTCACTCGACACGGTCGAGCTGGTGATGAGGTTCGAAGAAGAGTTCAGCATCGAAATCCCCGACGAAGACGCCGAAAAAATACAGAGCGTGCGCGACGCCATCGCATACATTGACGAGCGCCGGAAATAGCGCATGGGATTGCAGATTTATTGATTGAGGATTGAAGATTGCGGGTTGCGGGTTGAAGAGAGTTGACAGGTGATTTCATTCCGTCTTAATGATTTGAGACGTTGTTGTCATGGAGGCGCGAAATATTATTGGTCATCTTGTAATCCGCAATCCGCAGTCCGCAATCTGCAATCGATACAGGGAGAAGGAAGACAGCCTTGAACAGCGATAACACAAAGAAGCGCGTTGTCGTCACAGGCATCGGTATTGTCAGCCCGCTAGGTAACACGACCGAGGAGACCTGGACGAGCCTGATCGCAGGACGCAGCGGCGTCGATTACATCACCCGTTTCGACACCAGCCAGCACACCGTCAAGTTCGCCGCCGAGACCAAAAACTTCGACCCACTGAAATTCATCGAGAAGAAAGAGCTGAAGAAGATGGATTATTTCATCTACTTCGCCGTCGCCGCCGCGAAGGAGGCGCTCGACGACTCCGGCCTGAAGATCACCGACGACCTGGCCGAAGACGTGGGCGTATACATCGGCAGCGGCATCGGGGGGTTCGGGGTCTTCGAGCGCGAGCACACGAAGATGTTGGAAGGCGGACCGGGGCGCATCTCGCCCTTCTTCATTCCTGCCTCGATCGTCAACCTCGCGTCGGGATACGTCTCAATTTACAGCAAAGCCAAGGGGCCGAACTCGGCGACCGCGACCGCATGCAGCACCGGCGCGCACGCCATCGGCGACAGCTTCAAGATCATTCAACGCGGCGACGCCGTGGCCATGATCTGCGGCGGCAGCGAAGGCGCGATCACCCCGATGTCGGTCGGGGGCTTTGCCGCGATGCGCGCCCTCTCCACGCGGAACGACGACCCGCCGCGCGCCTCACGCCCCTTCGACAAAGACCGCGACGGCTTCGTCATCGGCGAGGGCGCGGGCGTGCTGCTGCTCGAAGAGTTGGAGCACGCGAGGGCCCGCGGAGCGAAGATTTACTGTGAAGTCGTCGGCTACGGAATGACTTCGGACGCGTTCCACATCACGCTGCCCGACGTGGACGGCCCGCGCCGCGTCATGCTGAAGACGATCAAGGACGCCGGCGTCGAGCCGCGTCATATCGATTACATCAACGTCCACGGCACATCGACGCCCGTCGGCGACAAGAACGAAACTAACGCGATCAAAGCCGCGTTCGGCGACCACGCCTACAAACTGGCCGCCAGCTCGACCAAATCAATGACCGGCCACCTGCTCGGAGGCGCCGGTGGGCTGGAAGGCGGAATCACCGCCCTGGTCGTCAGCCGCCAAACCCTGCCGCCGACAATCAACCTCGAAAATCCCGACCCGGAATGCGACCTCGATTACGTCGCCAACGAGTCCCGACATGCCGCCGTGAGTTACGCGCTCTCGAACAGCTTCGGCTTCGGCGGGACGAACGCCGCCCTGCTTTTCAAGCGATACGAAAAATAAGTCGTAAACTCTCAACCGGCGGCATCGAGAGTCGTGATCAATTCTACCTCGCGGCCGAATACCTCTGTAAAAAGGTCTGCGCGCTCCTCTAAACGCCGCCGCACCGCCTCGGCCTCACGCGAACAGAGCGCCACTATGCGTACGACGTCGTCGTCAATCTCACAACGCAGTCCGCGTACGCTCCCTTCGTGATCGCGGTCGAGCGCGTCGGCCAGTCGCAACAGCGCGGCCAAATTCCGCACGACCTCGCGGTCTTGAACCCTGAGGTCTGAGTAATACTCATGCTTCGCTTTGGGCAAGCCTCCGCGATGGTAATAAGCGACGTTGGCGATGACGGCCACCTCCGGCGAAGTGAAACCGGTCAGCTCGCTGTTCTGTATCAGGTAGGCCGAATGCTTGTGATGGCCGCTGTGCGAAACGAAATAGCCGATGTCGTGAAGCAGCGCCGCCGCGGCGAGCAGCCGCCGGTGTTCGCCGCCGAGCGAATGCAGCGGGCGCAACCCGTCAAACAACTGTTGGGACAAGTAAGCCACCCGGCTCGCGTGCTTCAGGTCGGCTTGATAGTGGCGCGCGAGAGCCAGCGCCCCTCGCAGGCTCGGGTCGCGTTCCAATCGCGCGGGAGAGGTGGTAACCGTCTCGACGCGCCGCGCCAGATGGGCGATGATCACGCCTTCACGCAGCGCCCAGTCGCAAGAGACCAGCTCATCAATTTTCAACGTCTCCATCAGCGCCTCGAGCAATTGGCCGCCCGCGACGATGATCTCGGCGCGCTGGCGGTTGAGCCGCGCGTCTCGTACGCGCTCGTCGAGCGTGTACGACGCCAGCTCCTCGTTGAGCGCCCGCAGCTCACCGAGCGTCAGCGAGTGTTCGAGGCGGCGGCGGGCCATCCGCCCTCCGCCCGTCGCGAGCCGCCTTCGCAGGCTGAGCGCGGCGAGCGCGTTGATCGTGCCAGAGGTTCCGTAGCAAGCCTCAATCCCGGCGGCTTCGATTTCGGGCGCGCGATGAGCGATCACTTCGCGCGATTCCGAACGAAGGCGGCGCAACTGTTTCTCTCCGATCGGGTCCGATTTCACGTATTGCTCCGTCATACGCACGGCGCCGAGCTTGAACGAAATCAGCGTCGTCGGCTCTCCGCTCTTCATCACCGCCAACTCTGTGCTGCCGCCTCCGATGTCAATGACGAGCGATTGTTGCTTATTGCTTTGCCTGTATCTGACCGAAACCGCGAGCGCGATCAAGCGCGCTTCCTCAATTCCTGAAAGGAGATCAATTTCGACCCCGGCTTCTTCGGCGGCCCGCGTGATGAACTGATCTCCGTTCGCGGCCTCACGCACGGCGCTCGTCGCGACTGCGATCAATTCCCGCGCGCCGTGGGACTCGGCGACGCGCCGGAACCGTTTCAGGCAGCCAACGGCCCTGTCCATCGCCGAGGCGGAAAGCCGCTGATCGCGAGCCGAGCTGCGTCCCAGCCGAACCGCCTCTTTCGCGCTCGCGACCACGCGAAACGGCTTCTCGCGGTCTGTTTCAACCACGACCAGATGGATGGAATTCGAGCCGATGTCGAGCGCGGCTATGATCATCGGTCAACACCCCTCGCGTCGGATTCAGATTGGGATTCAAATGAAGAGTATAGCTCAGGCGGGACTACTTTTAATGTGACTGGTGATGGGGCATATGTCATATAAACGGTTTTTGAAATTGACATCCTCTCCATCTAAGCCTGACGGCTGTAGATGGAGATTCCTACGCCGAACCCCTGTAGGATTCGTATCTCGTAGGCGTAGACTTCCCCGGCGTCCGACCGGGTAGGAAACTCAAGAGGCGCCAGATGTCGCCTCTCTTGCTTCTGTTTTTTCACGGCGCCGTCGCCGTTACATGTGTTTGCATTTGTCAGCGTGCTTGGTTCTCGCTGTGCTGACTGCAACTCATTACTTCGGCGTTCAAACTTTTACCTGGCAGACTTCCTGCCGGAACCGCCAAATTTGAGTTTCAAAGAACTGTGCCAACTATGGCGCGAGCTAATCGTGAGCGAAACGCCCACGATGCGAAATTCATCTCCATCCAAGCTGGCGCTATGGATGGAGTATTCTTTCGCGGATTTAGGTAAATATGGCGTATGAACAGGAGGGCAGCTCAAGCTCACGCCTGCTGCACAGCCTGCGCCAGCTTAGACAACGAAGATTTCGCGTCCCCGTATAACATCCCGGTGTTCGATTTGAAGAAGAGCGGATTCTCCAGGCCGGAAAATCCCTTGCCCTTGCCGCGTTTGAGCACGACGACGTTGTGGGCGCGGTCGACTTCGATGATGGGCATCCCCGCGATGGGGCTTTTCGGGTTGTCGCGCGCGTCGGGGTTGACCACGTCGTTGGCGCCGATCACCACGGCGACGTCGGTCGCCTGCATTTCCGGATTGATCTGTTCAAGTTCATAGAGCGATGTGTAGGGCACGTTGGCTTCAGCCAGCAACACGTTCATATGTCCGGGCATTCGTCCGGCCACCGGGTGAATTGCGTATTTGACGTTGACGCCTTTGTGTTCGAGGACTTCGGCCAGCTCGCGCACGGCGTGTTGCGCCTGCGCGGTGGCCATTCCGTAGCCGGGCACGAAGACCACCTGGCGCGCGTAGGCCAATTGCACGGCCACGTCGTCCGCGCCGACCTCACGCATCGCTCCTTCGAGGGCGACGCCGGCGTCGGCCGAGACCGAGCCGAACGCGCCGAAGAGCACGTTGGTCACCGAACGGTTCATCGCCTTGCACATCAGGATCGACAGTATGAATCCGGAAAATCCGTCGAGCGTGCCGGCGATGATCAGCACGTTGTTGCCGATCGCGAATCCTGTCGCCGCCGAAGCCAGCCCCGCGTACGAATTCATCAGCGACATCACGACCGGCATGTCCGCCGAGCCGATGGGCAGCACGAGTAGAATGCCGAAGAGGAACGACAACCCCACCATCACGTAAAAGAGCACGCTCTGCGTCGGGTCGTAGATCAGGTAGATGAAAATTCCCGCCGCGATGATGAAGAGCGAGACGTTGATGACGTTCTGGCCTTTGTAGGTGACCGGCGAACCGCGCATCAACTCCTGCAATTTTACGAACGCCAGCAGACTGCCCGTGACCGTCAGGCTGCCGAAGAGCACCTCAAAACCGAGCGCGACCATCTTGTAGCGGTCTACGGTTCCGCCTTCGTGAACGACGTGCTGGTAGTATTCCGAGATGCCCACGAGCGATGCGGCCAGAGCGCCGAAAGCATGCGAGAGCGCGGTTCGTTGAGGCATAGCGGTCATCGGCATCCAGATTGACATCGCCGCGCCGATCAAACCGCCGATAAGCAAGCCGACGATGATCCAGGTGTAATCAATAATATCGTGATGCAACAATGTGCCGACGATTGCCACCAGCATGCCAAGGGCGGCGGAATTCATACCGCGACGGGCCGATTTCGGATTGCTCAGCCCCTTGAGGCCGTATATGAAAAGGATCGAGGCAAGCAGATAGCTGAATTCAATAAGGTAATTGCCACTTATCACCGCTTTACCTCCTTCCTGCCCGAATCATTGCCGCCGCCGATCCGATCTTTGAACATCTTGAGCATGCGGTCAGTGATCATGAATCCGCCGACGACGTTGATCATCGCGGAAGTAACAGCGATGAACCCTAGAAATTTACTGACGTCGCTGTATTTTCCGCCGGCGGTCAGGATCGAGCCGACCACCGATATCGCCGAGATAGCGTTGGTCGCCGACATCAACGGGGTGTGCAACAGAGGAGGGACGCGGGAGATGACCTGATAACCCAAGAACGCGGCCAACGCGAAGACGTAAAGAGAGGCCATCAAAGCCGTCGCGCTCATACTCGAACCTTCGGCCAGAGCCAGAACGCAAATCGAAGGGATCAAACTTTCTACACTCATGACACGATTCCTCCGGAAATTTCCGGGATAATCATGAATGGGACTTATGAGATCAATGAGACCCATAAGTCCTATAAGTCCTATTCACGTTATCCTGGAGGCAATATCACTATTTAAACGCTTCCTGAATGCGCGGATGTTTAGCCTCGCCGTTGTGGACGGCGCACGAAGGGCCTACGACGTCGTTGGCGAAATCGAGGTTCAGTTCGCCGTCCTTGATCATCTCGCTAAGGAAGGTCGTCAGGTTGCGCGAATACAATTGGCTGGCGTGAACAGGGACGGTGGCGGCCAGGTTGAGCGGAGTCATAATCGTCACGCCGTTCACCTCTATGGTCTCGCCGGGTTTGCACAATACGCAGTTACCTCCGGTCGGCCCCGCGAGGTCTACGATGACCGACCCTCGCTTCATCCCGACGACGGCCGCCTCGGTGATCAGCACCGGGGCGCGGCGCCCTGGCACGGCGGCGGAGGTGATGATGCAATCGGTCTGTTTGGCCTGGCGGGCGATCAAATCGCGGCTGCGATCCATCACTTCTTCGGTCACTTCGCGCGCGTAACCGCCGGCGTCCTCGGTCTGCAAACCGCCCATATCGACTTCCAGAAATTTCGCGCCAAGCGAGCGGACAGCTTCGCCCGCCGCCGCGCGCACGTCGAAGCCCTCGACGACCGCGCCGCGCCGCCGAGCCGTCGCGATGGCCTGCAATCCGGCCACCCCGGCGCCCAGCACCAGGACTTTCGCCGGTGGCACCGTGCCCGCCGCCGTGGTCAGCATCGGGAACATTCGCGGCGAGTGTTCGGCGGCCAGCAGCACCGCTTTGTAACCGACTATCGTGGCCATCGAAGAAAGCGCGTCCATCGCCTGCGCGCGGGTCGAACGCGGGATCAACTCCATCGCGAAGGCGGTGATTCGGCGCTCGATCATCGGCTTGAGCGCCAGCGGCTCGTCGAGCGGACGCAGGAAGCTGACGACGACGGCGTCGCGGTTCAATTGCGCGACGACCTCGGGCGACGGGCGGTTGATCGCGAGCAACACGTCGGCCGCTTTGGCGAGAGCCGCGCGGTCTTTTGACACGCTCGCGCCCGCAGCCTCGTAATCGGCGTCGCTCGCGCCAGATTCATTTCCTGCGCCGCTTTCGACGGACACCTTGGCCTTCATCGAAACCAACTTCTTAACTGACTCGGGAACCAGCGCGACGCGGGATTCGTCTGGTTCTGTCTCTTTCAACACTGTGATTTGCATATGGAACTGTTTCTGGGGCGCTAATTCGGGTCGGGAGACTTCTACGGGCAGGTATGACCATCAAACACTCTGCGTTTCCCTCTGACTTTATCTCTCACAATTTTGTGGGAAACGCAGGCAGTATAATGATGGGCCGTAGCCTATGCAATCCATAAACTTAAGTTCGCCTATTCTTAAGTTTAATTTTCCAACGCTTGCGCGGGAGCATTCGCGGGTCGTAGAATCGCCATGCCTATCGATAGAGCATTGTAACGAATACGATCTAGATCGTCATACGCTAAACCGCCTGCAAAGGCCACGAACAAGGAGGTGGGGTATCGAAACAGACTCACAATTCGATTCTACTTCAAAGGCGCATTACTCGCGCCTTATTATCGCGTCTCCTGACGCGATGCTTGGATAAAGAGCCGTGGCGCGCGCAGGCGTTCGAATATCGCCTGCGCGCGCAGGTTGATTCCCACCCGCCGATTCCCTTCCCTTTACATTTTCGTCAGCTTGCGACGCCTGAAAGAATGAAGGTCGCCCCTGGGTAGATCATGACTGATACTTCAATATCGAGAAGACGTCGCGGCCGGCGAGTTTATGACGGCCTTTCAAAAACTCCAGCTCGATCACGAACGACAACCCGATGACGTTTCCGCCGAGCGTCTCGACCAACCTGACCACGGCTTCGGCCGTGCCGCCGGTTGCGAGCAGGTCGTCGGCGATGATTACGTTGTGGCCTTCGCCGACAGCGTCTCGGTGAATTTCGAGCGTGTCTCTGCCGTATTCCAGGTCGTAGCTGTAGCTTTCGACTTCCGATGGCAGCTTCTTCGGCTTGCGGACGGGCACGAAGCCCGCGCCCAGGTGGTATGCCAGCGCCGGGGCGAAGATGAAACCGCGCGCCTCAATGCCGATTACGCAATCGACTTTTCTGCCGTTGAAATGTTCGACCGTTCGGTCGATCACGGCGCGCAATCCTTTGGCGTCTTTGAGCAATGTGGTGATGTCGTAGAAGAGAATGCCGGGTTTTGGAAAATCGGGAATTTCGCGGATCAGTTTTTTAAGTTCGATTTCGGTCATGGGGAGATTTTCCTCCGAAGAAGCGGGGCGGACTTTAGTCCGCCCGTGAGACGGGCAGACAAAAGTCCGCCCCGCTTCTTCTTTGTTTCATGGCGCCGTCACGGATGACATGAACGACTCCCTGGGTCTGAATTTCAGTAATCAATACGGAATTCGCGGTAGAGTCCTGTCACCGGCAAATCGGTTTCTTCGATGTCCGAGACCTCGGCCAGCGAGGGGCCGGTCGAGAGGTCCTTTTTGAATTCATCCATCGCATCGCGTTCGCCCTCGGCCACCACTTCGACGCGCCCGTCCGGCATGTTGCGAACCGTCCCGAGCATATGGTGGCGCGCCGCGGCGCGCATGACGAAGAAGCGAAAGCCCACACCCTGAACAATGCCGGAGATCAAAAATCTTCTGGCGACCATAGAAGAATTAAAACACAGAGGGCAAAGGGAAGACGCAAGGTATCCGTTCGCCCTCCGTGTTGTCAACTTGCCTACTCCTCGTTCGTCATTCCTCTTCTGTGAGTCCGTCGCCGGAAGGAATTATCAAAGACATAATCGGCGCCCTCCGGGTTGTAATTGTTATCACGACAATAAGCGCGCGCGCATAGCTCGGGAAGTCCCTTCTCAACTCATTGCCGTGGTCGTGATAGAGAACATCCGTTGATCTTTGTGATAAGCCCTGTGAGGAATGTGGAAAGTGTTTTGGGGAGACTGAACCTGGACTCGAGCGATCGAATCCCGCGGCAGATATGTATGTCTTAGGTCTGGCGCTGTCAGTTAAATAAAGCGTGTGCATAAATCGGGCAGCGCTCAATGTCCGATAAACTGATGGCATTTGAAAAAATAATGCGCCCAGCATTGTAGGG
>DATCXQ010000872.1:0-12061 GCA_036565725.1 Blastocatellia bacterium
GGCGGGTTTCCCCCGCCCCATCGCCTGGGTCCCAAACAAGGGCGGGGAAAACCCGCCCCTACACCGAATTGCGTGGGCGCCATTAATTCTCGAAGACCATCAGTTTTCCGTACATTCGGCGCACATTCCATTGACCAACAAGGGCTTTTATTTGCACAGGCCTCAATTAAATCAATTGTTAGACCACGCCTCGGCTGGCCTACTGTCACCACCGCCTGTCGATCAGTGAATTGCGGCTTGTTCTCTGAAAATAATTTCCACCGCTTAAAAAAAATACCTGTCTTTACGCCGGTGTGAAGGTTTTGTGAAGTCTGGCCCTATAGATTCCGCGCCGGATGGGAAATGAGCGGCTGACGCTATCTTCGTTGAGAAGAAAATATTATCGCGCTCAATCCTGGTTTAGGCGAAAAGGATCTCCCCCTAACGCCATATGCAGGTATCGTGAAAACCTGTCTAAATCGAACCGGGCGACGTCGGGACAATACCGGGAGCGGCAGCGATCGGCTCCATAAGTGACTGGTCGCCACCGCTCCCGGCGCTGTACCACTGCATGTCCCAACGTCGCCTGGCTCGATTTAGTGGCGTATTTGAGGAGTTCAGTTCCGTGGACGAAAACAAGCCCAGGCGTATTTACAGTTCGTTCCTGATCCGCTACTGGAGGTTCAGGAACGAGCAACATATCGAACAATCGTATTTCGAGATCGAACACATCCAGTCCGGCGCGCGCCAGCGTGTGAGTAAACTCGCCGACGCCCTACCCTGGATGGAAGAAGCGGCGGAGACAAAACCGCCCGCCATTAACGATGAGGATTAGAGCTGAGAATCTCAATTTCCTCAGCCATTGGGTTCACAACTGAAACTCCGGAATCAATTGTCTCACCAGATTGCGCCCGCTTCTTTAGTCAATTTCATGCGGGATTCAGGTTTAAGACATAGATCAGTTTGCGATTACGTTTACGGGAAGGCAGGCTGGATCAGTACCGCGAGCGGTAGCGAGCGCGCGACGCCTTAAGTCGCGCTCGCTACCGCTCGCGGTACTGATCCGTACTCCCAGTTCAGTACGCCGTACATTAATTTGCAATCCGATCTAATTACCATGGCAATCGCATCCCCGGCTGCCCGGCATGCTGGACGTGACGTGCGGTGTAAATGAAGCGGCGAGAATGAATCGATTAAGGCCGGCTCCATTCATGTCAACGTCGGCGCCGCGCAACGAGTGTCTCCCCAACCTGGGGACGCGAGTTTTAATCAAACCCATATGAAAAAACGAGGCGTAAACGCGCCGGAATCGCGGGATTGGTTGCTGAAGCTGGCGCTGAGCGATTACTATCTCGCCACCCTTTTTCCTATTGAACCTTGATTGTTGGGTACTAAGAAATGCTGTCAGTAAAAAGCCCTTCCCTCTTTCTGTTGCGCGCTTTCGCAGTCGTCATCTGCTTTTTACCGCTTCTTCTCGTCAGGGATGCTCGAAGCTTCGCCGTTTCTACGAATCCCGCTGACGCCGTGATTTTCGCCGCAGCGGCGGAACAGAATGCCAGACTCAAGTCCGATCTCGCTTGGACATTCAGCGCCAGGCGGCAGCGCGGCTGGCGCCTCTACACTCCGCTCATCCAAAGCCTTCTTAACACTGGGGCCGCCCCAGAGACGATCGCCTTCGCGCAGGCGCTGGCCGATTGGCAGGAATCGGCCGGACTCCCCTCGACGGGCGTGCTCGATCAGCAAACCTGGATGAAGATAGTGGCGGTGTTTCAATGGCGCCGGATCAAGGACCGCTCGATCCCGCCGCCTGATGCATTGAGGCTCGTCTCCACCTCGGAATTTTTCGACCCTGATCGCCCCGAAGATCTGCGCTACGTAGAGCGCCAGGCGTACGCGGCTTACAAGAGGCTCGTCGCAGCCGCGGCGGCCGACCTTTCGCTCGATTCAAACGAAAACTGGCTGAAGATCATCTCGGCGTTTCGCTCTCCGGCCTATCAGACGCAACTTCGCAAACAAAGCCCGAGATCGGGGCGCGCCGGCCTGGCGATCAACAGCCCGCATTTCACCGGGCGCGCGCTGGACCTCTACGTCGGCGGCGAGCCTGTCAGCACGAACGATCAGAACCGGGCGATACAGGTCAACACGAAGATCTATCAATGGCTGGTGAAGAACGCCGATCGATACGGTTTCCATCCTTACTTCTACGAACCCTGGCATTGGGAATACCGCCCGCAACGTTCGGCGGAATGAGCGGCAAAGAATGCGTCAATAGAACGCGGATGACGCAGACGAGCGCGGATCATCGCGGATAAAACCAAAAAGATCAGCGTCAATCCGCTCCATCAGCGTCATCCGCGTTCTATGAACCCGTACACTGATGTGAAGACCTCTCTAGGGAGATCGGAACCGGACGTTGCAAATACTTCCCACCTGCGCTTACCATCTTCTTGCGACTGACATCATTGACCTGAGGGCGGGATTCCTACGCCCCGTCCCGAAAACCAACAACAAAAATCGCAAGGAGGACTCACCATGCTCTCGAAAACACCAGCGACCATACAACGCGCTCGGGTATCGGGCTTACTCCTGATCGCCCTGGTCGCGCTTTTCGCCGACTCGGCGAGCGCGGCGCAGGTCAGCGTGTTGAACGGCACACAATTTACTACTACCACTGGAGCGCCGATCCAGGCTCACGGCGGAGGCGTGATCAAGGTCGGCCCCTACTACTATTGGTTCGGAGAGAACAGGAATCCGAACTCTACGTTTTTCGCCGTGTCGTGTTATCGCTCTACCGACCTCAAGAATTGGGAGTTTCGCAACAACGTCCTGACAGCGAATTCATCGGCGGAGCTGAATCCCGCAAACATCGAGCGGCCGAAAGTCGTCTTCAACCAGAACACCGGCCGCTACGTGATGTGGATGCACTGGGAGAACGGCGTCCATTACGGAGAGGCGCGGGCCGCGGTCGCCAGTTCCGCGACTGTGGACGGGAATTACACCTACCACGGCAGCTTTCGCCCCCTCGCGAACTCGGGAGTCGTCGATCACGGGATACCAGGTTACATGTCCCGCGACTGCACACTGTTCGTGGATTCGGACGGGACCGGCTATTTCATCTCTGCGGCGAACGAAAACGCCGACCTCCATGTCTACCGGCTGACCTTTGACTATCTGGCGATCGATAATCTGGTCGTCAAACTCTGGGTCGGACAGAAGCGCGAGGCGCCGGCGATGTTCAAGCGGAACGGCTTCTATTTCCTCCTCACATCGGGGGCGACCGGCTGGAGTCCCAACCAGCAGAAGTACGCATCTTCGACCAGCATCGCTTCTGGTTGGTCGAGTCTGACGAACATCGGCGACAGCGTTTGCTATCACTCGCAAACCACTTACGTGCTTCCGATCCAGGGAAGTTCAACCACTTCCTTTCTGTACCTGGGTGATCGCTGGGCAGGCGCCTGGGGCGGCAGGGTAAACGACTCGACCTATGTCTGGCTGCCTCTCACATTCCCGACCAACACTTCGATGAGCATGTCGTGGAGAAACACAGCCACGATAGATGCGGCGACGGGGGCGCTCGGCGGAAGCAATTACGTGTTCAAGTTGAAGAACGCCAACGGCGGGCTTGTCGCCGACGTGCCGGGCTTTTCGACGCAGGACGGGACTCGGGTCTTTCAATACGCGGACAACGGCGGCGCCAACCAGAAATGGAGGCTTCAATATGACGGCGCCGGCTACTTCAAAATCGTCAACGTACACAGCGGCAAATTGATGGACGTGGCTTCGGGCTCGACTGCGGACGGCGCGGAGATCATTCAGTACACGGATAACGGCGGGACCAACCAGCGGTGGTTGCCGGTCGACAAAGGCGGCGGGCGCTATGAAATCAGGAGCAAGCTCAGCGGGAAATCGCTCGACGTCGAGGGGGCGTCTCCCAATAGCGGCGCGAACCTGATCCAGATGACTGGGAGCGGCGGAAACAGTCAAAGATGGGTGTTGGAACCTACGAACTGAGCGTCATCTGACAAAGGCGAAACCCGCTGCTTGCCTGGAGGCCGGCAGCGGGTTTCGCTCTTTGCGCTTTGGGGGGCTAGCAAATGCGTATCTGGTGTGGGGCGATTTGTTTAATCGCCCTGTTTGTGGTTTTGTCTGATTAGGAGACGGGCGCGAGTAAACAACTCGCGGCGCCGCTCCCCCACACGCATTTGCTAGCCGATCTAAAGTCACGGTCGAGAGGATTTCACTGACCCCAGACCCTGACGTAATCCACCCGATATTGTTGCGGAAAGGGCGTGCTGGCGGTCGGGCTGCCGACGAAATTGCCTCCCACCGCGCAATTGAGAAGGATAAAGAACTGGCCCTGGAACTCCTGCGTGCTGTTAATTCCTCCCGCGATGTTAGCCTCGTGATATTGAACGCCATCTATGTACCATCTGATGGTCGTGGCTGTGCGGGAAAGGGCGTATGTGTGGAACCCGGCCGCGAGGGAAACGGGTGAGTTAAAAGTGGTTCCAAACGAGGCGTGGTTGCCGCCGGAGTCGGCCCAGTGCATCGTGCCGACATTTTGGAATGGGTTCTGGCCTCGGATCTCCATGATGTCGATCTCTCCGCAAGACGGCCACCCAATGCTGCTGATCGTGGAGCCCAACATCCAGAACGCCGGCCAGATGCCCTGGCCCTGGGGCGACTGGATTCGGGCTTCGACCCAGGTGTTGATGCCGAAATTTCGACGATCTTGCGTTTTGAGGCGAGCCGAGGTGAATTGGCTCCCGCCCAGGTTCTCCCGGCGAGCTTCGATTATCAGCATCCCATTCTCTACACGCGCGTTCTCCGGACGATTGGTGTAATTCTGCAACTCATTGTTGCCGAATCCGCCGTTGCCCAGATCGTAGGTCCAATTGGAGCCGTTGATTGTTGTCCCGTTGAACTCGTCAGACCAGAGTAAATTCGGGAAACCCGGAGGCCCTCCTCCTGGATTTGGTGTTGGCGTCGGCGCCGGCGTCGGCGTCGGCGTCGGGCCGCCTACCGCTCCCCAGGTGAACGTCTCCCAGGTGCTTGCGGCCACGCGATCAGACACGAGCGCCGCCGCTCGGTTTAGATCCGCGCAGACGAAACGTCCGGTCACCCTCCCTGTCAGAGTGAAAGCGCCGCCCGCAAGATCGGCCCATCTGAAATGCTCCCATGTGCCTGCGGAAGCGCGGTCGGCGACGAGTGGGGCCCACGCCCCGCGGTTCGTATCCGCGCTCACAAAACGGCCGTTCCCGACTGACCTCAAGGCAATAAACCCGCCGCCTACGTCAATCACCTGGAACTGCTCCCATCCGGCGACCGCCGTGCGGTCGGCGAAAAGTGGGGCCCACGCGCCGCGATCTTGGTCCGCCGATACGAACCGACCGTTTGCGGAGGCCCTTATCCAGATCGTCTGCCCGACCGGCGGGGCGGCTGACGCAACCATCGCCGTCATGACAATGATTAGCGTTAAAAACATGATCTTCACAGTTCGTGTCATGCGTCGATTACTGAAGCAACTGGCGCTATGCATGGGTAATCTCCTTTTCTAGGTTTTAACCTGCGGTTCGCTAATCTCAACAGGGATTTTTGAAAATTGTAGTAAGGATAGAACACGGATCGAACCAATGCTGCCGACTGCTACGGATCGATCCTCCACGATCCGTCGCATCAGTTAAATCCGTGTTCTATTTCGAACAGCCAGGGCAGAATATGGGTCGAACCGATGCGATGGACTCCAGGCGGATCGATCTGTTCTAATACGTAGCATCGGTTCGACCCGTATTCTATCCCGCGTCCAATTTTCAAAAACCACGCGAAAAATAAGCGAGCCGAGATTTCTAATTTCGTGCGATCGTGACGTGGTGTGCTATACAGCGTGATTGGATAAAGTCAGGGTCAGCTCAGGTCAAGTGTAATACGGTACTGTACGTGCGGGGGCCTCCAAGTTCCAATCTGCCCGATGATCCATAAGACTACAATGAACGTGCAGTACCCTTCTCTTGGCCGCGCTGAACCAGCGTGATACATTGGCGCCATGCGTTCACCCGATAAAACCAGAGAGAACGCGCTCCCGGACCCCACCTTGGGCTGGTCTGAGGCTGTCAAGCAAGCCGCAGTCGCCCAACTGTCCAGAATTTTAGAAAGCCCACAGTTCCGATCAAGCAAGAGATGTTCGCAATTCCTGCGATATGTGGTGGAACAGGCCGGTGAGAATCGCCCTGAATATTTGAAAGAGCGCACCCTGGGAATCGAGGTGTTCGGGCGGAATCCTCAATACGATACAAATCAGGATCCAGTTGTCCGCGCCGCCGCGGGCGAAGTCCGCAAGCGTCTGGCGCAGTATTATCTTGAACCGGGGCATGAGGACGAGCTTCGAATCAGTCTCCCGGCCGGCTCCTATGTTCCGGAGGTCAGTTCGCCGGTGAAGACCAAAGCCGAAGCGGCCCCTAGACCGGCCATCCGGATAAAATACATCGGCATCGCATCCGCCGTGGTCGCCCTGGTCGCGACGGCGGTTCTTCTATCACTGCGCTTCCGGCAAACCGATTTGGACCGCTTCTGGGCGCCGGTGATCGAGCCGCAGGAATCCGTGCTGGTGTGCATAGGTCAACCAAAGACATACAATTTCAACTCGAAGGCGCAGGGCGAGCTGGATGAATGGTTTGCGAATGGGACGGAGAAGCAAAATCCCCCGCCGGGGTTGGCGACCCTGTCACTGGAGGATGTCGTGCCTATGTGGGACCGGTACATCGCGCTGGCCGACGCCCAAGCGTTCTCGCAGTTCTCCGAACTGATCGCGCGAAAAGGTAAGAAGGCGCAGCTCCGCGGCGTCCGGTCAGTCTCGCTTGCGGATTTGAGTTCGAGGCCCTGCGTCCTGATCGGCGCCTTCAATAATGAGTGGACCATGAGTCTGGCCGGCGAGCTCCGTTTTTACTTCGATATCGATCACCAGATCAAGGCCGAAATCGTCAGAGACCGGCAGAACCCCAGCCAGACCGAGTGGAAGGTGGTGAACTCATGGCCGCATTGGAAAATCCCTACCGACTACGCCATCGTTTCGCGAGTCTTCAATCCGACCACCGGGCAGGCGGTCGTGATCGCCGCCGGAATTACGCAATACGGGACGCATGCGGCGGGTGAGTTCATCACAAACAAGGCCTATTTCTCGGAGGCGTTGAGCCAGGCGCCTCGCGACTGGTATAGAAAAAACATCCAGGTGGTCCTTTCCACAAAAGTGGTCTCCGGGACGCACGGGCCGCCGAAGGTCCTCGCCGTCCATTTCTGGTAAGACCCGCCAGGGAACATCTTCGCCGCAATCGCGACGAGATTCGCCGCATTGGCCCTTGACAAGGCGAATAGATGACCATCAATATATCTATGTAACTTACCTTGAAGTATGGAAAACAGACGTTTCCAAAAAGTGGCCAAAGCGCTCGCCGACCCGCGACGCTTCGAGATTTTCCAGAAGATCGCGACGACGCCGGCGGAGGAGATGTGCTGCGGCGCGATATGCGAAGAGTTCCCTGTCTCCCAGGCGACCGTCTCGCACCACTTGAAGGAATTGACCGAGGCCGGGCTGCTCGAATCACGCAGCGAAGGGCAGTTCAAGTATTGGTCGGTCAACGCCGAAACAATGAACGAATACATCGCCGAATTGCAAAATCGTCTGCAGTTGCCGAACGCAAAGTCGCGCAAGTGAAGTAGTTTTTTTATTAGATATATAGATATCTATACATATGTAAAACCATCCAACAACCCACAGGGAGGGACTTAATGCCAACGCTTTTTGAACCGATCAGAATAGGAAATATAGAGTTGAACAATCGCCTCATCATGGCCCCGATGACGCGCGGCCGTGCGGACGACGCCGGCGAGCAGCCGGCTTACGTCGCCGAGTATTACGGCCAGCGCGCCTCGGCGGGTTTGATCATTACCGAAGCGACGAACATCTCGCCGATGGCGAAAGGCTACATCCGCACGCCGGGAATTTACACCGCCGAGCAGGTCGAAAGTTGGCGTCGGGCGCCGGACGCCGTCCACTCGCGAGGCGGGAAAATCTTTCTGCAAATCTTTCACACCGGACGCATCGCCCTTCCAGACTTCCTGCCCGGCGCCGCGCGGCCGGTAGCGCCTAGCGCGGTCAAAGCGAAAGGCCGGAATTACACCGACGCGGGCATGAAAGATTTCGTGACTCCGCGCGAATTGACGACGAGCGAGGTCAAGCAGACAGTTCAGGACTTCGCCGCCGCCGCCAGAAGGGCGATTGACGCGGGTTTCGACGGGGTCGAGCTGCACGGCGCGAACGGCTATCTCGCGCATCAATTCCTGGGAACGAACACCAATTTGCGGACCGACCAATACGGCGGCTCGCAGGAAAATCGGGCGCGGTTTCTGTTGGAAGTGTTGGACGCGATGAGCGAGACGATCGGCGCGGACAAAGTCGGCGTGAAACTCTCACCCAGCGTTCCGTTCAACGACATGGAGGATGCCGACGCCGAAGAATTTTATCCTTTCGTCATCAGGAAATTGAACGAACGAAATCTCGCGTATTTACACATCGGGTTTGAAGAAACACCGACGACAAAAATCAACTGGCACAGGAAACTGCGCCCGTTATACCGGGGTGTTTATTTCGCAAACGGCGGGTTTACCAGGGAAACCGGCGATAAACTGCTCGCCGGCGGCGACGCGGACGCCATCGTTTACGGCAAATTGTTTTTGGCGAATCCGGACCTGCCCGGAAGGTTCAAGCGCGATGCGCCGTTGAACGAGCCGGACCAGTCGACTTTCTACACGCCAGGCGTGAGAGGTTATATTGACTACCCGACGCTCGAACTATACCGGTTTTCAAATGTGTGAAGACTGTTAGCCACAGAGCGCACAGAGGACACAGAGAAATCATGTATGTACTCTGTGTCCTCTGTGCGCTCTGTGGCTATCCATCCAGACGCATAAACGATGAAATCAAATCGACCGGAGGTAAAAAAACCAATGACCGATCAGACTCTTGTCCGCATCATACTGGCGAGCCGCCCGGAAGGAGCGCCGGTCCCCGAAAACTTCCGCATCGAGCGAGCGGCCGTCCCGGCCCCTAAGGACGGCGAGGTATTGCTCAAGGTCCTCTATCTTTCCTTGGACCCCTACATGCGCGGGCGAATGAGCGCGGCAAAATCCTACGCCGCGCCAGTCGAGATCGGGGGAGTGATGGAAGGCGGCACGGTGGCGGAAGTGATCGACAGCCGCCGCCCTGATTTCGCGGTCGGGGACATCGTCCTCTCTTACTCGGGCTGGCAAACTCATGCGCTGTCGAATGGCGAAGGGCTGAGAAAGCTCGATCCCGCCGCTGCGCCGATCACGACTGCGCTGGGCGCGCTGGGCATGCCCGGATTCACCGCCTGGGCGGGTTTGCTGATCATCGGCAAGCCACAGTCGGGCGAGACCGTGGTGGTTGCTGCGGCCAGCGGGCCGGTCGGCGCGGCGGTAGGCCAGATTGCCAGGATCAAGGGCGCGCGGGTTGTGGGAATCGCAGGTGGCGCAAGTAAATGCGCGTACGTGCGCGACGAGTTGGGCTTCGACCAGGTCGTCGATCATCGGGCGCCGGATTTCGCCAAACAACTGGCAGCCGCCTGCTCGAACGGCGTCGACGTCTATTTTGAAAACGTCGGCGGCGCGGTGTGGGAGGCGGTCTTTCCTCTGCTCAACCCCTTTGCGCGCATCCCCGTCTGTGGCCTGATCGCGCAGTACAACAGCGACGGCCCGTTCGAAGGGCCCGATCGTCTTCCCGTTGTCATGAGGGACGTCCTGACGAAAAGCCTCACGATACGCGGCTTCATCCAACGCGAATTCGCTGACTTGCGTCCGGCTTTTTACCGCGAGATGGCCGGTTGGATCGAAAGCGGCCAAGTCAAATACCGAGAGGATATAGTCGAAGGACTGGAAAACGCCCCTCAGGCGCTGATCGGCCTTCTCGAAGGGCGCAACTTCGGCAAGCTGCTGATCAAGGTTTCATAGTGATTGTACTCATCGGGGGTAGAATAGTGGCGCGGACTTTAGTCTGCGCGGCCCGAGGATATGACGCATGCGCAGACTAATTGTCTTTGAGAAATAAATGCAACCACGAATTCGGCAATCCGACCGAGGGCAGTTGATGGGATTCAGCAGTCGTTGCATTTATTTCCCAAACATCATCAAAGCTTGGGCGAGATTCCCCTGCCGCGGAGCGGCATTTGAACCTAACCCGGCTTTTCAAAGCCGGGAGAGCGGTTACGTGGTTGTTTCAGTCGCCGCAGCGACGGTTGATATCGGCGCCGGTATCAACCGTCGCTGCGGCGACTGAGAACGGATATGCGTTAGTCGACCCAGCTTTGATGGTGTTTGAGAATTAAATACAACCATGGGTGTAGGGGCGGGTTTTCCCCACCCCATCGCTCGGGTCACGGACCAGGGCGGGGAAAACCCGCCCCTACGTTGGATTGCGTGGTTGCGTTTAATTTTCAAAGGCCATAAAAGCCGGGCTAAGCTCACGTTGTCGCTGCGGCGACCGTGAAGACGGTTGTTGCATTTATTTTTTAAAGACCATAAGTCCGCGCCACGGTTAAGATCGATCCCACACATCTCTTAGCCGTGGATCTGGGCTAAAGTCTGTCTCACTAACCGGCATAAATTTCTCGCCGCGGGCGCAACTCCAAACAAAAAGCGCCTTTCACTCCCTCTTAAATAACGGAACACGTCGCTGGCGGATTGAGTGGCCCGCCGGGACGGAGTTGTGTCACTCCAAACGTCGAATCGTTTTAGCCTTTCACAATTCGCCCCTCTTGCCGGGATGAAATCTCGGGCAAGAGCGACCGTAACCTTCGCTCCCCAAACCCAAGGAGGTTCGCATGCGTTTCCGTACAGTAATTTTGTTGACGCTCTTCGCTCTCGCGCCGCTCATCGCTCCGGCGCCTGCGGTTGTGAAGTCGACCGGGCCGAGAAAAAGCATCGATCAGATCAGCGGCGCGGCGCGAACAGCGTCAGTGGCTTTGAATAGCTCTGCGACTAGCGCAACGCGCCCGGCGACAACGGCTCGTAACCCCGAAACGTTTCCCGTCACCAACGCCAGCCAGTTCACCTCCGCCCTGTCGAACGCGCAACCGGGCGACACGATTCTGCTCTCTGGCGCGATTGCCGGCGGCAGATTTACGACGACGCGATCCGGCGCCCCCGGAGCGCCCATCACGATCCGCGGCGACGGCACGGCGCGATTGTCGGGGTCGCCCTACGCGCTGGAGATACTGCACGATTATTACAGGCTGGAGAATTTCATCCTCGAAAACTCCAACAAAGGCCTGGTGATCGACAACGCCGAGCACGGCGCGGTCGATCACGTGCATGCGATAGACATTCAGCAGGAGGCGTTCAAGCTGCGGAACCAGTCCCGCTATTGGGAGTTCACGTACTGCTCGGCGCGACGCACAGGCAAGTCTGGCGACTTCGGCGAGGGTTTTTACGTCGGCCAGGCTTCGAGCAACTGGATCAACAATACGCCCGATCAGTGCGCGTTTATTACCTTCTTCAACTGCTACACGCTCGACACCGTGAACGACGGATGGGACATCAAGGAAGGGTCGCACGACGTCAAGGTCGTGAACTGCACGGCGGATTTTTCCGGCGGCGTCGAGCCGGCGAGCGATGCGGCGCATGGCAGCGCCGGCTATTATTGCCGCGCCGACAACGTGCAGTTCATCAAGACCAGCGTCGTCGGCCTGAACAACGGCGACTGGGGCTATCGCTATAGCAACACGACCGTCGGGGGCGTTGATTACGGCAGTTCGGGTAACCAGATCAAGCAGTCGGCCGTTTTCGGCGGGAACGTCGGCTTCATCTTTTCCGAAGCTGGGACCAACGGGGTCGTCTTCAATGACTTTACCAACACGAGTTCGGGCGGATTCTACGCCACTGGTTCGGCTACGGTGACCATCTCCTCGCCCTCCAGTTTTTCCGAGCGAACGTGGGTAGGCGAGGGCGGTCGCGCCTGGGGCGGCCTCGATCCGAACGTAGGCGCCAGCGGCGATCCGCTCGGCGCGCAATCGGT
>DATCXQ010000886.1:0-2747 GCA_036565725.1 Blastocatellia bacterium
CCATGAAGTTGTGCAGATCCGCTTGCGCGGTTTGCGCAAACCTGCCGAGCCCGTACGGCAGCGCGTTGCCGACCTGCGCCTTGAACAACGCCAGGTCGAAGGCCCCGCGAAGTGAGCCGAAGCGCCGCCGGATGTAGGCGAGCATAAAAAGGATTTGCAGCATTCCCTGAATCGCGGCGGCCCAGATCATGGCCCTGACGCTGTGGAAGGCGAGCGCCGCGCTGACGGTCAACGCCGATTTCGTCAGTTGAGAGATTACGATGAAGACCGACGACGCGCGAACGTCGCCGAGCGCCAGCGGGACGACTTCGAGGTTAGACGACACCATCCAGAGCAGAATCGTGACCCCGAGCAGCGGCATGTAAGCCGGCAGGTCGCCGCTTTCGAAGACGAGCAGCGCGCATTCGGGATAGAAAATGAAAAGCGCCGCCACCAGAGCGCCGACCGCGCCGTAAAACGCCAGCACGTTGATCACCACTTGCAGCTTCTTTTCCGGCGCGCGAGGCATAAAGTAGTAGGCGGTGGAGGCCACCTGCAGATTAAGCGCCGCTATCGTGGACATCAGAATCTGGAACACCTGTTTGTACACGCCGAATTCGGTTTGACTCAACATCCGCACCAACAGGAGTGGCGCAATGAACGAGAGTCCGAAGGCGATTGAATTCGCCGCCGTCAGCCACGCCGCCCGGCGCGCGAAACCGCCTTGTCCGTCCTGTTCGCCTTGCTCTCTCTTCATCCTTAATTCGTCCGCGCGAATCCGCTCGTGTTCTTGACGAATCGCGCCAGGTCGTATTCGCCATGTATGCGACGCAGCGCCAGCGGATCGTTCCGCTCGTTGTTCAGCCCGACGTCGGTAGTCACGGCGAGCCGGTAGCCGGCGCGGGCGACCTCGCGTTGCGTTCGGAGGTCGTAATCGCCGTTCGGATAGCAGAATGTTTCGACCTTTCGCCCGAGCGCGTTCTGAATCCGGTCCCGCGATTGGGCCACCTCCTCGCGCAGCCGGGCGTCGCCGAGGCCGGTCAGAATCGGGTGCGTCAATGTATGTGATCCGATCTCGATTCCGGCGTCGGCCATCTCCCGCGCCTGGCGCCAGTTGATTGCGCCGTACTCCGCGGGCGGACGCCCAGGCGGCCTCACTCCCAGTTCAAAGGCCAGTCGCTCGATCAGGGCCTCCCTGGCTTCTTCCGAAAGCGGCTTAAGCGCGGCGTTGATCAGCGCTGCGGCCACCGCGCGCGACGCGGCGCCGTTCAACTCCAGCCTCAAGTTGCGGCTCCCAATTCCGATCTCGAACGCTCGCTCCGACGCCGACTCCGTCAGGTAGCGCGCTTTGTCCGTCCAGAGCCAGGCCGTCCCTTCCACAAATTCGGTCACGACGAATACCGTGGCGGGCGCGCAATGTTCGCGCAGAATCGGGAAGGCGATCTCGTAAGCGTCGCGATAACCGTCGTCAATCGTGATCGCCGCCAAACGCGGCGGAAGCTCTCGATCCCGCAAACAAGTGGCCAAACGCGAAAGCGGGACGAGGGTGTAATGCGCCGCCAGGTACTTCACCTGCTCGGCGAAAGCCCGCGCCGAAATCCACGCCGCGCCCTCACGCTCGCTGAAGCGGTGGTAAGTGACAATCAACGCCTGATGGCGATGCGCCCATCGGAATGGGGCGAATGCGCCGGTGATTCGCAGCAAATTGAGTACAGTTCCCTTCATCGATTATTTAATGAGAGGCTCTTTTCCTCTCGATGCCGCAATTTACTGACCGTAACGGCGTCAGCGCGCTGCTCCCCCGATGAATGAAAGAAAGCTTCCGAATCCGGCGAGGGACAGGATGTAGGCCAGCTTCTTCTTGGTGTTGCCGTTCACTATCACGGTGTCGCCGGCCTGCAGACTGACGTTTTCCTCCGCCCCGGCCTTTCCTTCGAGGATGCGCTTGACGTTGACCTTAAACGTTTGAGCGCGGCCGTCGCGCGTCTGGCGGAGCACAACCACGCCGGATTTGTCGCCCGTGTCAGTCACGCCGCCGGAAGCGATGATGGCCTCCAGCACATTCATCGGTTTATTCATGATCAGGATGCCGGGATGCATGACGTCGCCGAGCACGCCGATCTTGGCGCTATTGGCCTCGAGCAACGCCACGCTCACCTTCGGGTTGATCAGGAATTCGCTCAGGTCTCCGGTCAGCCGCTTGGTCAGTCGCGGGATGGTCATCCCGGCCACTTCCATGTCGCCGAGCAACGGGTGATAGACGCTGCCAGTCGGCGAGACCTTCACCCGCTCAACCGTATAATCCGGCTGCCCGGCCACGCGAATCGCGATCTCGTCGGCGGGGCCGAGCCGGTATGTGTCGTAAAACTCCCGGTAGATGCCTTTGAAGAATTGATCGTCTCCTAAAGTCTGCGCGGACACGGGCGCCGGAGTCTGCGCGGAGACGGGCGCCGGAGTTTGCGCGAACGCCTGCGGGCTCTGGAGCGCGCAGGCCGACAAGGTCAGCGCGACCGCCAGACCGAAGCGTTTCATATGACTCATCAACTTGCTTCTGTTCATAATTTCTCCGAACAACATCCTCGCTTCAGCGCGAGAAACGCCCGAAGAGCACAACGCGCGCTGTTTCAAGCAGGATGAGAGCGTCGAGCATCGGCGATTGATTTTTGATGTAGTAAAGATCGTATTGATGTTTTTCCCGCGCGTCCTCGAGCGAAGCGCCGTACGGGTAGCGGACCTGCGCCCATCCGGTCAGCCCCGGTTTGACCAGG
>DATCXQ010000890.1:0-5894 GCA_036565725.1 Blastocatellia bacterium
CCGGATAGCGCGCTTTACGCCGCGGTGAGCGCGCCGCTGCCGTTATACAACCGCAATCAAGCCCAGATCGCCCGCGCCCATGCCGAGGTCGAAGCGGCGAGGGCCGAGTTGCAGTACGCGCACAACACAGTTCTGGCCGAACTCGCGGCGGCGCGGCGGTCGGTCGAGTTTAACCAGAAGCAGGTCGAATCGCTGCGCGCGGAATTCCTGTCGCTCGCGGATGAATCGCGCAGCGTCTCGCTTGCCGCCTATCGCGAAGGCGCGGTCGATTTGCTCGTTCTGCTCGACGCGCAGCGCGTTCGCGGCCAGGCGCAGGAACTCTACTTTCAGGCCCTTTACGATTATCAGTTGGCGATCCACGAACTAGAGCGCGCCGCCGGGATCGAGCGGCTGCCGACGCGCCAAGATACGAGCCAGAGGGTGGTTGATGGAAAATGACAAAGAATTGACGGAAGCGGGAACGTCGCGCAGCGCGCAAGCGAACGGCCTTCGGATGAAGGTACTGGCGCTGCTTTCACTCGTGGCTGTCTTCGGCGCCGGAATGTTGCTGGGGCGATCTCGACTGGCCGGGAGTGAGAACGGAGTGGCGCAAAACGCCTCCGAATCGAAGCCCGCGGGTGAGGCTGGCGAACAAAAGACGGCGGCCAATCAGGCCCGGCTTTCGCTCGAAGCCGTCAAGCGCGGCCAGATCGAAATCGGCGCCGTTTCAATCCATATGTTCCGGCAATCGATAGAGGCGCCGGGACGACTGGCAATCAACGAAGACGTGGCCGCGCGCGTCGGAACCATCGTCACCGGGCGCGTGACGCGTGTGCTGGCGACGGTCGGCGATTCCGTGAAGAAAGGCCAGGCGCTCATCTACATTCACAGCCACGAACTGCTGGACGCGCGCGCCAACGCCGCTAAAGCCCGGGCGGCAGTGACGGAGAAAGAGAAGGCGCTGGCCTACGCCAAGGCCGAACTCGACCGCGCCGACCGTCTGCTGGCCGCGAAGGCCTTATCCCGGCGCGAGCAGGCGCAAGCAACGGCAAATGTCGCCGCCGCAACAGCCGAGTTGGAGCAGGCGCGGGCGGAACTGGCGCGGGCCTCGGAATGGCTTGAACATCTGACTGTGCCCCATGACAGTCACGACGACATCGTCATCTACGCGCCGATCACAGGCGTCGTACTCAAACGCAACGTGACGCTCGGCACGGTGGTCAACGAGGCGAGCGATCTGATGACCATCGCCGACCTGGACACGCTGTGGGCCATCGCCGAGGCCCCGCAACAGCAGGCCGCCTCGGTCCAGGTCGGGCAGCAGGTCGAGATAAAGGTTTCTACCTTCGTCGACCGGCGTTTCGCGGGGCGCGTCGTTCATATCGGCGAAACGCTCAGCCCTGAAACCCGAACCGCGCAGGTGCGCTGCCTGGTCCACAACCCGCGCGGCGATTTAAGGCCGGAGATGTACGTGACGATCAATATCGCTTCTGAAAAGGGGCAGGAGGTCCTGGCCGCGCCGAGCGAAGCGGTGATTGAGATGCAAGGCGAGCGAGTGGTCTTCATCGCGCTCGGCGACGGGCTGTTCGAAAAGAGGCAGGTGCAAACCGGCCGCCAGCAGAACGGGATGATCGAGATCACGGGCGGCTTGAAACCGGACGACCGCGTCGTGACGCGCGGCGGCTTTTTTATAAAATCGGAATTCCTCAAATCAACACTCTCTGAAGAATGATTCGCGCCCTCATCGAATTCTCGCTGCGACAACGCCTGCTCATTCTCGCGCTGACTTTGTTACTGGCCGGCGCGGGCGTCTACGCCTTCTCCTCGCTGCCGATAGACGCTTTCCCGGACCTCACCAACAACCAGGTCAACATCGTCACTGAAGCGCGGGGAATGGCCGCCGCCGAAGTCGAACAGCTCATCACGTATCCGGTCGAAAGCGCGATGATGGGCATCCGTGGCGCCGAGGAGGTACGCTCGATCTCGAAATTCGGCCTCTCGATCATCACCATCGTCTTCTCCGACAGCGTGGACACTTACTTCGCGCGGCAGGTGGTCAACGAGCGTTTGCAGGAGGCGAAGACACGCATTCCCGAAGACCTGCAACCCACGCTCGGCCCCGTTGCGACGGCTTTCGGCGAGGTCTATCAATACGTGATCGAAGGCGAAGATCACAACGCGATGGAGTTGAAGACGCTCCACGATTGGACGGTCAAGCCGCAACTGCGATCAGTGCCCGGCGTCAACGAGGTCAATTCGTGGGGGGGCTTCGTCAAGCAGTATCACGTGCTGGTCGAACCCCAACGCCTGCTCGCGTATAACCTTACGCTTCGCGACCTCTATCACGCGCTCTCGATGAGCAACAGCAACTTCGGCGGCAGCTACATCGAACGAGGTTCGGAAGGCTACACCGTGCGCGGGCTGGGGCGGTTCGACGGCGAGCATGCGGAAGAGCAGATACGACAGGTCGTGATCAAATCATCGGCCGGCGTGCCCGTGTTGGTAAAAGATGTGGCGACGGTCGAAGTCGGCCCCGCAGTGCGTCAAGGCGCGGTGACCAAAGACGGCCGGGGCGAGGTCGTCTCGGGAATGGTCATCATGTCCAAGGGCGAAAATTCCAAGGCCGTCATCGAGCGTGTGCAGGATCGCGTCAGCAAGATCGAAAAGACCTTGCCGGCGAACGTGAAGCTGACGCCGTTCTACCAGCAGACCACGCTCGTCAACAGTACGATCCGCACCGTGGCCACGAACCTGATCGAGGGCGGGCTGCTTGTAATCATCGTGTTGTTCCTGTTTCTTTACAACATCCGCGCCTCGCTGATCGTGGCCTCGGTGATCCCGCTCTCGATGCTGGCGGCGTTCATCGGCATGAAAGCTTTCGGCGTGACGGCCAACTTGATGAGTCTGGGCGCGATTGATTTCGGATTGATGGTGGACGGCGCGGTTGTGATGATCGAAAACTTCACTAGCCGGTTGAACCAGAACGGCGCGAAGACGCGTGACGAGGTCGCCCGGATCGTACGCCGCGGCGCGTTCGAGGTCGCGCGCCCGATCGCGTTTGGCGTCTTGATCATCATCGCGGTCTATCTGCCGATCTTCGCTTTGCAGGGGCTGGAAGCGCGGATGTTCCGCCCGATGGCGCTGACGGTCTGCTGCGCGCTCGTCGGCGCGCTGGTTCTGACGATGACGTTCGCGCCGGCGATGGCTTCGTTCGCGCTCAAACCACGTCATCACGGAGGTCACGAACGGTTATTGACCGCGTTGCAAGATCGATACCGCGGAGTGCTCGCCAGATTGATGCGGAAACGCCGGCTGACGATCGGCGCCGCGCTAGTCGTCGTGTCAATCGCGGTCGGGGCGATAAAATTTCTGGGCACGGAGTTCATGCCGCAGCTCGACGAAGGAGCGCTGCTGATCGAAACGCGCCGCCTGCCTTCAGTCTCGCTGACCCAATCGGTCGAGATCGCCGCCATGGTCGAGAAAGTGGTTCGAGAATTTCCCGAAGTCGAAACCGTCGTGACCAAGATCGGCCGGCCCGATCTGGCGACTGAGGCGATGGGCGTTTACCAGGGCGACGTATACGTCATCCTCAAACCGAAGGAACAATGGACTACGGTTGGGACGAAAGAAGAGTTGATCGAGAAGCTCGACGAGAAGCTCAAAGACGTCCCCGGCGTGGTCTACAACTTCACGCAGCCACTGGCGATGCGCCTGGACGAGGTGATCTCGGGGGTGAAGGCCGACGTCGCGGTGAAGTTGTTCGGCGACGATCCGGCGGCGCTGGAGCGCGAAGCCCGAAAGATCGAGAACATACTCCGTCGCGTGCGCGGCTCGGCCGACGTACAGACCGAGGCGCTCGGCGGCGCGGGCGAATTGCAGATCGTAGTCAACCGCGCGGAAATGGCGCGCTACGGGCTGCGCGTCGAAGACGTCAAAGAGTTGATCGAGACGGCCGTCGGCGGCGGCGTAACGACCGAAGTGATTGACGGGCGCAAGCGATTCGACGTCGTCGTGCGACTGCCGGAAGCGCGGCGAAGGGATATCGAAACGATCCGCGCGCTGCTCGTTCCGACGCCCGGCGGCGAGCGGGTCACGCTCGGCCAGGTCGCCGACATTCGCCTTGCGGAAGGACCGGAGGTCATCAATCGCGAAGACGCGCAGCGCCGCCTGGTCATTCAATCGAACGTGCGCGGGCGCGACATCGGAGGTTTCGTAGCCGAGGCTCAAAGCTTGATCGAGCGCGAAGTGAAACTTCCAGCCGGTTACTACGTCACATGGGGCGGAGAATTCGAGAACACCGAGCGGGCGATGAAGAGGCTTTACATCGTCGTGCCGCTGGCGCTGCTGCTGATCTTTCTTCTGCTCTATTCCACGTTCAACTCGCTCAGATACGCCGCGCTGATTATCGCCAACGTGCCGTTCGCGCTGGTCGGCGGAGTCGCGGCGGTGTGGCTGCGCGGGTTGAACCTCAGCCTGTCGACGGCGGTCGGCTTCATTGCGCTCTTCGGCGTGGCCGTGCTCAACGGCTTGGTGATGGTCAGCCACATCAACGGCCTGCGCGAGAACGGGTCGAAGCTGCGCGAAGCCGTGCTGGAAGGCGCTAGCGCGCGGCTGCGGCCCGTGCTGATGACCGCGCTGGTGGCCAGCCTCGGCTTCGTCCCGATGGCGCTCTCGACCGCGCCCGGGGCCGAGGTTCAACGCCCTCTCGCCACGGTCGTCATCGGGGGCCTCATCTCCTCCACCTTACTCACGCTGTTCGTCTTGCCGACGTTGTACGAATTGATTGCGGAGAAACCGGCGCGAGGGTCAGAACCCATTACCCGGCCGACGATTCCTGATTAGAGCGTGTTTTGCATCAAGGCCATCGCCGTATCGCGGCGTGCGAGCTTTCGCTCAATCCCATGTGGAATTTTTCGCAGCATTCCAACAAACATTGCCTATTCCTGCTTCCTCGCACGCTGAGAGTGATTGAAAACGCACGGTTTAACTGTGAAATTCGCCTCGATTCAGTGGCACAGTAAATGCGAATGCTAAAGATGCTAAATCGGATAAACAACGATGGCGCTTTGAAAAGCAGTGAGAATTTCAATCGCTGTAGGGGGCCAATAACAGTTAGACGGCCGCCAGTTTAGGAGAAGTCATGAGAACCGAAGGACTGTTCAGATTTGTACCTCCGATGAATCCAGCGAAATGGCTATATCGCGGCGGGCGCCCCAATTGGGTGGCGACGGTACTCAACCGGCTCTGGGCCGTGGTCCACGCGCTCGGGGTCGCTCCGAACTATCTGGTAACTCTGGAGGTCCAGGGCCGGCGATCCGGGCGCAGGAATAGTCTGCCGCTAGTCATGGTTGTTATCGAAGGCGAGCGATACCTTGTGTCCATGCTCGGGGCGGAGGCGGACTGGGCGCAAAATGTGAAAGCTGCGGGTGGCAATGTCACTCTGCGTCACGGACGTCGTGAGGAGGTATATCTTGAAGAGGTTGCCGCAGATCGGCGCGCGCCCGTGCTGAAGGCCTATTTGAAGCGGGCGCCTGGCGCGAGACCGCATCTGCCCGTTGACCAGGAGGCGCCGCTTTCTGAGTTCGAGCGGGTGTCCGCGCAGTTTCCAGTGTTCCGGGCCGTATCGGGGAGTGTGGAACTCAACCCGATCAAGGGGCGCCGAATGGCAAGAGCGCGTGTACGTCGCGCCGTCTCTATTCTTATGGGGCTCCTTGTTGTCGGTCTATCCGGGCAGGTCTACATCAGTTACCGACGCGATATTCATCAAGCGCGCGAGCGCGTCTCGACTGGCAGCCAAATCGTCCAGACGCCCTGCGGCCCGATTGAGTATGCGCTCGCCGGTGATGGTCCGCCGGTATTGGTCGTGCATGGGGCCGGCGGTTGTACTGCCCGTAGATACGGATGCTTCGGTCAAG
>DATCXQ010000003.1:0-7434 GCA_036565725.1 Blastocatellia bacterium
AATGGCCAGTTGCTGACGAAGGGCGAGGATTTCCGCCATCAGTTCAAGGCGAGGCGCAAAAAAGGAGCGAGCAAGGGAAAAGAGAAGAGGGAAGAGAGCCATAAGCGAGAAGCAAAATCGCGAAACCCAGATTCAAAAGTGAGTGAGTAGTATCAGGGGGAGATCTTGTAAGTGCAAGCGTCTAAAAGTCGGATTGGATTTTCGGTATGCACAGGTTTGCTGGAGGCACGGCCTATGCGGCCAGTAAATATGCGTTGACCGGAATGACAGAATGTTGGCGCGCGGAATTGCGCCAACACAATATCCGTGTCATGCAGATCAATCCGAGTGAAGTCTTGACCGATTTCTTTCAAGCCGCTGGCCTGGAGCAAAAAGCGAGTGAAAGAAAACTCCGCCCGCAGGATATTGCGCATGCCATTGTCAGCGCGCTTCAGATGGATGATCGAGGATTCATTACTGATTTGACAGTCTGGGCAACCAACCCTGACTAACAGTACTGCGCGCGTAATCCTGCCACGCCATGCGACGGTCGTATTGCTGGTCAGTTGCGCCACAAGCCGACCATGGTTAAATGTAGAGCTACTTAGGCCAGAACTTCCTCGAAGAAGTTCTTCATTGCGATCCAGGATCGTCGATCGGCTGTGGCGTTGTACACGAGACCTCTCTCGGGCAAATTCACCCCTGAGGCTGTGAAGGCGTGCGTCGTGTGACCGTAGGCATGTAGCTGCCAGTCGGCTTTGGCCTCGGTGAACTCCCGCGCGATCGCCAGCACGTGATCAGGTGTCGCCAGGGGGTCGTCATAGCCGTGCAAGATGAGGACCTTGGCGGTGATTGGCGCTTGCTCGCCGAGATTCGGAGGATGAAATACGCCATGAAAGCTCACCACACCCTTCACCCCCGGCGCCGCGCTGCGCGCCAGGTCCAGCACGCACAGTCCGCCGAAGCAATAGCCGATTGCCCCGATTCGATCAGGGGCGACCATGGGGTGCCTTTGGGCCGCCGCGAGCGCCGCGATGATGCGCCGGCGGAGCATCGCACGGTCATCCAAAAATGGCTGGATGAGCTTGCTGTTATCGTCTAATAGACCGCCCCGAACACCCTTGCCATATATATCGATCGCGAAGCCGACGTACCCTAGTTGCGCCAACTGTTCGGCCTTCTCGCGTTCAGCGTCACTCTGCCCGCTCCATTGATGACTGACGAGCACGCAAGGCCGTTTCGATGTCTGCGACTCGTCGTACGCCACATAGGCTTCGCACATGATTTCGCCATCAGTATAGTCAAGGTATTGGGTATTCATTCGTCAAGTCTAACAACTTCCTCTATAAAGTCTATGGCCGTGGCGACGCGGCAGGATCGCTCGCCAAATCCAACCTCATCCTAAGATTATTTCTTGGCAAAGGCCTTGGCCGCCGCTAAAAGAATCTCCGGGTGCATACGCACTTTGTAGTCAGGATTGACGTACTGGAAAAGAATCTGGCCTTTTCCACTGACAATAAACACGGCTGGCGCTGGTAAGGTAGGGAAAACTTCTGCATTACGGCAACAAGCGATTTAATTGTTATGTACAGGAACGCAATGAGATTGCGGGAGGGAGCGTTGGAATATTACAGTTATTGCCGTTTTGTGAAGGTTGCAAACCGACAATGCGGCTACGCAATCAGCCTTACCTCCTCGATTCGGTCTTTGACCATCGTATGCCGCCATATTTGCTTCTAAGAAGATCGCTGGTAATAATCACGCCTGCGGCTGCAAGGAAATTATCCGCTTGCCACTCGTACATCCGCATGGCGACTGATAATGTCGCAGGCGCAGGATAAAAGTACTCAAAACTGCGATCAAATCTTCTCAAACTCGTCGGGTCCCATCCGGTTCTCATGGTTCACATACGGATTGATGATGTTGGCTGACTCTTACTACGATTTCGGGCCTTTCCGTCTCCTTCCGGCGTCGCGCCTGTTGTTGCGCGAAGGGCGGCCTGTGGCGCTGACGGCGAAGGTCTTCGACCTGCTCGTCGTACTGGTTGAGAACCGGGGCGCGCTGTTGGAGCGCAACTTTCTGATGAACATGCTCTGGCCCGACACCATCGTGGAGGAGGGGAACTTGACGCAGTGTGTCTTCGTGCTCAGAAAGGCGCTGGGCGACAGCCACGGCGAGACGACATATGTCGCCACCGTTCCCGGTCGGGGCTACTGTTTCGTCGCCCCGGTCACGGAGTCAGCCGGCGGGGGGGACGAGCCCGGCCTCGCCCAAACCAACGACCGCCCAGGGACTATCAGACCCACGACATCGCTGGCAGTACTGCCACTGAAGCTGCTCGGGGTGGATCAGACCGCCGGCCTGCTCGGGACGGGCATCGCGGACGCGATCATCGCCTGCCTGAGCAGAAACAGCAGGCTCATTGTGCGCCCCACGACCGCAGTCCTGAAATACTCTGAGATTGGTAAAGATCCGGCGCTCGCCGGGCGCGAGTTGCGGGTTGACCTGGTGCTGGACGGCACGCTGCAACATGTCGGGGAGCGGATACGCGTCAGTATGCAGATCATCAAAGTCTCCAGTGGCGTGACGCTCTGGGCCGACCGCTTCGACGCCACTTTCACAGACGTTTTCGCCGTGCAGGACGCGATTGCGGCTCAAGTGGCTCAGGCGCTCCGGTTGGAGATCGGCGGCGCGGACGGACGGCGCAGCGAAGGCCGCACTGACAACATCGAGGTATATCAACTTTACGTCAAAGGGCGCTACTTCTGGGACAAGCGGAGCGACGCCGGGCTGACGCGCGCGATGGAATGCGCGCGCGAGATTATACGACTCGACCCAAACTTTACCGGGGGCTGGGTAGGGCTGGCGGACTCCTGCGCGCTACTGGCCGAGTACCTGTTCCGCGACCCACAGGTGATGTTCCCGGAGGCGAAGTCCGCTACTTTGAAGGCGCTTGAGCTGGAGCATGAGCTGGCCGAAGCCCATGCCTCGCTCGCCGAAGTTCATCTCTACCACGACTGGGACTGGGCGGCGGCTGAGCGCGAGTACAAGCTTGCCATCCAACTCAACCCCAACTATTCGTCGGCCTTCCATTTTTACGCCTGGTTCCTGTTGACGCAGGGGCGCTATGACGAGTCGTTGCAGATCCTCCGGCGGGCGCAGCGGATTGACCCCGGTTCGCTCACATTGAAAACTGTCATGGGGCTACCGCACTATTACCAACGGCAATATGGGCGCGCGATTGAACATTACCGCCAGGCGCTGGAGATGGACGCCGATTTCGCGCAGGCGCATTATTACCTTGGTGAAACATTCATCCTGCAAGAGCGGTTTGACGAAGCGGTCGCCGCCTTTCGTCGTGTAGCGACGGCGCATCCACAACAAGCGCAGGCGTTGGAGGCATTCGCGCATGCTCGCGCGGGACGTGAGAACGAAGCACGGCAAATATTGCGGCGCCTGGAGGAGCTGTCAGCGGCGCAGTACATTTCCCCGTACTGTCTTGCGCGCATTCACGCCGGATTGCGCGATTTCGAGGGTGCGTTCGCGCAGCTCGAATGCGGCGTCGCCGAGCGGGCTTGCTGGATGATCTTTCTACGAATTGACCCTTTTCTTGACGAATTGCGCAACGACCCGCGTTTCGCGGCGCTGCTCGACCGGGTAGGGTTTGGGGCGTGAGCGATAAAGTCACGGCGCGATTAGAGATCGAACGCCTTCAACTTTTTCACCAGCTCAACGACTGCAGGCCACGCCAGTTCAGCCCCCGCAAATTCGAACTGGCAAATGCCGCGCAATTTCGCAGGCGCCGACGCGGACGACTTCCGGAGCAGGACGACTCGGCGGTTATGGAGGGCCATCGCCGCGCTTATCTCTGTAACTACGCTCTCGGCCAAAGACTGCTTTCCGGTTGAGAAACATTACCGTCTCACGCACATCACTCGCAATCGCCAGCGCCGGAAGGTTGCTGGCCGCGCCAGGATCAGCGGACGTTTGCGGAGGCAGCAAGCTCAATATGTTTCCGCTCCTGTAATCTTGATATATCGAACATCTTCATCAAGCGAAGCGGCGCCGTCCTCAGCCCTCGTCTCAAATGGTATCAATACGACATCAAAACTTTAGCCGCGGCGGACCGGCCTGAAATTGTTTGGGTTTTTTTCCAAAAAAGCGATGACAGGTTCAGCGAAAGCGCGCCTTGCGCGCGATTGATGGGCGTTTGATGAATTTTGATCTCTGGTCTGAGGACTTTTAGCAGCCATACTGCGCATCATCACGTCCAACTCATCGCGGTTAGAGGGAAAATCTATGCCCATCGTCAAACACTCGATCGAAATCGCCGCCTTTAGCTCGCTGGGAGGTCTGAGATTGTGCGCCGTACTGCTTGCAATCTTGGGCGTGAGCGCCGCCGGCTTGGCGCAAGCGCAAACAAAATACTCGCCGATACTGATGAGTTGATGTTTTTGGCGCGCACACTGCGCCTGTCGCCGGCACTCCTTGGCCAGACAGTAACCGAAGAGTGGAGATAAGCGGAAAAAGCGGGCGCGCCTGCCGATAGAGAGGCGTTGGTTCGGCGCCTCATAGAGCGAAAACGAAAGGAAGGGGCCACGAAATGAGCAGACTCATCTTTCAACGGCTGTGGCTCGCGCCGCTGCTCCTTTGCACGGCGTCAGGAGCCTGGGCGCAAACCTCCGCGCGTATGCCCTGCGAAACCTTGCCGCAGTACAAACAATTCGATTTCTGGATCGGCGAGTGGGAAGTGACCGCGGAGGGACGGAAAGTCGCCGACAGCAGCATCCAACGGATTGTCAACGGCTGCGTCATCTACGAAAACTACACGCAGCCGGACGGATACCTGGGTAAGAGCTTCAACTTCTTCGACGCCCATCTCGGCAAATGGCGGCAGACATGGGTGGACGCCGGCGGGAATACGAGTGAGTTCACCGGCGAGTATAAAGACGGAGCGATGCGCTACGACGGCGAGACGCATCGGCAGAGCGGGGCTAAGGTTTTGCGCCGCATGATCGTTTACGACCTGGGCCCCGACCGCGTGCGCCAGTATTCGGAACGCTCGACCGACGGCGGAAAGACATGGGGCGTGGCCTATGATTTCATCTACGTCAGAAAGAATGGGAGACCCACTGACGCGACTCTACAGTCGGGGGCGCACGAGAACCACCTTGAGATTACTTATCTGGCCAACGAAGGCTTCCTGATTTCAGGCGCCGGAAAGAAGATTCTACTGGACGCGCTCTTCCGCGAAGGCGTTAAGGGATACGCCGCGCCTTCGGCGCCAGCAAGGGAGAAGCTTGAAAAAGCCGCTGCGCCATTCGATTCGGTTGATCTGGCGCTGGCGACGCACTATCACGCTGACCATTTCGACCCGATGGCGGTGAGCCGTTATCTGTTGAGCAACCCGCAGGCTCTGTTCGTCTCCACTCCGCAAGCGGTGGAGAAACTCAAGGCGGCTGAACCCCAATTCGCTTCGCTGAAGAGCCGCGTAATAGCCGCTGCGCCGAAGGAAGGGGAGCGCGTCAGGATCGCGCATCGAGGTATCGCCGCGCAGGCGTTGAATGTACATCATGGCCGGAACCGCCCCATCGAAAACCTCGGCTTCCTCGTCGAAATCGGCGGCCGCAAGCTGTTGCACATCGGCGACGCGGAGGCTACCGACGCCGACCTCGCGACTTACGAATTGCCAAAAGAGGCGATTGACATCGCTTTCGTGCCGTACTGGTACTTCCTCTCGGACGGTTTGAAGAAGGCCGTGAGCGGGCAACTCCGGCCCCGCCACATTGTCGTGATGCACATTCCGCCGCTGAACGAAGAGGACGACTGGATCAAGCAGCGGGGCGGCTGGACTAAGGCGCTCAATGGCATCAGAGCCGATTTCCCGAACGCTGTTATTTTCGAGAGGGAGATGGAGAGTAAGAAGTTTAAATGAGGAGGTTCGAGATGAATCGCAGAACATTTATCGGCGCCTTCGCCTGGGTCTGGGCGCTGACCAGAAGTGGTTTGGAGCGGTTGGGGCAGGATTACAAAGGCGCCGCGGAGAGCAATCAAAACTCGCAGCGTGGCAAGACGTGGGCCGCTTTCGAGATCGCCGACCTCGACGCGAAGCGCGAAGTGGCGAAGCGCCCGTACCTGGAATTTTTAAGAGCGCCAACGCTTTTTGCCGGTATCTACGCGCTCCCGGCAGGCGCCGATGATAGGCAACCGGTACACAAAGAAGACGAGATTTACTACGTGGTAGGCGGACGAGCCACTCTTCGGCTTGGGGATGAATAACAAACTGTGCAGCCCGGCTCGGTCATCTATGTTAAAGCGGGCGTCTCTCACCGATTCCACTCGATCAAAGAGGAGTTAAACGTACTCGTATTCTTCTCTACAGCCGCGCCGGGCGACGGTCTCAAACTAAATCAGTAGTTATCTAAAATAAGGACGCAATGAGATCTCCTCGTTGCCACTGCGTATTTCGGCGGCTGTTGCTTGATTTGCCGGTTGGACAATCCGCCGGGGATCAGGACGAAGTAAAATCGGGCGACCTGCGCGGGGTGAAAAAAACGCGGAGCGTTGTCGATTTTCTAACGGCTCGTTCGTCTATCCCGTATGAGAAACCGGGGTTGAGGACGACGGAGCGTCTTCCTCAACGCGACAAATTCCCAAATCATCAGGAGATCATCATGGCCGACCTGGAAAAAGCAATCGCGACGCAACTAGCCAACATTGAAAAACGCAGCGGCAAATCGCTGGACGAACTCGCCGCAATCATACGCGCCTACGGCCTCGCCAAACACGGTGAAATCCGCGACATGTTAAAACGCGACCTGGGGCTGGGTCACGGCGACGCCAACACGCTGACTCATCACATGCTCAAATCCGACGGGCAAAGCGCCGCCGCCTCCTCCGGTCTCAGCGTTGACGATGTCGCGGCGGGCCTGTACACGGGGCCAAAAGCCTCCTTGCGCGCAATTCACGACAAGCTGATGGCGGAGATCAACAAGTTCGGCGCTTTCGAGATCGCGCCAAAGAAGACATATGTCAGTCTGCGTCGCAAAAAGCAGTTCGCAATGATCGGCCCGGCGACCAAAACGCAGGTGGAAGTCGGTTTGAATGTTAAAGGCCTTGCCCCCGCCGAGCGGCTGATCGAACAACCGCCGAACAGCATGTGCAATTACAAGGTTAGACTGAGCGCGGTCGCGGATGTGGACGCCACTCTGATTGCGTGGATAAAGCGGGCGTTTGAGAGCGCGGGTTGATTATGCGTGATTGCGCAGCGAGCGGGACTCGGCCTGACGCTCATCGTATTGAAGCCTAAAGGGGAGGCGGTTGATTTCCGCCCCCCTGCTTGATCGGATATGACGATCTAAGGCGGGGTTCCAAAGCGCATCAAGTCCTGAATCGGCGGCTCGCCCTGTTCGACAAAGTCGACTTCAGGCGAACGGGTTTTCGTCAGCGCTGCGG
>DATCXQ010000022.1:0-2979 GCA_036565725.1 Blastocatellia bacterium
CCGCCGAGTTTATAATCGTCGCGGCCGAATCGCGGCGGGAGTTGATTGATCAGATGCGCGCCCTAGGGGGGATCTTTCTGCTCAGCCTTCCGGTGATGCTGTTGATGGCCGGATTGGCCGGGTATTTGTTGGCGCGCAGGAGCCTCGCTCCGATCGCGGAGATGACTGCGCAGGCTGAGCGAATCAGCGCTGAAAATCTGCACCAGCGGTTGCCGGTTAAAAATAAGAGCGATGAATTGGGCAAACTGGCGCGCGTCTTCAACGATCTGCTGACGCGGATCGAAAGCTCGTTCGACGGCATGCGGCGATTTACGGCCGACGCGTCGCACGAGTTGCGGACGCCGCTGGCGATCATTCGCGGCGAGGCCGATGTAGCGCTTTCGCAGGACCGGGATCCGGGCGAGTACCGCGAGACGCTGGCGATCATACAAGACGAGGCCAGGCTCCTCTCGGGCATCGTCGAGGACATGCTGGCGCTGGCGCGCGCCGACGCCGGGCAGCGGCGTCTCAGGCTGGAAGAGTTTTACTTCAACGACTTGATCGAGGAGTGCGTTCATTCTGCGCGCGCGTTGGCTTTGAACAAGAACTTATCGCTCGATTTCGAGTCGTCCGGGGACACGGCCTTTCGCGGCGACGAAGACCTGCTTCGCCGCATGATCATCAACCTCTTGGACAACGCTATCAAATACACGCCGGACGGAGGCTCGGTTTGGGTCAAGCTGTGGCGTGAAGACGGACGGATCAAGCTGCGCGTCTCCGACAACGGCATCGGCATCCCGGCGGAGGCCGCCGCGCGCGTCTTCGAGCGCTTCTACCGCGTGGACAAAGCGCGATCGCGCGCCGAGGGGGGCAGCGGACTTGGATTACCCATAGTGAAATGGATCGCCGAGGCGCATCAGGGCTCTATCAGTCTGGAGAGCGCCCCCGAGCATGGCAGTTCCTTCACGATCTCGCTTCCCGCTTGAAAAACGCCAGGTCCGTTCATACCCTCGATTTGTTTCATCCTTCCGTTCATCTTCTATTCATGTTGCATTCGTACAATAAGCGCTGAGTTTTGTAATGCGAGCTCGGGGCTTCCCCAGAGATTCAAATTTACTCCACGCCGCTCCTCTCATCTAACAAGTCTGATATCAGATGGAAAAGACAATTTTAGGGAAAGCGCTGTAATGACACGAAAAATCTGTTTTCTGACGGCCTGCCTGCTTTGCGCGCTCCTTGCGATCGCGTCGGCGCGCGCCGCGAGAGGGCTCAGAGCTTCGAAACAGGCGGTCACGCCTGGCAAATTCTCGTTCGCCGTGCTCGGGGATACGGGCACGGGCAAAAGAGGGCAACTGGCGGTCGCGCAAGCAATGGAAACCGTCCATGAACGGGAGCCATTCGGACTGGTCTTAATGCTCGGCGACAATATTTACGGGGGCGTCAACGCTCGCGCCTTCCGCAAGCGATTTGAGCAGCCTTATCACAACCTCATCGCGCGCGGCGTGAATTTCCAGGCAGTGTTGGGGAATCATGATAAAGGGGGTGTGAAGCGGGAGGTCGGTTACGACCCATTCAACATGGCCGGCAGGCGTTATTACACTTTTACGCGTGGCTTATCAGAAGAAGGCGCTCCTCTGGCGCAGTTTTTTGCGATCGATTCCAGTAAGATGGATAAAGAACAGCTCGCCTGGCTGGAAAAAGAGCTGACAGAGTCACGGGCAACCTGGAAGATTCCATTTTTTCACCATCCGCTTTACTCCTCAGGGCGAACCCATGGGTCGGATCGGAAACTGCGCGCCAATCTCGAGCCCCTGTTCACGCGCTATGGCGTACAAGTGGCGCTCAGCGGCCACGATCACATTTACGAACGCATTAAACCGCAGCAGGGCGTCATCTATTTCGTCTCCGGTTCTGGGGGGAAGTTGCGGAAAGGCGATATCAGACGTAACGACCCGCTATTTGCCGCGGGCAACGACGAAGTCTGTCACTTCATGTTTTTCGAAATTGAGGCGGATGAGATTCATTTTCGCGCGATTGACATTAACGGCGCAGTGATTGATCAGGGCGTGATCAGCGCGAAGAGAAACGTTAACGGCAAGTGATGAACAAAATAGCTTCTTCAGGACTGCAACAGTGGTTACTAGTGATCTCTTTCGCGCTGCCGCTGGCGACGTCATCCGCCGGCGCGGTACAGGCGCAAACAGCGCAAGAGCAACGACTAACATTGGGCGGCGCGGTCGAGCGAGCGCGCCTTAGTCACCCGCTGATAGTCGCGGCCAAACAGCGTGTGGCGATCGCCGAGGCTGAGAAAATGGAGTCGGGTTTGAAACCGAATCCGAGTCTGACCGTGAGCGGCGAGAATTTTCCGCTCGGCCCGGCGCCGAAAGGTTTTGAATTCGGGAGCGGGGTGGATTGGTTCGCGGTCTACACGCAGACTTTCGAGACGGGGGGCAAAAGAAATCTCCGAGTCTCGCTGGCCGAACATAATCTCGAAGTCGCGCAGGGGGAAGCCTCGGCCGTCGAGCGCCGCGTCGTTTTCGAAGTTAAAGTCGCTTATCAGCGCGTAGCCAGCGCCCGGCTGCGCGTCGAGCTTCTCCGCGAAAACCATACCAGCCTGAGCCAGATCGCCGGCCTGAACGAAGTGCGGGTGAAGGAGGGGTACATCGCCGAAGGCGATCTGATCAAGGCGCGGCTGGAGGCCCAGCGCGTTGAGTTCCAATTGCGTAGGGCCGGCCTGGAGTATGTGCGAACCAAGATCGAATTGTTGCGCGCGATGGGCGCGTCGTCTTTTGAAGAGGGCGAACTGTCTTTTGAAATAGCCGAGGAACTAAATTTCCAGCCGGTGTCGATCAACACGACGTTGTTGCGTGAGGCGGCGATGCGTTTGCCGCAAGTTCAGGCGGCGCAGTCCCGTGTGGAACGCGCCCAGTCACTGCTGAGGCTCGAACAGGCCCGCGTCAGGCCGGACATCACCGCCAGTGTCGGTTACAAACGCAACGG
>DATCXQ010000026.1:0-6865 GCA_036565725.1 Blastocatellia bacterium
GACAGGCTCGTTACCGCCGCTGGCCATCAGCACGCGCGACATACCTTCGCCGGATTTGAGCAGGTACCGGCTACGCTCCGCCGGGGCGGTTAATCCTGTTGCCGTATCGCGGGACATAGCCCCCGAATAACAACTGTCCGAAACGATGAGAACATGGCGCGACGGGATGCGCTTCAGTTTGACAGTCACTTCGTCGGCCATAATCCAGTTGACATCGTTATTCTTATCCGCATCAACAGGCAACCAATAGGCCTTCTCACCTGTTTTGTCGAAAATTCCATGCCCGGCGTAATAGATCAACAGTCTGGTCCGCTCATCGAGTCTCTGTTGATATTCGTTGAGCGCGGTGACGATTTCTGCGCGGCCGGCGTCAGTCAACAGTTTGACTTCAAAGCCGTATAGGTCGCGCAACACCCGCGCGACTTCTTGCGCGTCGTTGACCGCGGTGCTCAGTTTGCCCAGTTGGCGATAATTATTGATGCCGATAACCAGCGCGTATTGCTTGACGGTGACCAGCGAACCTAAGGTCGGCGCGGACGGCGAGGCGGCGGACGTGGAATTTGTCGCCACTGTAGATGAAGACTGGTTATCGCAAACGAGCGTGAGATCCCTGGTCGCGGACTTGCCGGCGGCGTTGGTCGCCGTCACCTTGACCGAATCACCGCCCGGTTTGAGATTGACGTCGCCGGAGAAATTGCCCTGCGCGTCAACTTCAACGCGCGTGTTATTGATGGTTACCCTTTCAATCGTCGAACGATCAACGGCCTGACCTTTGATAGTGATCTGGCAGGTTTTGATTCGCGCAGACTGTCCGCGACTGACAGGCGGCGAAATGATTTCGATCCGCGGCGCGGAGTCAGAATCATTCACTGCCGGGGCCGTTTGGCTTGGCCTGTCCGCATTTGCAGGCGTGGATGAAGAAAACGGATCAACGCCGTCCCTCAACGCCTGCGAGCGGTTTTTCTGAGCCTGATTCATTGAGTAGTTGAAGGATTTGCCCAGTTTCTGCTCGACCTTGGCGCGGAAATACCATGCGTCGCCGTCATTCGGACACTCACCGGTGACGTGTTTCAACCGTTGAAACAAATCCTCGAGGTCATCGCCGGCCAGCGATGACCTCAGTTTTTCGCGGATCGACCTCATGTCTTCGGCGGTGGATTCGCAACCGCTTTGAGTATTTGAAGGAGCGGCTCCGATCGCCAAAACCGTCAGGGCCAGGAAAAGCGGCGTGGCGCAAAGCCAGGCGCCACGCCCTGTCAATAATGATCGCTGCATATCATGTCTCCTGAACCGGCCTCCTGAACCATATTGATGCGCCGGCTTAGTTCCCTTGCGGTTTTTTGGCGCCTGGTTGGCCGCTCTTTTTTCTGGCCGGAGTTTGCGTTTGCGGCTTCACCTTTTGGATCATTGCGTCAATTACGGATTGCGGCACTCCAGCCCCGGTCAATTCGAGGACCCCCTGGGCGGAGAACGGATCGAATTTGTGCGTCGGCGCGTTCTTTACAAACTCGACCAACCGCTGCTCGGGGACATTGCCTTGCTTCCATAATTTGATAACCATTTGGTTGTCCCAACCCGCCTCACTTCCGCCGGAACCGCCGCCGCTCACAGCCGGATTGCCGTCGGATTTCTTCTGGTCCTGACTCTTTTCACCCGCGGGAATTGAATTGGTGGGAATCGAAGCGGGTTGCGCCGCCTGAACAGGCTCCGGCGATTTAGAACTGGGTTTATTGGCCAGATAGTTTCGATACTCTTCCGCCTGGCGCTTGATTTTTTCGTACTGCGCCAATGCCTTATCTACGCGCGTCCAGGGCTGAATGTATTCTTCTTCGCCGGCGTTTTTCGTCCTCGCGTCTTCATACGCCTTGCGCGCTCTGAACAGGTAGTCGCGGGTCGCGTCATTGCTCGTTTGTTCATAGGCCAGCGCTTCATTCGCCAATCCGATCAGGTAATGCCGATAGGAATCGTCTTTCTCTTTAGACAACGGTTCCATGCTCTCCGCGCCTTCGAGCACTTTTCCCCACGATTGAGTCAAGGCCACTTTCGAAAGGTCCTCGAGTTTCCCTTTAGGCAACTTGACGGGGAAACGCTCCTCGACTGGCGCGGCGCGCTGCGCCATCTGTTTGACTATCGCATTGATCAAATTGTTCCTCAATTCCGATTGACTCGGCGCCGTGCTCGAACCAGTGCTTTTCGTGGTGGGGATCCCTCCCAGAATGGGGATTTTACGTAACGCGACCGAATCGGTACTGACCGGGGAAGAGTATTCCTTCTTGAATGATTCAACCAGGTTTTCCGAATCGAGTGGCGCGTTCGATTGGGCTTCCAGCGCCTGATAACTCACCTCGACATTACCGTTGACCATAGTGAAGGGAAGGCTGTTGGAGCCTGATTGGCGGGTACCCTGTCTGATTTCCGTGTCGAATGTGGTTACCGTAAACTTCAAGATCGTCTCCGGGTTGGCCTCATCTACGATGTACCCCAGGTCTTTTTGAACGTCGGTAATAAATTTTGTCTTCAACACCTCCGCAATATCTTTTGAAGTGTTGCCTTGAGCTTCAGCGATGATCTTTATCCGTTTATTTTTGATCACGACATAAGGCGCCAGCTTTCGTTTGAGGGTGGCTTCCTTTTTGCCACCGAGCATATTGCTGAAGCCCTGAGCCAGAGCTTCGGACGCCTCGCACAGCGCCCAAACGATCATAATGACAGTGAGCAGTTTAAACGCTCGCGACATATTTCCTCCTAAGGTTAAGCAGAAACACTGTTTGGCTTTACTTGCTAATGCTACGCGACGGCGCGCAACGGTCGATTGATGTCGGCGACTTCGCCTCATTTCATCAATAACCGCACACGGCCGGACGAGAACGGTTCATTGATGAGAAAAAAATTTCGCGGGACTGTCGCGGCGCGTACGATTCAGTCCCGTCTCTATCCCAATCGAGAGTCGAGACAAGCGCGCCGCTCTCCAATCTCTCTTCACAGCGCTTACATCCACACCGGCCGCTTCGACGATCTCTTTGTTCGTCAAGCCGCCGTTTTTCAATTTGATAATCCGGTCGGCGCGCGGATCGTCAACTTCCGGTTCATGCATCGCCTTGCCCAACCGAGCGACCTGCATCGCTTGTTCGATCGCCCGCGCGCCATCGTCGTCGAGCGGCGGCTGATGGGCGTCTTCGAATTCCGCCCGTTCGCCCAGACGTTCTTCACGGGCGATGCTCTTTCTGGCCCGATCAATCAGGCGCCGCGTTGCAGTGGGCGCAAAAACCTTGAAATGCGCGCTGTCGTTGATAGTCTTCGGAGATGGGTTCAATCAAATAGATTTCGTTGACCAGATCGCCGGTCTCAATAGAATCGCCACGGAAATCACGGCCGAGATAAACACTGGCAATTCGCCGCAACTCCGGCATCGGCAATTCCGCCAACCGGTTTTCGGCGAGTTTGTCTCCGTTGCGAGCTTTATCAAACAATAGAGCGATCTCTATCGAATGGTCCGCTGATATAACTTGATCCCGCCCTACGCCAGTTCAATTGTGGGAGATGAACTGAGATTGAGTGACTGATCGTGTTTACAGCGCATGACGCGAGGGTCGCGCTACGCAAATGGCAGGATTGCTGATGCTTTCCTTAACGCGACCGGCAAGATTATGGCATAACTCGGCCCATCCGAATCAAGTGAATTTTAGAGATTGGTCGCGATCCTTGCCTTTTTGTTTCTACCCTGTCGCCGCCTGCGGCGATTTACGCCGCCATGAGAACAATTCCCATTTTAATTCACCCGATCGGCTCCGCCGCCAGGCTTGATAACCCGCTGATGACAATAATTGTCACGGGGCATTTACCGCATCATTAATCGGGGCGGCGTCAAGAGGCGCCCATTGAAAGCAAAAAGAACTGATCATTCAATGCGCGAGGCGCCGCCTCGCATCGTAGTTTGGTTCCTGCCGTTGCTGCGGCGCCCTGGCGGCGGAACCGGCGCCGGATAGTTAGAAAACCTGGTCAAAAAAATTGACACGGTTTCCAGCGATTGGCGTTTCAATTAACGCAGGGTCGGCGGGTTTGCCGACTTGTCGCGCCTTAGAGAGGTTTTTTGTCTATGGTCGCGCTGCAAGGCGCCGAATAACTAACGGAGGATCTATGACGAACAAAATTATTCCTATCAGCGGCCTGGCGCTGGCGCTGGCGTTAGCAACCGGGGTTATGCGCTTGAACGGGGCAGTCGCGTCGCAGCGTCGAACCACGCCGCAGTACGCGCCCCCGCAGGAATCGCGCGTACTCGGTATTCTTGATGAGAGTGCGAATGACGCGTTGGCCGCGCCCAGCGCCGTGCTGGCAGGCGAGAATTTCCAGGTGACAATTACGACGATGGGAAGCGGGTGTGAGCGCGAGGCAGACACGGGAGTGATCGTATCAGAGGACAGCGCGACGGTTATGGCCTACGACTTTACTAAGGCCACCCATCCGGGCGTGGCCTGCGCGATGATTCTCAAACATCTGCGGCACACGGTCACTCTGCGCTTCACCAAACGTGGCAATGCGCTGATCCGGGTTTGGGGACGGAGGGTCGGGTCAGATACGCCGCTGGGGGGCGCGCCGACAGTGCTTGAACGTCGCGTCACGGTCAGGTAGCCATATGGTCGTTAATCATCGCTTCGGCGCTCAAAGGCGCAGGACAGAAAATGGGGTAATCTCAGCCTTGTGAAACGTGATAGGCTTATTTTAAATTGTGGTGAATGGCGAAACGCTATATGACCGTATCCGAATTTGCGGGGAAATCTGGCGTTCTGTATCAAAGCGCTGTGAGTTGGGCGCGTCGAGGACACATTCCCGGCGTCAAGATTACACAGTTTGGTAAGTTCAAGATTTACATGATCCCGGAAGACACGATGCCGCCAGAACTGCCGACCGGAAGACCGCCGAAGAAGGATGGCGCGAAGAAGCCCGCCGCAAAGAAGGTCGCAAAGAAAGGACCAGCGAAATGACGCCGGCGGAGACGAATCGCAGTGGCGGCGAAGATGGTCAGGGCGAAGTAGATCTGGCCTGAAGCATGAAGATGGAACGACCAGAAGGATTCAATGAAACCGCTCTATCGCCCGCGTTCGACTGGGGCGCGCCGTTGCGCTGGCGCCGGACGTCGGCGGGACTGAAAACGAATGTCCGATGGACTGTCCGGCATCACTCGCCCGATGGTTTCGAGATCGGCGATCCTGGCCCGGGGCCGGCAGACCTGGCGCTCAACATACTGGCGACTTTGTTTCCGTACGAGCGCGAAAGCTTCGAGCAGTGTTTTGACGGAAAGGTGTCACGCCAGGCGTGGAAGCTCCATCAGGATTTCAAGTTTGAGTTCCTGGTCGCGGCGGACAGGAACGAGGGCGAAATTGAATGGGAACTCATCGATACATGGCTGTTGGAACGCGGTGTCGAGATTGATTGACGCAATGAATACGCCAACACTCAATATCATTGAAACCGGCCTCGCACGTTGCGTCGGCTAGCCGCGCGGCCGGCACGGCCCCGAAGGCGCCATCCTCGATCAGTCCTACAGGTTCGAGCGCTGCGAGGACGGGCGTGGGCGCTATTGCCATTTTTTTTCAGATGTGAGTTTTCCTGATTGGTACAAGACCTGTGGCGATGTCGTTTTTGCCGGCTATTTCGAGCCGGTCGCGGCGGAGGGCCGAAATGATTGAACTAACAACCAAGGAAAGAGAAGCTGTAGTACAAATACTCAGAAAGCACCCAGACGCCGGCTCGGACGTTGACCTGGATGGCTTTTTGAAGGAAAAACCGCTGGCGTCTCAATTCTTCGCAATGGCGGCGCGCGGACAGATGAAAGACAGGCGGGTAGCCACCGATGTCTATCTCCGCTCGTTGCCGGATGACCTGCTCGAACGGCTGGCGCTTGCGCTGCGCGAGTTCAAGAATGACGAGAATGGGTTGGAAGAGGACAAGCGGGGATCAGACCTTTTGCTTGTCTTGACTCTGGTGATCGCGCAGGAGAAACAGGTCGGCGGTTTTAAGGCGACGGATATCGAATTGGCCGTCTTTATGGATAGGTTCGCCGCTCTTGCCGACATAGAGGCGGAACGCCGGGCTGGAATCTGGCGCCGGGTTGACCGCTACACAATCTTACTGCCTGTGACGGATAAGCAGCCGCGAAGAACGGGGGCGGCCAAGAGTAAAACGGAGCATTGAATATGAATAAGCTATGAAATCGCGCACGACACGAAACATTCAAATCGAGAAGCAGACTCGCCGTGTTTTGCGGAAGGCCGCCGGCGCGGGGCGTCAGTCAGACACCATGTCGAAGGTCGGGAGGAAGGCGAAGAAGGGCGCGAAGAAAGGGACAGCGAAATGACAACAGGCGCCAAAACACTGTTTCCGCTCCTGCTGGCGCTCGCCTTACTTGCCGGGTGCAAAGAGGTCGCGGGAAACAACCCCCGATCGTCATCCGCCGGCGGTGAGAAACCTTCCCCGACGCCGATCGAAGTGGAGAGCCGTAAGACCGGCTACCTCCACACAGACGATGACAGCGCGACATTCATTCAGTGGGCGAAGGCGGAGCGGGAAATCAAAGGACAGATGCAGATACTCGATGTAAATCGAGACGGAAAAACTGACAGTAGCTCGTACTCGTTCGAGGGAGTCTTTGATGGCGACAACCTCAGCCTGACTTTCCGGGGCAGACACCAGACGTTCCTGGAAGGGGTAACGGTTACAGGGACTCTCAAAGGCGATGCTCTAACTCTGGTTTGGCCGCAGAATAACGGAACGCTCTTGACACAAGAGCTTCGCCCCGCGTCAGTCGCCGAATACAACGACGCCGCGCAGATACTTCAGGAACGGGCGAGGGAGATTGTCGCCACCA
>DATCXQ010000031.1:0-6791 GCA_036565725.1 Blastocatellia bacterium
CAGACGTAGGAATCGGCCTCTCCAGCGGAGGTCGACCAGCTCTTCTTCGCGTCCAGACGCACAGAGCCGTCCACTCCGGTCGCCGAGCTCATCGGCGCCCAGAATTGGCTGCGCGAGCCGCTCTCGGAGAAGGCGAGCGTCGTGACGTGTTCGCCGCGCGCCACCGCTTCACGCGCTTCGCGCGGGCCGAAACCCTCTATCACGGCCGCGCCACAGTAATGCATGCAAACGACCATCGCCGTCGAGGCGCATTCGCGCGCGACGCGTACGACGACTTGCGTGGCGGCGCGATGTCCTTCGCCCAGTCCCCCGACTTCTTTTCCGCTGACCAGTCCAAGCAGACCGGCCTTGCCCATCGCCTTGATCGCGGCTCGAGGGAAAGCGCCTGCGGCGTCTATTTCCGCGGCCGCGGGCGCGATGATTTCTACGGAAATTCGCTCGATGCTCTCGAGCCAGGCGCCTGAAGTTGTAGTATCCATATGCCGAAATCCTCATGGTAGGTCCGACTTCCGCAGCCGCACGCGCCCCAAAGAGGATGCGAAGGCTAACAGAGGCGGAATGACGGCGCCCCGCGCCATCGTGATTTGAATCAGTTGCGAAATCTCATATCGATTCCTTTGTTTGATAAAGAAACTGAAGGCGGGGCGATGGTACACGAGAAGCAGATAAGAAATGAAGAGAGCGCTGCCCTTTTAAATCAGAACATGGAGACGGGTATAGTACCGCGCGTAAGCAAGCGGCCGCCTTACAAATACGCCGCTTGCTTACGCGCGGTACTGTCCCCGTGTCTCAAGGAGCGGCGTCTGTTGGAAATTTTGGCGCCAATGTTTAATTACTTCCCCGTTTTTACAAAATATTTTTACTCATTCAACCCAAAACATTGACTTATCCGTCCTCTCAGCATATAAGCACTGCGAAATATCTTCATAAATTTCCGGTATTCTCCGTAGGAGAGCGTCTCCCCGCTCCTCACCAGATAAAGCTGTGCAGTTCAAGCTATAGTCTGTCGCTTTCATCAGTTATGCAGCCCGGCGATTCGCCGGATTTAAGTCCGATTACAAGACCATGCGCCTAAGCAGGCGGCCGCCCCTACACGCCGTCGCCTACCTAGACGCGACGCCAAACCCATAACTTGCTTAGGAGGAAACCATGTCAACCCAACCTAAAAAATCACCGGGTAGCACACACATACTGAAAAGAATAGCGACCCGCCTGAGGGCGCCTCTGGCGCTGATCATCCTGCTGACGATCTTTATGGCGCCTCAGCGATCCGCCTCGACTCAGGGCCCGCCGGACCGGCCGGCGCGGGAGACGCCGATGCAATTCGAGATGGTAAACGGCCACAAGGCGGTCCCTGGCGAGGTGCTAGTGCGCTTCCGCGAAATGGACGAGCTTCAGCTTCAAACCTTCGTGGATAACGCGGCTTCCCTGGCGAACGCTTCGGATAATCGCGCTTTAGCCCCCGGTCTCAACATGTACCACATCCGTTCGAATAGCATGAATACGCAGGCGCTGTTGAAGATGATGTCAAACGCTCCGGGAGTGCTGTACGCCGAGCCGAATTACATCGTCGAGACCCAGCTGACTCCCAACGATACGCAATTCGGCCAGTTGTGGGGATTGAACAATACGGGCCAGACCGTCAGTGGCCAAACCGGGATCGCTGGCGCGGACATTGAGGCGGTTCAGGCCTGGGACGTTTCGACAGGCTCTTCCAACATCGTGGTCGGCGTGATCGACACGGGAGTTGACTATAACCATCCCGACCTGGCCGCGAACATCTGGTCGGCGCCGGCGGCTTTCAGCGTGACTATTGGTGGCCAGACGATTAATTGCCCGGCGGGGTCGCATGGCTTCAACGCCGTCAATAACACCTGCACTCCGCTCGATGACAACAATCATGGCACTCACTGCTCGGGGACGATCGGGGGCAGAGGCAATAATGGTTCGGGAGTGGCCGGCGTGAACTGGACCACCAGCATCATGGGGTTGAAGTTCCTCACCGCGTCAGGCAGCGGGGCCAACGCCGACGCCATTGAGTGCATCCAGTTCGCCATCCAGGCAAAACAGATATTCGGCAACAACGCCAATGTCCGCGTCCTCTCCAACAGTTGGGGCGGCGGGGGCTTCTCGCAGGCGTTGCTCGACGCGATCAATGCGGCAAACAGCAATGACATGCTCTTCGTCGCAGCCGCCGGCAACGCCAACGTCAACACCGACACCACTCCCAATTTCCCGTCCAACTATAACGCCCCGAACGTTGTGTCGGTGGCCGCGACTGACAATAGGGATAATAAATCCTCTTTCTCCAACTTCGGCGCCACGACCGTTGACTTCGGAGCGCCCGGCACGGCCATCCTTTCGACAGTGCGTAACGGGGGCTTCTCCATTTTTAGCGGAACCTCGATGGCCACGCCGCACGTCTCCGGCGCGGCGGCGCTGGTGCTCTCCAGATGTAATCTGAGCACAGCCGCCCTGAAAGCAAACCTCATGGACAATGTCGACCAGATCACTGCACTCGCCGGGAGGACTGTCACAGGAGGGCGATTGAATGTGAACAGGGCCATCCGCGCCTGCGCCGGAGGCGGCAACCCGCCGACGACAATCTTCTTCGACGACTTCGAAACCAACCAGGGCTGGACGACCAACGCATCCGGGACTGACACCGCGACGACGGGACAATGGGCTCGGGCCAACCCCGAGACTACGACTTCGAGCGGAACCAAGCAGCTCGGCACCACTGTCAGCGGGGTAAATGACCTGGTTACGGGCCCCCTGGCCGGAGCCTCGGCCGGCGTAAATGACATAGATGGTGGCACCACATCCATCTTGTCGCCGGCAATCACCTTATCGGGAGGAACCAACTTCACGTTGACTTTCTCCTACTACCTGGCCCACGGGACCAACTCCTCAACCGCCGACTTCTTCCGGGTGAGGATCGTGGTCGGCAGCGCCGTAACCACAGTATTCCAGGAACTCGGCGGCACTGAGAACGACGACGCAGTCTTTACCACCGCCACGGTGAACCTGAGCCAGTTCGCTGGACAGACGATCCGAATCCTGATCGAGGCGGCGGACGCCAGCACCGCAAGCCTCGTCGAGGCGGGCGTCGACAACGTGAGGATAACGAGGCCGTAAGGACAGAAGATCGAGGATTGAGGATCGAGGATAGAAGATCGAACAGTGATATTCGATGCGATCCTCGATCCTCGATCTTCAATCGGGTGTCAGTCAAGTTTTTGCACACGACCTGGGTACTCATCGCTTCCAGCGTGCGGTCTCGGCGAGAGACGCATTGATTGGAAGCGATGCGCCACGGCCCCGTATTTCTTGCTTCGAGCGCGTCGCTCAGAAACACACCCGCGGCCAGATCCGAGCGCGCTTTCGACTCTCAATGCTCTACTTTCCACGACTGCACGCTGGAAGCGATGCGTACCCAGCTTCATTCCCACCGCGCCGCAAAAACTCCACGCGCCCACTCTTCAATCCTCAATATTGCCAAAGCCGATGAATGTAACTATATTGCCCGCTGTCATGAGACTTGGCGTTATTATCAACCTGCTCATCTGTGTCGGATTGTCGGCTTCTACCTACCTAAGGCCAGAGGCGCCTCCTGTGCAAGCAAGCTATAGTGTACATAGCGCGGTACAAAGCGCCCAAGAGAGTAACTCGTTGGAGCTTGGTAAGCCCATTCAACGAGAGCTCTCTGGCGGCCAATCTCATTCCTACAAGATCACGATGATCTCCGGTCAGTATATGTACGTGGTGGTCGACCAACGAGGGATAGACGTGGCGGTGGCGCTTTTTACGCCTGATGGTAAGAAGATAAGTGAGGTCAACAGCGAACAAGTGGTCGAGAGATCAGAAACTGTGTCTGCGATCGCAGAGGCGCCCGGAGCATATCTGATTGAGGTGAGTTCTCCCGAGAAAACAGCCAAGTCAGGACTCTATGAAATCAAGGTAGAAGAACTTAGAGCGGCGACTGCCGAGGATAAACATCGAGTTGCCGGAGAACTGACCTTTCGAGAGGCGGAGCAGCTACAAAATGGAACGCTGGAAGCCAAAAGAAAGGGTATCGAGAAGTATTATGAAGCGTTGGAGTTGTATCGAAGAGCGACTGATCGTAATGGGGAGGCTCAAACACTCAACAATATCGGCGTGGTCCATCGGTCATTGGGAGAAATGCAGAAGGCGCTGGAGAAGTACAATGAAGCTCTGCCGCTCAGGCGCGCGGTAGGCGACCGCAGTGGGGAGGCTCAAACACTCAACAATATCGGCTCGGTCTATTACTCACTGGGAGAATTGCAGAAGGCGCTGGAGAAGTACAATGAAGCTCTGCCGCTCAGGCGTGCGGCAGGTGACCGCAGTGGGGAGGCCACCACACTCAACAACGTCGGCACGGTCTATAACTCACTTGGAGAGATGCAGAAGGCGCTGGAGAAGTTCAATGAAGCGCTGCCGATTCTCCAGGCAATAGGCGACCGCAATATTGAGGCCACCACATTCAACAACATCGGCGCGGTTTATAACTCACTTGGAGAAAGGCAGAAGGCGCTGGAGAAATTCAATGAAGCTCTGCCGATCTTCCAGGCATTAGGTAACCGCAGCGTAGAGGCTACCACACTCAACAACATCGGGACGGTCTATCGATCACTGGGAGAGATGCAGAAGGCGCTGGAGAAGTTCAACGAAGCTCTGCCGATCAATCGGATGTTAGGCGACCGCGACGGGGAGGCTGTCACACTGAACAACATCGGCGCGGCCTATCGATCACTGGGAGAACTGCGGAAGGCGCTGGAGAAATTCAATGAGGCGCTACCGATCTGCAAGGCGGTGGGTGAACGCAGAGTGGAGGTCGCCACACTCAATAACATCGGGACGGTCTATCGATCACTGGGGGAGACGCGGAAGGCGCTGGAGAATTACAATGAAGCCCTGCTGATTCTCAAGGCAATAGGCGACCGCAGAGGAGAGGCCATTACACTCGACAATATCGGTCAGTTCTATCATTCACTGGGAGAGATGCGGAAGGCGCTGGATAGGTTCAACGAAGCTCTGTTGATCAACCAAGCAGTAGGCGACCGCAATCTGAACGCTAGCATCCTCAACAACCTCGGCCGGGTGTACAATTCGTTGGGAGAGATGAAGAAGGCGCTGGAGAAGTACAACGAGGCTCTGCCGATTAGGCGGGAGGTAGGTGACCGCAACGGAGAAGCTGATACCCTACTGGGGATTGCACGAGTGGAGCAAAAGCGCGGCAATCTGCCCCAGGCTCGCCAGATCATTGAACAGGCTGTCGGTCTGATCGAATCCCTACGCACAAACATCCCCAGTCAGGAGCTTCGAGCTTCCTACTTTGCCAACAGACAGGAGTTATTTGAATCTTACATCGACGTGTTGATGCAGATGCACAAGCAGAACCCGCCCGCGGCGTTTGACGCTGTCGCATTGTCGGTAAGCGAGCGTGCCCGGGCGCGCTCCTTGCTTGAATTGCTGAAAGAGTCCCGCGCCGACATTCGTCAGGGCGTCGATAGTTCGCTGCTGGAGCGCGAACGCTCCTTGCAGCAACGGCTCAATGGGAAGGCCGCGATGCAAGCACGCTTATTAAATCGTAAGCATACTCCCGAACAGGCCGACGCCGCCGCGAAAGAGATTGCTGCTATCACCGCCGAATATGAAGAGGTCCAGGCACAGATTCGGGCTCGCAGCCCGCAATACGCTGCTCTGACCCAGCCTCAGCCACTTGGTCTGACAGAGATTCAACAACAGGCGCTTGATGAAGATACACTGCTGCTCGAGTACGCGCTTGGAGAAAAGCGCAGTTACCTCTGGCTTGTTTCGCAGCGTTCTATCGATAGTTACGAGCTTCCTCCGCGCGCCGAACTCGAAGCCGCCACTCGCCGGGTTTACGAACTATTCACCGCGCGCCCGAAACGCTGGACTCCGCCCGATCCGCAATTTATCGCTCAGGCCAGGACGCTCAGCAGGATATTGCTCGGCCCGGTGGCTCCACGACTCGGCGGCAAACGGCTGGTCGTTGTGGCGCCGGGCGCGCTAACTTATCTGCCTTTCGCTGCGCTGCCGCTGCCGGAAGATAAGGAGCGGTCGGCCGGAGATTATGATCCTTTGATCGCGAAGCATGAGGTCGTGACCATTCCTTCCGCTTCGGTCTTATCGATCATTCGCCGTGAAATGGCGGGCCGGCAGCAGGCGGCCAAATCGGTCGCCGTCCTGGCCGACCCAGTCTTTGAAGAGAGCGACCCACGCCTGGCGTCGGCTAAAAACGGAACCCCCTCCGGAAAGACTCTGGCCGCGCCGGTGGCTGATGCGGAACTTTCAGAGTTGACGCGCTCGATCAGAACTATGAATTTTTCCGACGCTCGCGACGGTTTCACGCGACTCGCCTTCTCACGCCAGGAAGCCGAGAGCATCATTGCGCTTACTCCGAAAGGAACAGGACTCAAAGCCACTGACTTCAACGCCAGCCGCGCCCTGGCGCTGAGCCAGCAATTGAGTCAGTACCGCATCTTGCATTTTGCGACCCACGGTCTGCTCAACAGCGAGCGCCCTGAACTTTCCGGGCTGGTCTTCTCGCTCATTGACCGGGAGGGGAAACCGCAAGACGGATTTCTGCGGCTGCATGAGATCTACAACCTCCCACTCAATGCCGACCTGATCGTGTTCAGCGCATGCGAGACGGGACTGGGCAAAGAGATCAAGGGCGAGGGGCTGATCGGGCTGACGCGCGGATTTATGTACTCCGGCGCGCCGCGCGTTGTCGCGAGCCTGTG
>DATCXQ010000034.1:0-5451 GCA_036565725.1 Blastocatellia bacterium
CGGCTCGATCCCAAAACCCGGAGAAGTCAGCCTGGCGCATCATGGCGTGCTCTTCCTGGACGAGCTTCCCGAATTCCAGCGGAACGTGTTGGAGGTGCTTCGCCAGCCGCTCGAAGATCAGAGGGTCACGATCAGCCGCGCCGCGATGTCGTTGACTTTCCCGGCGAGTTTCATGCTCGTCGCGGCGATGAATCCCTGCCCGTGCGGCTATTTCAACGACCCGACCCGCCACTGCAAGTGCACCCCGCCGCAAATTCAACGCTACATTTCCAAAATCTCCGGCCCGCTGCTCGACCGCATCGACATCCACATAGACGTGCCTGCCGTGAAGGTCAGCGAACTGTCGGCCCAGGAGGCGGCCGAAGGCTCGGCAGAAATCCGCGAAAGAGTCGGTCGCGCACGCAGGCTTCAACAGGAGCGCTTCGTGGGCGAGCCTGTTTATTGCAACGCGCAGATGCCCACACGTTTAATAAGAAAGCATTGCCAGCTCGGCGCGGGGACGCAGACGCTGCTCGAACGCGCGATCACTAAATGGGGCTTGTCGGCGCGGGCCTACGACCGGATTCTCAAAGTCAGCCGTACTGTCGCCGACCTGGCCGGAAAAGAGCAGATCGCCGAACCGCACATCTCCGAGGCAGTGCAATATCGCACTCTGGATCGCAACTTCTGGACGTGAAAATGTAATGCTGCGATCCGAAATTAAGTAGGATCCTGGATCAAGCCTCAAAATTTCGCGCGCGCATCAATCTAATACGGGAGCGATGCCGATGATATGTCCTGTTATAAAGCAGCCTGTTACCCCCAAATGGTAGAAATTTCACAGCGCAAAGACGGCGCAGCGCACAAATGGCCTACGTTTCTATAGATCATTGCGTTGATGGTTTCATCCACGCAGTCGAAAAATAGGCGATTTTCGCAGGTTTTGCGCCTTCGTATATTGATCAAATAGGAACCTATCAACGCGACGCCCCATAGCCAATCCCATCGGCATACTGATTGCTCAGATCTGATCGGATCAATAGCGAAATATTGAAAGATTGATTGATAGCTCCTATCTCACCAATCACAAAATTCACCCGTTCGTCTCAAATCTGAATTTCCCTAAAGCTGGCAGAAATTATCTCTTCCTCTAGGGTGATTTTTGTCTCGTTCATTCGCGATGAATGAACAGTCCTTCTAACTAGGAGAGTTAACACAGTATGAAACGCGCCAACACAAAGAAGTCATTTATCACGATGACATTCATCACACTGGCCTTGGCCGCCTCATTGACCTTTGGTCTTATGGGCCGGCATTCGACCGAAGCGAAAAGTGGACTTAACCTATCTAATGCCTCCATCTCATCTTCCTCTGTTATGAAGGCATCTTCACAGGATACGGCCTTCGCCGCGCAGTCCTCGGGCATCGTCCTGCCGAAGACAAGCATTTACGCCCTGAACGCTAACAATGTCATTTTGGTCCTCCCGCCTGGCGCGACCAGCTTCAGCCGGTTAGGTCGCGTCACGACGACCAATGGCAATTTAATCGGGATTGATTTTCGTGTGTCCGACGGGCTCCTGTACGCCGTGACTGACACCGGCAGTCTCTACACTATCGGCCTGACTTCCTCCCGGTTAGGCGCCGCTACCCTGGTGAGCAATTTGACGCCTCGTTTTGCCGGAGGGTTCCAGTCGCTGATGGATTTCAATCCCGTCCTCAACGCGATACGTTTGATCGGGAGTAACGACCAAAATTTCGCGGTCGTCAATTCGGGCGGCAACCTCAATACGACCGTGGCGCAAACCGCCCTGTCTTATATGGCGGGTGATGTCAACGCGGGCGCCGATCCGAACATCTCCGCCGGCTCATATACGAACAACTTTGTTGGCGCGACGACGACTCTTTTCTACTCAATTGATTACGACCTCGACACGTTCGTGACAATCCAGCCGGCCACTCCCGGCGGCAGTTCAGCCACTGGCGGGGGAAAACTGCAGACGATTGGCCGCCTCGTCACTCCCACCGGCGCCCCGATCAATGTCGCCCCAACAGTCGACTTCGACATTTACTCTGACGGCAATGGAGGCAATAGCGTCATCGGGGTGAGCGGCCGGACGCTTTTCACCATTGACCTATCCCAGATTGATCCGAACCTGACCCTGGGAACAACGCGAAACGTGGTTGCCAGGGGGATTACGATGCCTGATGAGGGAGGCGGTTTCATTGACGTTGCTGTCATGCCTGTTGCGACAATGCCGGCGCCGACCTCAAAGCCGACTCCGACTCCGACTCCGACTCCGACTCCAAAGCCGACCCCAAAGCAACGTCGCAACAAATAAAGAGACTCTGCTGGTAATCTGGCGGTCTCCGGTGAATTCACCTTCAAGACCGCCAGTAACTAATTGGATTCTCCCCCGAAAACAGACAGGGTTTGCAGGATTTTTCAGGATTCAACTCAAATCAAAGTCCTGAGAAACCTTGTGAATTCTGTCTGTTTTGATTAAATGTGAGATTAAATGAGCGTCGTGCTATGATCGGAGCGTTCATAAACTACGGAGTGATATGGAAATGTCATCGGCGCGAACTGCAGGTCTGATCTTTATCGCCATTTGTCTGGCCGCTTCATCGACAACTGCGCAGCAACAGAGACGCGGCAAACCGCCCGCCAAAACCGCCGAGGTCGACGCCAAAGACGCGCGTGAACAAGCCGCCGAGTTGTTTGAAGCTGGACAGAGCGCGCATCAGAAAGGCGAGTTGGAGAAGGCCGTAGGACTTTATGGCGAGGCGCTCGAACGCGACGCGGCGTTGTGGCAGGCGGAGTTTCAACGCGCCACCGCATACTTCTCGCTGAACCGGCTGGCCGAGGCGAAGGCGTCAATGCTCGGGGCGCTCAAGCAATTGTCCGAGTTCGGCGACGCGCCCGAAGCGCGGGGGCCGTCGTCCCGCGCGCAAACCCTGCTCGGCGAAATCGCCCTCGCCGAGAACGATCCCGACGAAGCTGAAAAATCATTCCGCCGCGCGCTCGAACTGAACCCGCAAGCCACGCGCGCCCGCGCAGGGCTGGCCGAAATTCTGTTGGGCGGCGGAAAGTACGCGGAGGCGATAGCCGAGGCGAAGGCCGCGATCGAAGCCGGCGACGATCGCGCGACCGTCTATGCGCTGCTCGGCGAGGCGCAGGCGCTCGGCGGGAAATATGATGAAGCGCTGGCCAGTCTTAACGAGGCGCTCAAACGCGAACCGAAGAACGCAATCGCGCTCCGTCGTCGGGCCGAAGTCTACCTGGCGCGCAACGACCTGAAAGCGGCAATCGAAGACCTGCGCGCCTCCGCAGAGGTCGAGCCGAACGTTCCGAGCCGCCTCCGACTGGCCGGCGCGCTTGCCGCGGCGAAGAGATACGACGAAGCCGTCTCACTTTATCGGCATATTCTGCAAGACGATCCGTCGAATAACGAGGCGCGAACGGCCCTGGCCGCCGCGATGATCGAATCGGGCAAGGGCGCTGAAGCCGTCGCGCAGTTGGAATCGTTGATCAAGACCGAGCCGAATCGCGCCGATTTGCGCGCGCAACTGGCCGAGCTTTATTTGCCGGCCCAGCCGGAGAAGGCTTTGGAGCAATACCTGGCCGCGGCGAAGATCGAGCCGTCGCAGCCCGCGCATCAGATCGGCGTGGCCGCCTCGCTCGTCAAGCTCGGGAGATTTCAAGAGGCCGTCGGCGCGTCGCGCCAGGCGCTCGCTCAGGCCCCGAAAGAAGACGTCGCTTATTTTGCGCGCACGAACCTGGCCACGGCCCTGTTCAAGCTCGACGATTTTCAGAACGCCGCGGGCGAGTACCTCCGGATACTCAATTATCAGCGCAACCGCGGAGATCGAAAACGGACCGCGATCACGCTATACTTTCTCGGCATCTGTTTCGACAAACTCGGCGATTACGAGCAGGCCTTGAAGGCTTACGAGCATTTTCTGGCCCTCGCCTCCGCCGACAATCAACTGGAAATAGACAAAGTGAATTTGCGGTTGCCCCCGCTCTTACGCCAGATCAAAGAGGGCAAGGGTAAGCGCAAAAAATAACGCTTCTCCATCCTTGCGAGGTTTCAAAGTTATGTCGCGATTTCAGCGTTCGATCTTCCCTGCGCTGTGTTTGTCGCTTATCTCACTGAGCGCCATGTTCATCGTCGCTCAGGCGCAAACAGAGAGGCGCGATCACCTGACCGAACAGGAAGCGGAATTGGTACGGGAATTTCAGGAGATCGACAAGCGCGTCGAGATTTTCATCAAAGCCGCCGAGCGCCGCCTGCTGGTTCTCGCCAATCCGGAGGCCCTGCAGAAGAAGAAAGAAGAAGAGACGTGGGGGCCGCTGCCGCAGGGAACCAAGCTGGAGCTGCTTCAGGATTACAAACACATCCTCGAAGAAGCCGAGGAGAAGTTGGACGACTGGAACAGCCGAGGCGGAAAAGACAAATTGCTGCCGAAAGCCCTCAACAAGTTCAAGGAGGCCGCTACCCAGCACATCCCGCAACTGCGCGCGCTCGAGCCACAGTTGAAGGAAAAACGCGAACTGCGCGCGCTGGCCGAAGCGATCGAAGAGGCCGAGATCGTGACCAAGGCTTCGACGAACTGAATGCAGGACTCGCCGCCCACAAATTCGAACATCTTTCGCACAGTCGCCAGGCTGCTGACGTTTCGCCTTACGCAAAAAGAATTCCTGGAGCTTGGCGGCATGCATCTCGTGTTCGGGTTGGTTTGCGCCTGGCTGGTTGGGATGGGGCGGTATTGGGATGCTCCCGGCGCGCATCTGCTTCAACGCCTTGGAGTCGGCTCGGTAATCTCTGTTTTCGCTCTTTCGTTGTTCCTCTGGCTGCTGATCTGGCCGTTGAGGCCGCAGAACTGATCTTATCGTAACGCGGCGACTCTTGTGTCTCTCGTGGCGCCGCCGGCGATCCTCTACGCCATTCCTGTTGAGCGGTGGTTTACATTGAGAGCGGCGACCAATATCAATATTTTGTTCCTGGCGGTTGTCGCGACGTGGCGTGTGATGCTGCTAGTCTTTTATCTAGAGCGCTACGCTCGTCTCAAACCGCTCGCAGCCGGCATAGCCACGCTTCTCCCACTGACGGTGATTGTAGTGACGCTCACCGCGCTGAATCTGGAGAGAGCGGTTTTTGAAGTGATGGCCGGAATTGGACGCAATCCTACCGCCAACGATGGCGCGTATTTTGTATTATTACTGCTGAGCTAATTCTCGTTCCTTTTGTTTCTTCCGTTGTTGACGGGGTATGTCGCGTTGGTTATAGCCGCTTTGAGGAAGAAGGGCGCACAGGAGAAACTATCCGTAGATTGAATTCATTATAGTCTCGGCCAACGTCTTGCCCAGGACAGATTTCAATTGCCTGTACGCGAAAGTGCGCTTCGGTACGTTACCGGGAGCGGTAGCAACCGGGCGCCATTGAACCCGGTCGCTACCGCTCCCGGTAA
>DATCXQ010000070.1:0-2915 GCA_036565725.1 Blastocatellia bacterium
GTACTTGTTACGCAGCCTCTGCGGATCGACGCGCCCGTCTATAACTTCGCTGAAGCCGACAGTCTGCGGCGCGAAAGAGCCGGACGGTCCGATGTAATCGATAGACATCCGCGCCGCGCGCAGACGCTCTGACCCTCCGCCCGCTGATTCGATGAGGATTGAGCCCGGATCGGTTGTGACAGGCAGGACGCGATTACCGATGGCGACCGCTTGAGACGCCGCGCGGAGGGCGTCGGCCGCGAGTCCGTCGCCGACCCGAATCACCTCTACCGCCATCGCCCACAAGGCCCCGCCCTGATCGTCTGCGTTACGCGGCAACAACGTTCGGGCGACACCGTCGAACCCGGTGTGGACGTCGACGTGTCCGACGCCGGCGGCGTTTGATTCAATGTCTTGCAACGGCCGCAGCCACTCGACCGCGTCTTCACTCGTGGCGTCCGCGGTCAACTGGGCCGCGACGACGACGTTGCCCGCGCGCTTGACGGCCGAGGCTAAAGCGGCGTCATCGGCCCTGGTCGTCGGATCTACGTAGAGCACGTCGAGCGCGATCGCCTTCGGTCCGGCGCTTTTCAAAGAATCGAGCGCACGCGCCATCAACGACCGCGGCCAGGGGAAGCGGCCGAAGCGTTTGAGGCTCGACTCGTCAATGGCTATGATCACGATGTCGTCGGGTGGCTGCAGCGGGCCGCGCTGCCGCATCAGCCAGTCGCGCGAGCTCATCTCCAAGCTCGGGACGCGCCAGACAATCCACAAGCCAAGAGTCGCTGACAACAATGCTATCGCTACCGCCCAAACCGCTCCGTTGAGTCTCGACAAAATTGCAGACTTCCCTTTCCGACAGAAAATGATGGTAGGTATCCCCACCGCCTCAGGCGCCGCAGAACGTTGAGGTCTCACAGAGTGAAAAAGTCCTGGCTTCTTTACTCCCTCTCTTCTCTCCTTCTTCTCTCCGTGAGAATTCAGTGTTCTGCGGCGTCTGCGGCTTTGAGACGAACATTACTTTGCATAGCAAGAACGGCGCCAGCTATCAAACCTTGCCGCCGATCTTCTCGCCATATCTCACAATCGTCTCAATCCCCCGATCGGAATATTCCGCAATGTCATCATCGATCTTCGCGGCCCCGGGCTTTAACAACAGAATCACCGTCGAGCCGCCGAATTCGAAATATCCCTTCTCTTCGCCTCTCGCGAAGCGGCCCCCGCCGGGGTGGCGTTGAACGATGCGCCCCACGCCCGTGGCGCCGACGTCGATGTGAATAACCTCGCCGAAGTTCGCGGTCTTGAGCACGCAATATTCGCGCCGGTTCTCGGTGAAGACGGCTTTCATCCTACTCAGCGAGAGCGGATGCACGCTGCGGTAGAACCCATTGACCGCTTCGACCGGCGATTGCTCGCAATCGTCGACGTAGCCGAAGCGGTGGTAATCGACTGGCGCCAGGCGGAAGATCAGGCACAATCCACCAGTGTAACTTGCGGCATAACCGGCGGCGAGCTCTCCGCCGCCGACGAGTCGCGCGACGGTGAACGGTCTGGCTTTCACCGGATAAACCGAGTCTTCGCGGATCGGATATGCGGAGAGGCGGCAATCGGCGATCGAGATCAGACTCCCAGGGTCGCGGTCAATCGGCCTCGCCGAAGGCTTCAATTTTCTGATAAAGAATTCGTTGAATGTATTGAACGAATCCACGGGGCGCTCGAGTTCGTCGAGGTTGACGCCGTGGCTTTCGACGAATTTCCTGATCTTCGATTTCGACCCCGGGCCATGTTGCAGCCGGGCGTAGAGTTCGGTGACCCATCTGTGTTTGAACAACAGCTCGGTGATGAAAAAGCCGAGCCGCGATCCATAGAAAAACTCCATCACGTCTTTTTCGAAGACGGTTTCTTCTTCGAGCGTTCCGGTTTTGCGGTTGTAGAGCAGGATTGGTTCCATGAAGCGCAATTCTATCGCATTTAAGAAAGAGAGTTTCGGCCACGAATGAACACGAATTTAAAGACAAGGGAAAATAAATAGACTATCAAGTTCAGGAGATAGATTCGCTTTCATTCATGGCCGAGAATATTTTTCTTGAAATCTATATCGTCTACGAGCGGCTTCCCTAAGGTCGTCGAGCGGGGAGGTTGTCCCGCTGGCTAGCGGGGCGGAATCATCGTAGAATGCCGCCGAATATGACTTCTCATCGCGTCATTCCAATCTTTCCTTTGCCGGTCGTGCAGTTCCCGAACGCGATCACGCCGCTGCACATCTTCGAGCCGCGCTATCGCAAGTTGCTCAAGGATGTGATGGAGAAAGACAAGACTTTCGGCATCATCTACCGTCCTTCCGCGGAGGAGAGCGAACTGAAGCCCATTTCAGACAGAGTCCCCTTGGGCAGCGTCGGCTGTACGGTCGAGGTAGCGGTGGTTCAGGAGTTGCCCGATGGCAGATCGAATATACTCTGCGTGGGCGGCGCGCGTTTTCGCCTGCTGCAATACGTCGAGGGCGAACAGTATCTGCAAGCCGATGTCGATTTTTTCGAGGACGAGCCAACTTTCGAGGACCTGTCGGTCGAGGCGGAGCGCGCGAAGACAGCTTTCAACCGCCTGCTCGCCGCGAACCGCAAGATCAAAGAAGACCGCGAGGTCGAAGAGGATGAGGTACCGGAACTGCCGAACGACCCTCAAGCGCTTTCGTTCATAGTGACGGCTTACCTTGACATCGAAGCTTCCGAGAAACAGGAGATGTTGGAGATGATCGATACGGGCGAGCGGCTGCGGGAGGTGGCCAGGGTGATCGAAAATCTCGCCGGCGAATACGAGAAGCGCGCCGCCATTCACCACATCGCCAAAAAGAACGGACACGGCGGGAAGTTGCGCGACCTTTGAATCAGTACCGCGAGTGGTAGCGAGCGTGGCCTCATCTATAGCCACGCTCGCTA